>CAIKFI010000043.1 GCA_903826635.1 uncultured Spartobacteria bacterium | reverse complement strand
TGGAGGCCAAGAGTCTGTTGAGTAAAGCCATTGAACTTGATCCGGAGTTCAAAGAGGTGGCGTGAGGACGAGGATCTGAAGGGGATCTGGTAATAGGTCAGGGAAAGCGAAAAGATGACTTGAACAAGTTGTCATTCCCGATAATTGAAATAACAACTCTCAATAACCACACACCCCATGAATATCACTGAAAATTCCTACGTCGCTGAATGGAGCCATTCCCAACAGCAGTTTCATCTTCACACCATCCGGGAGATGATCGAAAAAAACCAGCAGGCATACGCAGCCAACAAAGCAACCCTGTATGTCCCTGTGGGTATTTTTGACACGATTCAAGAAGCAAATGAATTCACCAGAAAAGCCGAGAAACAGAAAGCGTCTTGACCATTCGCGTTAAGCAGATCGCGTCATTTCCATTTAGCCCACCATTTGACCCGGTAGGGTGAAATATGGGCAGTAATGAGCGGTGATGACCGAGGCGGCGCATCGCCCGCAGATCGAGATTCCATGGGCTTCAGCTGGCATAAACGGGGGTGAGCTACGATGACCGTGAAAAGACCCGGACGCAGTGTCAGTGTAGTGCTCTACCGCTGAGCTAACCGCGCGAAACCTTGAGTCGTGAACCTTATGAAAGAGAGGATAGGTCGTCAATCCGACTTTTAGCCTTACCGATGACTACTCATTGGCCTCATTGGCATTCTCACTGCCCGTGCTTGCACCATTAGCATTGGCTCCTTTTTTCGCTTTTTTCGCGGCTTTATCAGAAGTGTCCGAGGAAGCCCCGTTTGCCGCATTGCTTTGAGCAGCTTTCCTGGCTTTCTTGGCAGCTTTTTGTTCCGGTGTATGAGCATGACTTCCGGATCCGTCGCCCGGATCGACGATGCCTCCAGCTGGGTTTAGTTGATCCAGCACCCCCTGGAGTAGCTTCCGTTCATGGATCGCAACCTCGTCTTTTGTGTCCGCAGGGACTTTGGTCTCCTCATAAGGAGCATTTCTCATGTCAAACAGCTCGCTTGCTTCGTTCAACTTCCATCCCATGTCCCGGTCATACCAATGCTTTCCTAGTTCAACAAAGATCCACTCGCGGGGCCATTTCTCGTTCTTTCCAAGCAACTGGGGGGCAAAACCTTTGCCATCAACAATCAGGTTATCCGGAAGTTTAGCCCCGGCGATCTCGGCAATCGTGGGAAAGAAATCCGTCAGGTTGATGAGACTCTTGGAGACATGGTCAGCGGGAATTTCTCCGGGCCAATTGGCAATGCAAGGCACCAGAGCCCCACACTCCAGCATGGTGGACTTGTGACCCGAAAGAGTCTTCCCATGAATGGTCGATCGATCCGCATAGGGATGAGCGGTTCCATTGTCGCCCGCAAAGAAGATGAGCGTATTATCCCGGATCCCAAGCCTGTCGAGTTCGGCAATGAGATTGCCGACCAACTTGTCCATGTAGGTGATGTTGTCACCGTAGAGATCTTTGCTATCGGGAGCACTATCCGGCGTGGGAAGGATCTGCTCATGGACGTGGGACATCGCGTAATAGACATAGAAGGGGCCGTCCTTATGATCTTTGACAAAATCGAAGACAAACTTCTGCATCCTGTCCGGAAGATATTCTTTATCACGAAGGGGAACCTCCTGCCCATTGAGCGTATAGGTTTCCGCTCCGTGTTGGGTGTTCCAATACTTGCCACTCGCCTGAAAGCGAAGGTAATCATCGAATCCCCAGTCACTGGGCTGTAAAGGCAACTGATTCCATTTGCCGCACATGGCCGTGGAATATCCGGCCGATTTGAGGATCTTAGGAATCATCGTTTCGTTGGCCGGTTTCAGAAGCTTGCCGCTATCATTACCGGTCATACCGGTATGGTAGGCATACCGCCCAGTCATCAGGAGCGCTCGGGAAGGACCACAAAGTGGAGCGGCATAGCAATGCTCAAAAAGAGTTCCCCCCTTGGCAAGGGCATCGATATGCGGGGTCTTGAACTGATCGGATCCGTAGCAACTCAAGTTTCCGATACCCAGATCATCGGCAAGGATGAAGATGATATTCGGCTTCTTGGTGGAGACTTGTTTATCCAGCGTCTGATCTGTGGCCTTTAAGGAAAGTGCCAATACTGGATAAAAGAGAAGGGCCAGGAATGCAGTTGTAGGTCGGGTCATTGTCGTCGGGAAGATTTGGATCCAAGTGAAACAGCCAATCGGAGCAAAAGTTGCAGACTTTCCCAAAAACAGATCCTCCGGTCAGGATACCACCCCTAGTAATTCGGTCGTCAGAAAACAGGACCCAGCTTGATAATTATTCTGGAAGGCCTAATTTCTTGAGCTTCGGTGCTATCACAGCACGGCAATAGGGAGCCTGCTTGTTATTGCTGTAATAGTCCTGATGGTAACCCTCAGCAGGGTAGAAGACCGTGAGGGGTTTGATCTCCGTCACGATGGGATCAGGAAACAGGGTCTGGGCTTTTTTCTTGGAAGCCTCCGCTTGGGCAAACTCCTCGGGATTCGTGGTCAGAATGATCGATCGGTATTGGGTTCCTGTATCAGCCCCCTGCCTGTTCAAGGTGGTCGGGTCATGGGCCTTCCAGAAAAGATTCAGCAGATCGTTGTAACTGACCTTGCTCGGATCATAGGTGATCTGGATCACCTCGGCGTGGCCTGTGCGTCCTGTGCACACCTGATCATAAGAAGGATTAGGCGTGTTGCCCCCGGCAAATCCCGATGTAATCTTGATAATGCCGGGAACATATTGATAAACAGCATCCAGACACCAGAAGCAGCCCCCACCGAAGACTGCAGTGGCAGTTTTTGGAGGCAAGGGAGCAGGGGTTGGTTCAGCGATCACACCTTGAGCGAACACAATTAAGGAAAGGATGGAAAGGAGGAAGCGGAATCTCATCTCTGAAATCTCCGCTTTCTTTTGAAAATTGCCAGATGATTTGATATAAGGATTTTTTCTATTTTCCACGTGGAAGGCTTGTTGCTTGAAAAACAGTCATCCGAATAATTGCACCCATCGGCCTTGAGCCATACACAAGGTTCCAAGACCTCCTAGAACCCTCCGAATGATAGAAACCAGTTGCGCGGAGGCTAGTGAGTGACTGGGAGCTTTCTCATCAAGTTGCTTCCTTGTTCAGGAATCTCTTGGTTGATTCGCTTGCCCTCAATGAAGACATCCATCTGTTGGCCCACGTAGACGGGAACCTTGCTCTGATCGAACTGGTAGATAACCTGAAGCACCCGGGTATCGACGCGCTCCGTACTATCCCCAGTCAGTGACTTCTTGGTGGTCACATAGGGTTCAATCCTGATGAATCGTAGCGGAATCGGGTCGGAACGCATTCCCTTGATGAAGGCAACGGCAGGTGCTCCGGCTGTCACGCGTGAAGCGCTGTCTTCGTCGACATCTGCGCGGAGTTGAAGCTGTCTTGTATCACCAAGCAGAAGGGAAGGATTGTTCAGATCGGAAGGTGGCACGGAGGCATACTCGCCAGCCCGCAGGTCGACCTTGAGCACGTCCCCGTCACGCGGCGCTCGCACAGTCAGGAGATCAAGGTTCACAATGGCTTGGCTCAGCTGAGCCTTAGCCAGTTCCAGATCGGCTTTGGTGGTGGCAAGCGCTGTCTCTGCTGAACGCACGGCATAGTATTTTCTCTGGAGATCATCTTCGCTCGAAACATCCTTGCTGCGAAGTTGGTCCGTTCTCCTGAAGCTATCCTGCCGGTCGGCCAGGGTTACCTGTGCTTCGTTGACTTTGGCTTCTAGCAAACCGACCTGCGCTTTTTGGTTGGCTATTCTCGCTTCGGCATCACGCGTATCCTGGCGAAAAAGCGGATCGCCTGTCTTAACCCGGTCTCCGACCTTAACGAACACTTGATCAATCAGACCGGGAAGCAATGGTGCGATCCGCACATTCTCATTGATGCCCTCGACGATCCCCCGTGCGCCGATGGAGTCGACATAGGGAGCGCGTGAGGGCTCGACCAACGGAGTCGGTGCCGGCTCCGGCTTTTTCAGCCGGAGCACGAGGAGTGTAACGGCGATGATTCCCGCAAGGGCCAAAAAGATACTAAAACGTTTAAGCATGATGATACTCGGAGGCAGGACAGCTTTTCACAACACGGCCATCTTCCATCTCTGCGATCCAATCTGCGAAGGAAAAAATACGGCTGTCATGCGTGACCACTATCACGCAGCGCTCGGGGGCACAGGCACTCTTCTTCAGAAGTTCCAAAGCATGGTGGCCCGTCTTGGCATCGAGTGAGGCCGTCGGTTCGTCACAAATGATGAGTTTTGGGTCGTGGACCAAGGCACGGGAAATGGCAACGCGCTGCTGCTGTCCGCCTGAGAGCTGTTTGGGAAACGATCGAAGACGTGCTCCCAGTCCCACATCTTGAAGGATCGCGGCGGCCTTTTCCTCGGCTTTACGGTAGTTCCAACCCTGCAAGATGAGCGGAATAGAGACATTCTCGACCACGGTGAGGGTTGGTATGAGGTTGAACTGCTGAAAAATGAACCCCACGTTTTTACTGCGGAATCCAGTCACCTCAGAGACACTCATGGAGCCAAGGGTTTTTCCAAAAACCTCGATACTGCCCGAGTCTATTCCCAAAGTTCCGCAGATTACGCTCAGCAGGGTAGTCTTACCGCAACCGGAGGGGCCGACGATCATTGTGAGTTCGCCGCAATGCGCCTCGAAGGAAACGTCTCGTAGGGCATAGGTCGGAGTATCG
>CAIKFI010000042.1 GCA_903826635.1 uncultured Spartobacteria bacterium | reverse complement strand
TTGAAGAGGCAGTTAATCAGACAAAGCGCCAAAAGCGGAACGATGACCCACTCGAGGAATGCCCCGATCAGACTAAAGAAGTTCCCGGGCACGATGGGAAGGCTTCCTTAGTGAATGAGAATCGGAACCCGGCAGTTCTAGTTCTCGTCAGCGGAGACCTTTTTCTTCCGATGGTGCGGAGATGCTGAAGGCGATGGACTCGAAGAAGGAGTTGTGGAGGCGTCGGGTGGAGCGACCACCGGTATCGTGGGTTCGACCCTCACCTGCTCGAGCCGTCTGAGGTAAGCAGCATGCATCGTGTCGATCCATGCGGTGAGGGATGAATCAATTTTCTTCATCCGCTTGGCCAGCAGATCGTAATAACGGCGAAGCGCCTGACGCTTCCCCTCATCAGTCTTGGCTTTCTCACTTTTATCCAGCAGGGCGGCCACATCATCATCCTTATCCGCTTTCACTTTCACGGTGTAATAGCGGGCCTTCTGTTCCTGTCTCTGCTTTTCCTCATTACCAGCCGAGTTGACAGGAGATGGTTGCTCGGGCTCCATCGGGGGAGGAATGAGCGAGTTTGGGTCACTTGGGGGAGGATTTTGTCCGGGGGAACCCATGCCCGAATCAGGGGCGGGCGCCGAAGGATCGTTCGGTGCGGGTGCATTGGGCAGATTGGTGGACGCATTCGTCGCCACCGCAGGATCTATCACGGGAGCATTAGTGGAGGGAGATGGACCAAGAGTCGTGCTTCCCTGACCCTCGGGAGCAAAAAGTGATGAGGCCGGCGCGGCAGTCGGGGCGGAATTATCCTGTATCTGCAACGGGACATTCGAACCGACGGCATTCGATGCCGCGTCAGGAGCAGGGGTAGTGACCGCGTTCGATGCAGACTGGTCCTCAGCATGTGCTACTGAGAGAAAGAGTCCCAAAAAAACGGTCTGAATGCAGGCAAGGAATCGGAATTTCATGGATTGATAGGGCGAAGAGGCATGGTTTTCATAGACCAGACCCTTGCCAAGGAAACAAAAATGGGCGGTGATGGCAAGCGGCGCCCGACAGCGCTTGTTTTCATGAATTTCGATCCCAGTCCATTTGACGGCAATTTTTCCAGAGAATTCACCCCAAGAGAGGTGGCCTCCGTTCTTTGTAAACGTCGAGAATTTGCGTGGCTGGACTCATCCGTTGAAGGAAAGGGAGGTCTCTCCATTTTAGCATCAGAGCCCTCTCTGACGCTTGAGGGAGAGGCTTCCGAAACACACCTTTTGGAAGCCGAACTCAAAGCTCGTGCCCACCAATCTGGCTTTGAAAATCTCTCCAAGGGAGCAGCGATTGGATATTTCCGTTTTGATGGCTCTTTCCGTTTCGCCTTTTATGACTCCCTGTTGATTCATTCCGAAGATGGTTGGAATCAGTCCGCTCACATCCCTTCACTGAAAGCTCAGTCCCTGGAGGACCAGACCGCTCGCTCGGGGGGACAGCGGGTTGAGTTCCACTCGGAGATGAATCCGGAGGAGTACCAACACCTGGTCCGAAGAGCACAGGAATACATTGCCGCCGGCGACATCTATCAGGTCTGTCTGGCGCATCGTTTTTCTGCAGAGTTCGACGGTAATCCTTGGCCCCTCTATCTGGCTCTTAGAGAATCCTCCCCTGCGCCGCACTCCGCCTATCTTCAACTTGGAGATGAGACGATCCTCTCCAGTTCCCCAGAGTGTTTTCTAAAGATGAAGGGGCGCCGAATCTCCACCCGACCGATCAAGGGGACACGGCCTAGGCAACAAGAAAACTCAGCCGATGAACGGGAAGCCTTGGAACTACAATCCTCACCGAAGGAAAAAGCTGAATTGATCATGATCACCGATCTGGAGAGAAATGATCTCGGCAGTGTCTGCGAATTCGGGAGTGTGCAAACTCCCGGCCTTTTGGAACTGGAACGCTACGCCCAGGTCTTCCATCTGGTCTCGACCATCGAGGGAACCCTTAGGAAAGAGGTCTCCCATGTCGCCGCCGTTACTGCCTGCTTTCCGGGAGGATCAATTTCCGGGGCTCCCAAAAAAAGGGCCTTGGAAATTATCAGGGAGTTGGAGATTTCCCCTCGCAATCTCTTCACGGGGGCGATCGGATATTTCGGTTACAATGGGGAGAGTCAGTTCAATATTGCGATTCGCACGGTTTTAATCCGCAACGGACGGGCCGAATTCCATGTCGGAGCAGGGATCACAGCCGACTCAGATCCTCCCCTGGAATGGGAGGAAACCCTTCATAAGGCTGCAGGGATTCTCATGGCCGCTCAAATCGTGAAGTAGGGAGACCATTCACCTTTTTCGGGGAGAGTCTCTTCAAAAAGAAAACGGCCCGGAATACTCCGGGCCGTTTCTTGAAAAAATCTGCGCGAGATTTAGCGGTAGTCCTGACGGCCGCCACGGTCGTCGCCGCCGCGGTATCCACCACGATCGCCACCACCACCTCCACCTCCACCTCCACGGTAGCCGCCGCCGCCTCCTCCGCCACCACGGTAGCCGCCGCCGCCACCGCCTCCGCCACCACGGTAGCCGCCGCCGCCACCATATCCACCGCCACCACCGCGAGGACGATCCTCCATCGGACGGGCTTCGTTGACAGTGAGGTTACGTCCGCCCATGTCGGCTCCGCTGAGAGCCGTGATCGCAGCGCGACCTTCGTCGTCGGTGCCCATGGTGATGAATCCGAATCCGCGTGAACGGCCGGTAGTACGATCCATCATGACGATAGCGTCCGTGACAGTTCCGTGTGCGCCGAAAACCTCGCGGAGGTCGGCATCTGTTGCTGAGAAGGGAAGATTCCCGATATATAACTTCATACTGCTTTGTGTTTGTTGGTTCCTGTTACGCTGACGGCTGCTTCTTGGAATGCACCAGCCTCTCACCTGAGTGGACTTGGAGCAGCCCTCCCGACCTGCGGGGAACCTGCATTGCCTGAATCGCTATCATCGAACTTCGAAACTACCTATGAGGTGGGTTTCATGTTTTGGCAACAGAAATTCTTCTTTAAGGCATACTTGTCACAATTGGGATAACTTGCAAAAATCCGATCTCAGACTGAAAAACATTGATGTTACGGAGCAAATCAGCAATCACCTAAAGACTTCAAAATAATGAAACAACTCCTCTGTTTTCCATTGCTCCTAGCTCTTCTTCTGTTAGCCGGTTGTGCCGACAACGAGCCCACTCCAAAAAAGAAACACTATCCGATGGTCGGCGCTCCGACCAATGACTCTCAGTTCACCACGAATAATGCGACCGGCACGAATGGCACGAACTCACTGCTGACAGACACCAACGGCAATCTCATTATGGCTGACACGAATGCCGCCGCGAACAATACGGCCGCCAGTCCCGCCAATCCTTTCCCCACGCCGACACCAGTCCCCGTGGCTCCTCCACGGGATCTTCCCTACGGAACTCCTGTTCCGGGAAAACCGGGCTTCGTGACCAGTCCCCACTCCCCCACGGCGGGTTATGTCGATGTGAGGGGATTCCCCCCCGGCTCCGAAGTCAAGGATCCCTACTCAGGAAAGATCTTTCTGGTCCCCTGACCGGCTTGTTTTGAGCTCTTCCCCGGCTACCGATGGTCAACCGGCTGTCAGACATGTTACGATCTTTGGGCCCGGCCTGATCGGCGCCTCGGTCGCCATGGCTCTCAGAAGCCGTTGCCCGGACACGATCATCTCCGTCTGGGGGCGTAGCGAGGACCGCTTGAAGGAAGTGCTGTCACGTGGGTTGGCTGACTTCGTATCAACAGAGCCCCTGAGAGCAGTTCAAGGAGCCGATCTTGTGATTCTCTGCACGCCGGTCGATTCCATGGAAAAAATCGCCGAAACCATGAGCGGGGGGCTCTTACCCGATTCCGTGGTCACGGATGCTGGTAGCGTGAAGCACTGCGTGATGGAAAAAATGGCCCCTTTGTTTGGTGGAAGATTCGTAGGCGGTCATCCCATGGCTGGCAATGAAGGATCGGGTTTGGCGGCAGCAAGAGCGGATCTCTTCAATAGCGCACCCTGCATTCTGACCCCTCTGGCCTCCACGGATCCCATTGCGCTGCAAGTGGTTGGTGCATTCTGGAACTCGCTGGGTGCCGAGATCACCACCATGTCACCCGAAGAACACGATCGACTAGTAGCCTACATCAGCCACCTGCCTCATGCTCTCGCCTTTGCCCTGGTCAATCTTGCGAAGCGGAGCCTTCCTGATGGCTCTCTCAGGCTTGCGGGTGGAAGTTTTCGTGATGCCACACGCGTTTCGGCAAGCAACCCCGATCTCTGGACCGGTATTCTGATGGAAAACCGACGAGAAGTCATTCCCGCTCTTCGTGAGATGTCGGGACTTCTCAACTCCCTCGCCGACAGGTTGGATCATGAACATATCGACTCGCTTCTCGATTTTTTTGCGCGCGCAAAAGAGGATCGGGACTCTCTATCCATACCCTTTCACAACCGACTTTTATGAAAATATTTGCCGTTCACTCCTGCGGCCCCATCGAGGCTGAAATCATGATCCCGGGGGACAAAAGCATGTCCCATAGGAGCGCCATGTTTGCCGCGCTCGCCGAGGGGCGCAGCACGATCACCGGGTTTCTGGAGAGCGAGGATTGTCTCTCCACCGTGAATGCCATGCGCAGCCTGGGGGCAACCATCGACCATGTTACGACAGGAACTTTTTTCGTGGAGGGAACTGGGGGCAATTTCACCCGACCTGCAGTTGATGTCGACTGTGGCAACTCGGGCACAACAATGCGCCTTCTCTCGGGAATCCTTGCCGCACAGCCTTTTCGTTCACGACTCACGGGTGATGCCTCGCTCTCCAAGCGCCCGATGGGACGCATCATCAAACCACTCTCCGAAATGGGTGCACGATTCATCGCCGAGGGTGGCGATGGAAAGCCTCCCTTGGTTGTGGAAGGGGGGAATCTTCGTCCCATCTCCTACCAAATGCCTGTCGCCAGCGCCCAGGTGAAAAGCGCCATCCTTCTGGCGGGACTCTTTGCGGAGGGGGAGACAAGCGTGATTGAGCCCGCGGCCTGCCGTGATCACACGGAGAGGATGCTTCAGGAGTTCGGAATTCATCTGGAACTTGGAGAGGCGGACTCTCAAGGGCGCCGACGCATCGCCCTAACGGGCCCACAGAAACTCAAGGCACGCGATTTTGCCGTCCCTGGAGACATCTCCAGCGCTGCCTTTTGGCTGGTGGCCGCCTCGGCAAAACAGGGATCCGTTGTCACGATGCCGGGGGTGGGCCTCAACCCCACGCGAACGGGTATCATCTCCGTTCTTCAGCGCATGGGAGCTACCATCTCGATCTCTCCCGTGGATCCGAATGCCGCTGAACCTCTCGGTTTGATCCGAGTGGTTGGCAGCCAGTTGCAAGGAACCGTGATCGGTGGCGCCGAGATCCCGAATGTGATTGATGAACTCCCCATCCTGGCGGTCGCCGCCGCCCTTGCCCGAGGAACGACCATCATCCGGGATGCCAAGGAACTGCGGGTCAAGGAGACCGACCGCATCGCGGCCGTTGCGGGTAATCTGCGCGCCATGGGAGCAAACGTCACCGAAACGGAGGATGGCATGGTGATCGAGGGTGGGCATCCCCTTCACGGAGCCCGGTTGCAATGCTTTCATGATCACCGAATTGCGATGGCCTTTGCGGTTGCAGGACTATTTGCCGACGGTGAAACGGTGATCGAGGGAGTCGAGTGCGTGGCAACCTCCTACCCGACGTTCGGGGTCACACTTGAGACTGTGCTCTCACGCTGATTGTTGCCATGGCGGGACGAGTGATTGCCATTGATGGGCCCGCAGCCTCCGGAAAGAGCAGCGTAGCCAGGAGCGTTGCTTCCACCCTAGGATTCCTGTTTGTCAGCTCGGGACATTTCTACCGGGCGCTCGCCTGGGGCACCGTGATTGAATCAATACCGGACGAAGCGCTGAATGACTGGTTGATGTCACGCCATCTCGGGGTCGAGGAAAAGGAAAACTCCATCTCACTGCTTCTCGACGGCAAGGATGCCACTTCCCACCTCTCGGATCCTGAAGTCGCGGCTAAAGTTTCCCAGATCGCCTCCTTTCCCTGCATGAGAGATTTTGTGAACTCGCGCCTGCATGCCCTTGCCGAGGAGCGGGATCTCGTGATGGAGGGCCGCGATATCGGATCCGTTGTTTTTCCCGACACCCCTTGGAAGTTTTACCTCGATGCCTCTCCTGAAGAACGTGCGCGAAGACGAGCCCGGGAAGGGGATGTGGATCCGATCGCGGAGAGGGATCGGCTTGACTCCACCCGAGTCACCGCACCCCTTGTTATTCCGGAGGGAAGCGATGTGATCGACACGACCCGCATGACCCTTGAGCAGGTGGTTGATGTCGTGATCTCTCGTCTCGGAAACCTTCAACCCTCCAATCCATGAGCTTCACTTATTATTTTTGGTATACGGTCTCCAAAACTATTGCGCGGCTCTTTTTCAGTTTCCGGGTCCTTTATCCGGAGCGGATTGTCGAAAAGGGGCCGCTGATTCTCGCCTCCAATCACCAGAGTTACTTCGATCCACCGCTTGTCGGCATCTGTTCCCGCAGAGGTGTCTATTATCTCGCCCGCAAGACGCTCCTGCAGATCCCTCTGCTCGGTAAGCTTCTGCCACACATTAATGTCATTCTTGTCGATCGCGACGGAAACGACATGTCTGCGCTCAAATCCGTGATTCGTACCGTCAAATCCGGGAATGCTGTTGTTCTCTTTCCCGAGGGAACCCGCTCCATCGACGGCAACTTGCAGCCAGCGAAGGCAGGTATCGGCCTTGTCATCGCCAAGACCCGCGCCCCGGTGCAACCAGTCCGTATTTTTGGCTCCTACGAGGCCTTCCCGAAAGGTTCGGACAAGATCTCTCTGACCCCCATCACCGTGGTCGTGGGCGAAACGATCCATTTCACCGACGCTGATCTGAATCCATCCCTCCATGGTAATGATGAGCGCTCGCTCTATCAGTCTCTCTCCGACCGCGTCATGGCTGCCATCGCGGAACTTCAACTTCCCGCTGAAGCCTGAACATGATCCCCTCGATCCCAAATCCTTGCCATGATCGCCTCCTCTGACGAATCTCTGAATCTCATGAGCGACCACGGATCATCACAAGCAATCATTGTCCGCGATCTGGTAAAGTCCTTCGGCGACCGCAGGGCGCTTGATGGCATCACTTTGGAAGTGCGCCGAGGGGAACTTTTCTGCCTCTTGGGGCCCAATGGAGGCGGCAAGAGTACCCTCTTCCGGATCCTGGCAACCCTCTCCCTTGCGGATAGCGGATCTGCGCAGGTGGCCGGTCACAATGTGGTTTCCGACGCAGCCGGGGTCAGGGCCAGGCTGGGCGTGGTTTTTCAGTCACCCAGCCTCGACGGTAAGCTGACCGTTCTCGAAAATCTCCGATGTGGAGGAGCCCTCTATGGTCTGAATGGTTCTGAATTGGAGTCGCGTATCATCGAGGCAACCAAGGCGCTCGACCTGTCGGATCGTCTCAACGATTTCGTTGAAACCCTTTCCGGAGGACTCCAGCGCCGCACCGAGATCGCCAAATGTCTCTTGATCCGCCCGGAGGTCCTTCTCTTGGATGAACCTTCCACGGGACTCGATCCCGGCGCCCGACTTGATCTCTGGGCTGCCTTGGAAAATCTCCGGAATCAACACGGCGTCACCGCTCTGTGCACCACTCACCTGATGGAGGAAGCGGCCCGTGCGGATCGTGTCGGCATCGTGAGTGAGGGGAAGCTTGTTGCCTTGGGAACGCCCGACGAACTGACTTCGGCGATCGGGGGCGACGTGATTAGTCTTGGGGTCACAGCCGGCACGGGAGCGGATCACTTGGCCCGCGAAATCACGGCGAAGACCGGCATTCTTGCAACGGTGGTGGAAGGAGAGGTCCGGATCGAACACGCCGAGGCCTACGCGTTCGCCGCCCGGCTTGCGGGAGATTTCCCCGGCGGGATCTCCTCGCTGCGCATCGCCCGCCCGACTCTTGAGGATGTTTTCATCGCCAGAACCGGACGCCTCTTTGCCGATCAGGATCTGGAACCCGGCACGACTCCGCCCGCCAAGAAAAAGAAGCACTGAGTTCCAACGCATCTTCCTCATGAAACCGACCCGACTCCTCTGGACTCCCGCCATCGCATTCTGGTGGCGCGACGTCATCCGCTTCCTTCGGCAGCGCAACCGCATCATCGGCGCGCTGGCAACACCTCTTGTTTTCTGGTTGCTGGTCGGATCCGGATTCGGCCCCTCGTTCAGGAACCCCGGAGCCCCTCTCGATACAGGAAGTTACCTGGCCTACTTCTTCCCCGGCACCCTAGTATTGATCATGCTCTTCACGGCGATCTTCTCAACGATCTCCGTTATTGAGGACCGACGGGAAGGATTCCTTCAGGGCGCCTTGGTGGCCCCCCTCTCCCCGGCCGCCATCCCGCTAGGCAAGTTCCTCGGTGGAACGACGCTTGCCGTTCTCCAAGCAGGCCTCTTTTGCGTCCTGGCTCCGCTTGCCGGATTGCCGATCGGCTGGCATCAGGCCTTGCTCCTCCTGCCGGCGCTTGTTTGTGTCGGTTTTGCCATGACTGGACTTGGTTTTCTGGTGGCATGGCCCATGGATTCCACCCAGGGATTTCATGCAATCATGAACATCTTTCTGATGCCGCTCTGGATGATGTCGGGAGCGCTCTTCCCAATGCCTGCCGGAACAGGTTGGCTCTACTGGGTGGGCGCCTTGAATCCCGTCAGCTACGGGGTAACCGCAATTCGAGCGGCCTTCATCGGAGGAAACTCCAGTGCCTTGCCGGCCGGATACCTGACCGGCCTCGCCGTGACGGCGCTTTTTGCCACCTTGATGTTCATCATCAGCGTCTGGCTGGTGGCGAGGCGTTCGCGAAGGAATTAAGACGCCCACGATCCAATGATTGCCATGGGTAGCCTGTTCGATTCACTGAAAGAAAGCGTCCTTTGCGGGGACGGTGCCATGGGGACTCTCCTCGCAGAACGGGGTGTCCCATCGGGAAGTTGCTTCGAGGAACTCTGTGTTTCACAACCAGATTTGGTAAACGGTATCCACCGTGAATATCTGAATGCCGGAGCGCGGATCATCACGACGAATTCCTTCGGGGCGAATGCGATGAAACTCGCCTCCTTCGGTCACGAATCCCGCGTCGCCGAAATCAACCTCCATGCGGCGTCGATCGCCAGGATGGCCGTGGATGATTCCGGAACAAAGGCCTGGGTTGCCGGAAGCGTCGGACCCCTCGGATCACGGGGGAGTGAGGCATCGGGTAGAGGCCTCAAGCGCGAGGATCTTTTCCGCGAGCAGATCACTGCCCTTCTTGAGGGAGGAAGTGATCTGATTCTTCTGGAAACCTTTCAGGATCCGGAGGAACTTGAGATCGCGCTACGAGTTGCCAAATCATCGGGACGCGATTTTGGGGACAAACCCGTCATCACCCTCATTGCCTCTCCCGAAAGCGGAAGACTACCCGGAGGGGCCTGGATTGGAGATCTCCTTGAGTCTCTTGGGGAGCAGGGGGCCGATCTTGTCGGCCTTAACTGTGTGAATGGTCCCCAGGCCATGCTCCGGTTAGTGGAGAAGATAGCCCCGACACGACCCCTCGTCGTCTTCCCGAATGCAGGACGCCCATCGTATCAGGAGGGACGAATCTCCTACGGGACCGCACCCGAATATTTTGCCGACTTGGGACGCCGGATGGCCCAGGCGGGTGCCGCACTTGTCGGAGGATGCTGCGGAACCTCGCCCCGTCATATCGAGGCACTTTCATCAGCTTTGAACGGACTCAGACCCATTGTCAGCAAGTCCCATGGCACGGTCACACTCCAAGAGGATTCTTCCGCTCCGCTCCCTCAGGAAACAAGTCTTCTCGACCTCATTGCCACAGGAAAAACGGTGATCGTCACCGAACTGGATCCCCCGAAGACACTCCCCTTGGAAAAATTCTTTGCAGCGGCGGAAGCTATCACTCAAGCAGGATGCGACGCCATAACGCTTGCCGACAACTCTCTTGCGATCCTTAGGGTGAGCAACTTTGCGGTTGCCTCGATGCTCAAGCAGCGAGGGATCACCCCGTTACTTCATCTGAGTTGTCGGGATAGCAATGTGATCGGCCTTCAGAGTGAACTCCTTGGCATGGCGGCCATGGGTATGCGCCACGTACTGGCACTGACAGGCGATCCCGCAAAGGGGGGGGATCACCCGGAGGCCACCTCTGTTTATGATGTGAACTCCGTCGGCCTTCTCGAGATCATCAACCGACTGAACGAGGGCTATACGCAGGCAGGCACCGATCTGCAGGCAAAGCCCGGACTCGTTGCCGGATGCACCTTCAATCCGAACGCAAGGAATCTCGATACCCAGATCCAACGTCTTGAGCGCAAGATCAGGGCGGGGGCCACCTATGTCATGACCCAGCCGGTTTTTGAGACCTCCCTTGTCGAGGAAACCGCTCGCCGGACAGCACACTTCCAGGTGCCCGTCTTCGTGGGTGTCTGGCCCCTGCTCAATGGAAGACAGGCAACATTTCTTCACAACGAGGTTCCGGGCATTCTTATTCCGGAGCATGTGATGGGACGGATGGAAGGCCTGGAAGGTCTTGAGGGCAGGAAAGAGGGGGTCGAACTTGCCAAGGAAGTGACCCGCGCTGTGCTCGATCATTTTCCCGGCGTCTACTTCATGACACCATTTCTTGCCTACCAGACGACCCAGGAACTAACGGCCTTCGTCAGGGCACGCTAAAAACCGTTGAGCTCAGATCGGTTCGCCCTGTGCACCGGGAAGCCATCCATGCACAAAAAAAGCCCCTCCACCTATGCAGAGAGGCTTTTTATAAAAATCAGAAAATACTATTTCTTGCGCGGCTTGAGTTTTGCCTTGGCCTTGGTGACGACTTTTTTCACCGCCGTCTTCTTGGGCTTTGCAACAACCGCAGCTTGGGTTCCTCCCGCCAAGCGCGTGTTGAGCCGGCTCTTCTTCCTTGCTGCGGCGTTCTTGTGAATCACCCCTTGCTTGGCCGCCTTGTCGAGGGCAGAGGTCAGGTTCTTATAAATGACCTTCGCCTCATCGACTCCGACCTCAAGCGCAGCCCGGAATTTTTTTTCGGTCGTCTTGAGACGGCTGATCACGCTGGTGTTGCGCGCGTGACGCAACTCACCTTGACGAGCGCGCTTGATTGCAGAGGATGTTTTTTTAGCTGGTGCCTTGGTAGTTGCCATAGGAGTTGAGATTCGTTTTGGAGGATGCGATGTGGATCAAATGCGTTGTGGATCAAATGTGCCAGTAGCAGGATTCGAACCTGCGACCAAGGGCTTATGAGTCCCCTACTCTACCGCTGAGCTATACTGGCAATGGGCTGGAAGCTTAGCACCTCGGCAATTTCCTTCAAGGTGTAATCTTGATACAACTCGATAATAAGCCCTGAAAAGCAGGCGTGATCCTCCGGGGTGAAGATGCATAAGTGTTGACAGTTGGAAGCTCCTCTCTTATTCCAAGATTTGTTAGTAACAAACCACAAACCTACAAACTATGAATAAAACCCTCACACTCCTCGCAGTCGTGATTGCAACAGCAGCGACCTCGTTCGCTGGAACTGCAGTCTCCTCCAAGAAAGTCGTTGTCGCTCCTCAGCAGGATCTTTTCCGCGCTGGTGAGCTTCAGATTGATGCCTTCGCAGCTGGTGCTGCCGGTAACTACGGCGGCGGATCCGTCAACGGTTTCGGCGGCGGCCTCGGTGCCAATTACTTCTTCACGAAGTACTTCGGTATCGGAGTCGATGACACCATCTCCAGTCTCAACGGAAACGGCCACACCTACAACAGCCTTCAGGGTGACCTCATCGGTCGTTATCCTATTGAGTCCCTTCATCTTGCTCCTTACGCTCTTGTCGGCGGTGGTGCGACCTGGGGCACCAAGAGCCAGGGCGACGGAAACGTCGGCGTTGGTCTTGATTACCGATTTACCCACTCGATCGGCATCTTCGCTGATTCCCGTTACCTCTATGGCAACAACGGACTCAACGAGACCCTGACCCGTGCCGGTCTTCGTTTCGCTTTCTAAATTTAGAATCCAGAAACCTTTCAGAAAGGCCCCGGAGTTTTCTCCGGGGCCTTTTCTTTTGCCGCCGGCCTTCGTGAAGATTCACCCCCTTCGTTGACGCCCATGGGGAGAAGCGGTAGTTTTATTCCCCGCCTCTCGCTTGAGGACGCCATCCCTTTATGAATCCAAACTCTCCTCATCCTGAAAACCGCCGTGTTGTCGTCGGAATGAGCGGGGGTGTTGATTCCAGTGTTGCCGCATGGCTCCTGAAAGAAGAGGGATGGGAGGTCATCGGGGTCACCATGAAGCTCTGGCCCCAAGACTGCATGACTAGGGCTGAGGATAAATGCTGCGGCCCCCAGGCGATTGCGGATGCCCGGAATGTGGCCAACACACTCGGCATCCCGCACTACGTCATTGATGAAGCGGTTCCCTTCGAGCGTCTGGTCATCGATTACTTTGCCGACGAATACCGGGCCGGTCGCACGCCAAATCCCTGCGTGATGTGCAACGAGAAGCTGAAGTTCGGCAATCTCTGGGACAAAGCAACCGCCCTCGGGGCCGCCTACATAGCGACCGGTCACTACGCTTCGATCGAGCATGTCCGGGCCGACAATAGCGTTGGAGGGGCACCGATTCTCCGCAAGGGACTGGACCCCAGGAAGGATCAATCCTACTTCCTTTTCAGCCTGCGCGACGAACAACTCTCCCGGGCACTCTTCCCTCTTGGCTCGCTCACCAAAGAGGAGATTCGGGGGATCGCAAGGAATCTCGGACTTAAGGTCGCCGACAAGGAGGACAGCCAGGAGATCTGCTTTGTCCCGGGGAAGGATTACAAGGCCTTCCTCAAGGATCGCTTCGAGGACCGGGGCGAGTCCTTTCAGCCCGGCGGGTTTTACGACCTTGATGGAAATCATCTCGGAAATCACGAGGGCATAGAATTCTTCACCATCGGCCAGCGCAAAGGACTTCCAGGGGGTGCCCCCACTCCCCGTTACGTCATTGACATCGATGCCTCAAGCGGACGCGTGATTCTTGGCAGCGAGGGTGATCTGCTCTGCGAGCAGTTCACCGTCAACCGCACCAACTGGCACGTCGAGGCGCCCGCCACCCCGCGGCACATTCAGGTCAAAGTGAGGCATGGGCACACCGGGGATCTTGCCGAGGTCGTTGCCGGAGAGAATGACACCGCCATTATCCGCCCCTTGAAACCCCTGCGTGCTGTCACCCCGGGGCAGGCGGCTGTGTTTTACGACGGCGACAGGGTCATCGGAGGGGGATGGATCGCAAACCGCACTTTTAGCTCCAAGCCTCAGGGAGAAACCCTGGCGGCAAAGCGCTCATTCCAAGAGGTATGAAAAAGGCTGCGCCAAAAGCGGGGAAGGTTTTGCCGAAGGCGTCCGGAACAAGACGATCCACAAACTCTTCTTTTGACTCCATTCCCGAGGTGATCGAGGAGATCAGGAAAGGCCGCATGGTCATTGTCACCGATGATGAGGATCGTGAGAACGAGGGGGACCTTGTGATGGCCGCCTCCAAGATCACCCCGCAGGCCGTCAACTTCATGGCCACACATGGCCGCGGACTGATCTGCGTTCCCGTCTCCGAGGAGAGGGCGTCCCACCTGGGACTTCAGCGCATGGTGGCCCACAACCGCGAACTCCACGCAACGGACTTCACCGTCTCCGTGGATGCCTCACACGGAGTCACGACGGGCATCAGCGCCGTTGATCGTGCCGCCACGATCCGGGTGCTCAGCAATCCGAACGCCGGACCCAAGGACCTCCGTCAACCGGGGCATATTTTTCCGCTCCAGGCCGCCGAGGGAGGTGTCCTGCGACGTGCGGGGCATACCGAGGCAGGACTCGATCTTGCCAAACTCGCCGGACTCGATCCCTCCGGGGTGATCTGTGAAATCCTGAATGAGGACGGATCGATGGCGCGCCTAGCGGATCTGCTGAAATTCAAGAAAAAGCACGGACTTAAGATCTGTTCGATTAAGGATCTGATCGCTCACCGCCGTAAAAGTGAAAAACTTGTCCGAAGGGAGCAGGAGATTGAGATGCCGACGGATTTCGGCGATTTCAGAATGTATCTATACCGTGCTGAGATCGACAACCATCACCACCTGGCATTGGTCAAAGGCCCCATTAACCCGAAAAAACCGGCCCTGGTGCGTGTTCACAGCGAGTGCCTCACGGGTGATGTCTTCGGATCCAGACGCTGTGATTGTGGAAGCCAACTTCATCGTTCCCTCGCCCAGATCGCGAAGAGCGGGCACGGGGTATTGGTTTACATGCGGCAGGAGGGACGGGGCATCGGACTGCCTGCCAAAATCCACGCCTACAAGCTTCAGGAGGAGGGATTGGATACCGTGGAGGCCAACGAGCGCCTGGGTTATCCCTCCGATCTCCGAGATTACGGCACCGGGGCGCAGATCCTTGCCGATCTGGGCATCACAAAAATCCGTCTTCTCACGAACAATCCCCGGAAGGTCGTTGGGTTGGCCGGATACGGCATGGAAATCATCGACAGGGTGCCGATTCGTTCCGAACCAAACCTCCACAACGCCCGCTACCTCTTGACCAAAAAAAAGAAGTTGGGTCACATGATTTAGCTAACGACCTGCCCGATAAAGAGCCTGGCGACAGTTCCTCCTTCTTAACTCCATCTTCCTGACCCAACATCATTCCACACAATGCTTACTCCGCTCCCAACACGTCCCCGGCAAACTCCGCTGGCATCCCAAAGGATTGCCCTTGTTGTCAGTAGATACAACGATAACTACGTGGAGCCCATGCTGGCCAAAGCGCTTGAGGAGATCTGCGTCATCGAGCCTAATACCCAGACCGAGATCGTACATGCGCCCGGATCCTTCGAGATCCCCTTCCTGACACGCCAGGTCATCGAACGTCGCAAACCCGACGCCGTGATCTGTCTGGGAGTGATCTTTCAGGGAGCATCGGGCCACGCAAACCTGATTGCGAATTCCGTAAGTGACGCATTGTGCCGCATCTCGGTCGATACGCTGACACCCGTGATTCATGCAGTCCTTCTCCTGACCAATGAGGAGCAGGCAAAGGAACGCTGCCTTGGTGATACCATGAACCGGGGCATTGAGGCAGCCCGCGCCGCAATCGAGGTGCTTCGCTCCGCGAAGGCTCTCATTCAACGTTAATAGTTATGGGTGTCAGGCGTGAGGGCCGTGAGGCTGCAATCCAATTCCTCTATCAGCGTGATCTTGGAGGTGGAGCGTTCGTGGCTGACTTGGAGGAGTTCTATGCCTTCAGGGGATTGAGCCCGTCTGCCAGAAGATTCTGCGAGGGACTGGTGAAGGGGGCGCTTGCCCATTCGGCGGAGGTGGATGTGGCGCTCCGCGAACACACCCAAAATTACGAACTGGGACGCCTCTCGGCGGTGGACCGTAACATCCTGCGCCTAGCCATCCATGAGATGCTCTTCTGCTCCGACATCCCTCCAGTCGTCTCGATCAATGAAGCCATTGACATTGCCAAGAAATACGGCACCGAAGAATCCGGCCGCTTCGTCAACGGTGTCTTGGACAAGATCAAGGCAACCCTAAAGCGACCCGACCGCACACCCGCAACAAAGCAGAAAAATCGGGGCATTGCTCCTGCAGGAGGCTCCGAAGAATAATGTCTGGCTGGCTTAAGGGTATCCTCGGGCGCATTACTGGTGCCCATGAGGCCGTTGATTGGGAGGAAGTCGAGGCCGCCCTCTGGCAGTCTGACTTGGGAGCGCCAACAGCGACTGCGATCCTTGCATCACTCCGCAGCAAAGGTCTTTCTCTCCATTCCGACAACGTCCTCGAAGAGGCGCGGGTCGAGGCTGCAAAATTCCTTCCGGAGAGAGGAAAGGAGCTGACGCCTTCACCGGACGGTCCCATCGTGATCCTCATGGTCGGAGTCAACGGCACCGGCAAGACAACAAGCAGCGCGAAACTTGCGGCACTCCTGAAGTCCCGGGAACATTCGGTTCTCCTGTGCGCCGCCGACACTTTCCGGGCTGCAGCCGTTGAGCAACTCAAGGCTTGGGGTGACAGGCTGGGTGTGGAAGTCGTGAGCAGTGAATACGGTGCGGATCCTGCCGCCCTGTGCCACGATGCCCTCGCCAAGGCAAAACGCCTGAAATCCGACTTCCTCATCTGCGACACCGCCGGCCGACTTCATACAAAGTCGAATCTCATGCAGGAGCTCTCCAAGATCAAACGCTCCCTGGGAAAGATCGATCCGTCCTCACCTCATGAGGTTTTTCTCGTTGTCGACACCACGACCGGCAGCAATGCCGTCGTTCAGGCCAGGGAATTTCATGCCGCCACGCCTCTCACCGGACTCATCCTCACCAAGTTGGATGGTTCTGGAAAAGGTGGAGTCGCCGTCGCGATCGCCAGAGAGACCGGCATTTCACCCCGTTATATCGGCACTGGAGAGGGGGCCGGGGATCTGGCGCTTTTCGACCGTTCTTCGTTCCTGGATCGGATGCTTTAACTCCAGGAGCTCGATTGCCTCGCGGGCTTGGGAAATCGTGTCTTCGGAACCCTCGGAGACTTACCGGCGGGGAGGCGCCTGCGATACTTCCTTGGATTCGGTTCGAGCCGGACGGTCTCCGGCTCGTTTATCCAAATCGTGAATCCAAAGATTCAGGATGTATGCCAGCACTACGGCGACATAGAACTGGCCGATCACGGCTTGCGTGATTGTCAGGACCCTCGCGATATGGGTCACCGGGAGGATATCGCCGAATCCAAGCGTGGTCTGAGTCACAAAGCTGTAATAGAGCATCTGCTGGACATCATTTTTCCATTCGGAAACCGGAATCACGGCGGGTCCTTCAGTGCTGAAATGGGAATGACGGAACGCCTGATGATTGATCCTTTCCACGACGGTGTAGGCGAATGCAAAGGTTCCTCCGATCCAGATATAGAGGTTGCAGGCCTCCAAAACCTTGTCCAACTTTGCGCTTTCCGTACTCAGAAGCCGACTAATCCACGAAATTGTTCCGAAGACAAGAGTGACCAGCACCATCAGAATCACAGCCTCTTCGACCGCCTGCAAAGGTGTCAATGCCTCACCGGAAAGCGATCTCCACCCCCTCGCCCAACTCATCAGCAAACCAAGCATGAAACTCGCGGCCGCAACGATCGCCACTTTCAGGGTATTCGCATGCGTTGTGACCGCCATGCAGGCAACGCAGAGAAAGAGACCCAAAGTCACACTTGTCGGCAAATAGGGTCCGAAATAGAATAAACCAAGAATGGTGGCCCCTCCGATGACATGGCGTCTTTCGGCTAAATTCAGGATGTGGTGATGGAGGGCGCGCATGGTTTGATAGGTCTGTGAAATGACAAAAGTCGGAGTGCCATTTCAGATATGACCGATCGGAAGAATCTTGCTGACCGGCGTGAGGAGAACCCGGAAGGCCTCTGAGTTCGTTCTGAAAACCCGGACCTCCGGATATTCGACTCCTAAATTCGCGGCCCGAAGTGCCGATCTGGGGATCGGTTGGAGGCCGGTCAGGGAGACGACCAGTCCGCCCGCGAGCAATTGCTTCACGGTCATTACAAGCTGGGAAATTCCGGTGGAATCAATCAGCGGCACATCGGAGAGATCGATCACGGCAAACTTCGCACCCTCCTCGGCCTTGATCTCTGAGGTCAGCCGGTTGGCCGATCCAAAAAAGAGCGCCCCCTCCACCTTAAAGTAGAGAATGCCGGGGGGGACTGCAACCGGGGGAGCCTCCTTTTCCACCTCCTGATCTTCGACGGACTCCTCGACTCCCTCCTTGGTCACGGACATCACCGACATCCTATACATGAACAGGATGGACGTAACAATGACCCCGGCGGCGATCGCAGTCACCATGTCAAAGAGGACCGTCAATACCGCGCAGAGGATGAGGGTCAACCACTCATCCCTTTCAGCCGTGCGGATGATATCGATGCACCCACGGAGATCGCTCATGAAGAAGGCAACATAAATGAGTAATGCCGCCATGGCAGAAAGGGGCAGATAACCGAGATAGCGTGAAAAAAACAGGATGGAGGCCAGGAGAAAGACCGAATGCATCACCGAAGCCCAGGGACTCGTTCCCCCCGCCTGAATATTCGCAGCAGTCCTGGGAATCGCCCCGGAGACGCTGAATCCACCGAAAAACGTTGAGACAACATTCGCCAGACCATGACCGATCAACTCACCGTTTGGATTATTCCGCGTCGAGGTAAGCCTGTCACCGCAAACCGCAGTGACCAGGGTTTCGATCGCACAAAGAATGGCGATGGTGAAGGCTCCCTTGATCATGCTCATGACCCCCGAGAAGGAGTCCAGTAGATGCATCCCTCCGGGAAGATTCCACGGACAGGCAAACTGCGGGGGGATCGGAGGGATTCCATGAAAAACCTTTCCGGCAGCGACCATGGAAAAATGATTTTCAATCGTGTCGAAGTGAAACCCCGGATCAAACTTCGTAAGAAACACGCCGAGAACACATGATATGGGGAGCACAACAAGGGCCGCAGGGATATTCTTGAAGAAATAGGACCAGACAAAAAGGGAGACGAGGGTGAACATCCCAAGGATCAGATCGGCTCGGTTGAGTGTCTCCAAATGGGAGCAGATGGCCGTGAATTCATTGATCACAGTATTCGTCGGCGGGGCGACGACTCCAAAGAAACTCCGCAGTTGAAGAATCATCACGGAGATTGCGATGCCGAACGTGAATCCGGCGATGACCGGAAAAGAGATGAAATCGATCAGTTTCCCGAGCTTCAGGAGGCCAAGAATAAGCAGGATGATTCCTGCGAAGGCAGTGGTGATCATCAGGCCGGCCGGCCCGTGTTCCCTGACAATCGGAATCAGGATGACGATGAAAGCGGCGGTCGGGCCTGAAACCTGATATTTCGAACCTCCAAAAATCCCGGCCACCAATCCCCCGACAATAGCCGTGTAGAGGCCTGACTGGGGCGACATCCCCGAAGAGATCGCAAATGCCATCGATAGCGGCAACGAGATCGCTCCGACCACGATCCCCGCGATGGTATCACGAAAAAAACGGTTCGCTGAGAAACCCTCCTGAATCGAAGTTCTCCAGGCGGTGAAGAAATTACTAAAAAAGGCCGCATTCATTCGTGTTCGTAGATTAACGAAGATCGGAGAGCCCAACGCAACGCTCTTTTGGCGGGGGAGATACACCGTGACTCTCGGCGTTGGTCGTTGACCGGTTCCGGGAACCGTTTATTCTTCAATGAAATGCGGGGGAGCCGGCTGGCTGAGAGGTTCGGAAAACACCGAACGACCCTTTGAACCTGACTTGGGTCAGGGAGAAGACTCAGGCCGCGCCGTGAACCCCACCCGTGGCCCTTTTCGTTCCAAAACCCCCAAGCTTCCAGCTCCTATCTTCCAATTACCATGATTGCACCCATAGAATCCCTTGAACCAAGACTCTCTAATCTCTCGAGCACCGATGCCAGCAGGGAACAGCTTCCCGCCAGCACCCGGGTCTACGTAGAGGGTGCTCTGCATCCTGAAATCCGCGTCCCGATGCGCGAAATCGAGCTAGCTCCCACCAAAAACTTCTCAGGAGAACTAGAGCCGAATGCTCCCGTCCGCGTCTACGACTGCAGTGGTCCCTGGGGTGATCCCGATTTTGAGGGTGATTCCTCGGAAGGACTCCCTGCCCTCCGTCAGAGCTGGATCGAGAAGCGCTGTGACGTTGCCTCCTACGAGGGACGCGAAGTCCAGCCGATGGATAATGGCTACCTCTCCGGGAAGCATGCCGAGTATGCCAGCAACTCCGAGCGGAACCGCCTGATCGAGTTTCCGGGACTCAAGGGAAACAAGCGCAAGCCACTCCGTGCTTCCACAGGCCATCCGGTTACGCAACTCTGGTATGCCCGCCAAGGGATCATCACCCCGGAGATGGAATTCATAGCCATTCGCGAAAACATGGGCCGTGCCCATCAGACCAAGCTCGCGGAACTTGATCAGGACATCGTCCGTAACGAACTCGACAAGCAACACGCGGGCTCCGGACAGCGTGTCGGCAGCACTTACACACCGTCGATCTTCAGTCGATTCCCCCAGCGCATCCCCGCAGAGATCACTCCCGAGTTCGTCCGCTCCGAGGTGGCGGCGGGCCGCGCCATCATCCCAGCAAATATCAACCATCCCGAGCTTGAGCCGATGATCATCGGACGCAACTTCCTGGTGAAGATCAATGCTAACATTGGCAATTCCGCCGTCGCCTCCTCGATCGAGGAAGA
>CAIKFI010000041.1 GCA_903826635.1 uncultured Spartobacteria bacterium | reverse complement strand
CTGAGACCGGGATCCCTTGCCGCAAGCGAGTTCTCCGTGATCGCGCCGTTAAAAGAGGCCGGACTCACGAAGTCCGAAGTGCGCGAACTTTCTCGCAGGCTTGGGCTGCCAACGGCAGATGCCCCCGCACAACCCTGCCTCAGTTCACGAATCCCTCACGGCACACAGGTCACGCGTGAAACCCTAAACTCTGTGGAACGAGCCGAGGAAATCGTCCGCACCATGGGCTTCAAAGTCTTCCGGGTCCGTTATCTGCCGCCTGAGGGCACAGCACGACCAGGAGCAAAAGTTCAGGTTTCTTCCGATGAGACGCCTCTCCTAGAAACACGAAAACAGAATCTTTTGGCCTTGCTGACACGGGAGGGATTTGAGCGGGTGGAATTCGATCCACTCCCCCTCCAGCGATAGAACGTTCCTAGGATCCCATTTCCGTCGAGACAACCCACAGGGTGTTTCCGAATTGCTCGGAGATTTTCTTTTTAATTTCTTGAAGGCAATCCAAGGAGAATCCCTGCTCCATGACGGCAACCATTGCGGAACCGGACCCAGTCATGAAAGCGGACTCCACACCGGACTGCTCACGAAGCCATTGCTTCAACAAGGGAAGTAAGATGTATTTTTTAAAGACCGGAATTTCCAGATCATTGATGATTTCGTGGCTGCCAAGGGACTGCTTTTCTAACGGTTCGGAAAGTTTTTCAGATTGCTTCAATTCGGAATACTTTCCGTAGGCCCAAACCGTGGGAATCGGAAAGGGTGGTTTGACCAGCAAAAGATGACGACGAGGTAGTTCGGAAGCGGGTTCCAAGATCTCTCCCCTCCCCCGGCACCATGAGGGTCCATCAGCCAAAAAGAAGGGAATATCAGACCCGAGGCGGGAGCCGATCCGGTGAAGCTCCTCGTTTACCAAGGGCCTATCAAAGAGATCATTGAGTCCTTTAAGAACGGCTGCCGCATCACTGCTTCCACCACCAAGTCCGGCTCCGTGAGGAATCCGTTTGAGCAGGCTGATTGCAACGCCATCATCCAACCCCACCTCCTCCAGGAATGCCACGGCTGCCTTCACGCAGAGATTCTCGGATCCAGTCGGGATTCCGGGATCGTTACAGGTGAGTGTTATCTCCTTACCGCGCCCGTGAGCAATCTCGATCTCATCGGCAAGCATAATGGGCGCCATGAGGGTCTCCAGTTCATGGAAACCGTCGGGACGTTTCCCGAGGATGCGGAGAGAAAGGTTGATCTTGGCCGGTGCGGCGAGTGTGATGGAATGATGACCACTGCTCATCCTCTCATCGTGTGAAACTCCCCTCCCGACCCCAAGACAAAATCATCATCGCGCTGGATGTTCCCGATACGGACGGGGCCATGCGACTCCTTGATACACTGGAGGAAGCGCCGGCCCTCTGCAAAATCGGGCTCGAGCTTTTTACTGCCGAAGGTCCCTCTGTCGTGAAGGCGATCAGGAGCAGGGGAAGTCAGGTTTTTTTGGATCTGAAGTTTCATGACATCCCAAACACGGTTGCACATGCAGTCCACTCCGCCGCCAAACTGGGAGTAGCCATGACAACCCTGCATGCATCAGGTGGAGCCGAAATGATGGAAGCGGCGGCAAAAGCTGCCGAGGATGCGAAAGGCAACGATCTGCTCCTTCTCGCCGTCACGGTGCTGACCAGCATGGATGCGGCACAGCTTGCATCCACTGGCATTGGTGTTGCTCCGGAAGCGCAGGTTCTTAGACTTGCAGGTCTTGCCAGGGAGTCCGGAATCGGTGGCGTCGTCTGCAGTCCCAAGGAAGTCGCATCGGTTCGTGATTCTTTAGGATCAGAATTTCGGATTGTCACTCCCGGAGTCCGACCTGTCTGGGCCTCGACAGGGGATCAAAAAAGGGTCATGACTCCCGGGGATGCCATCCGGGCTGGCGCCGACTGGCTCGTGATCGGAAGACCGATCACGGCGGCGGATCTTCCGAAGGAGGCCTACGCGCGGGTGATTGAAGAGATTACTTAACTCTTTAAGAGCCGAACCGGACGCCTCGGAAGAATGATCATCCCACTTCAAAAAAGTTTCTTTAGATTTTTCCCACTCCTCGTGATGGGGTCATTTCTAGGAATCAATTCCCATGCGAAGGGCGCGGATGCAAATCTCTGCCTCACACCCACCACAAGAGTGTCACAGATGATTGGAGCCAAGTCGGCCATTGCTCCCGCTACCCGTTCATCAAAGGAATCGGATGGAGTAAAGTCCTCCACTGCCAAAAAGGGACCGGACACTTCCAACTGGCCAGCGAAACCATGGCCACGCGGCATGGCCTGGGTTCCTCCGGGGGAATTCACGATGGGGGGCATTGGATCGGAAGCCCGCAAGGATGAGTTCCCGTTGCATCGCGTGAAACTCAATGGCTTCTGGATGGACACAATCGTCGTCACGAACGCGGAATTCAGAAATTTTGTGAAGGCAACCGGATACCTTACAACCGCCGAGAAAAAACCGGATTGGGATGAGATTAAAAAGACCCTACCATCCGGAACACCGAAACCCTCGGATGACGTGCTTGTTGCAGGTTCCTTGGTCTTTGTGCCGACAGAAGGCCCTGTTCCTCTGAGCGATCCCTCCCTCTGGTGGAAATGGACTCCCGGAGCCAATTGGCGGCATCCCTTTGGACCGAACAGCCACTTGGATCACAAGGATGACGATTATCCCGTGGTTCATGTGTCATGGGATGATGCGGTGGCCTACTGCAGATGGGCCGGCAAGCGCCTTCCCTCGGAGGCGGAGTGGGAATACGCATGCCTCGGCGGTGGACCACCACGACACTATCTCTGGGGAGATCAACCACCCTCGGAGACCTTCCATCCCGCAAACCTCTGGCAGGGTGGATTCCCTTACGAGAAAAAGTCTCTCGACGGCTATCTCTACACAGCTCCGGCCGAATCGTTTGAGCCCAATGGTTACGGACTCTACAATATGATCGGCAATGTCTGGCAGTGGTGCTCGGACTGGTATCGGGATGACTATTATGCCACTTACTCATCGCAATCCGAACCTGCCTTCAATCCAACCGGGCCCAAAGACAGTCACGATCCAGAGGATCCAGACACTCCGAAACGGGTCAATAGGGGTGGCTCGTTCCTCTGCAATTCAGGCTACTGCGCAAGCTACCGTCCTGCCGCACGCATGAAAACCTCTCCCGATACGGGACTGCTGAATGTCGGGTTCCGTGCCGTGATTTCGGATGATGACTGGAGAAAACTCTTGCTCAGGAATCAGTAGGACCATCAGGCACTCATCTCCAACATAAAGTTGGGGATTTTTAGGGATCCATCTCGATCTTCTCAGCCCAACTTTGAGCAAAATCCCAAAGATCAAGAAATCCCGAACTATAAAAATAGTCGCTTAGGATCGGGTGCTTTTGAATTTCACGAAAATACCAACTGAAGCATTCCGCCTCTCCCTGTGTGAGGAACTTCGAGACGGTCACTGCAAAGGCGACCTTCTGCAAGAGTCCGAAGAGGTGGTCCAGATCCTTTCTGAGAGAAAGCTCCGCGGCACTCGGCGGATCCCCAATAGTTCTTAGAAGCACCTCGATCGATGCATGTGGAACCCGACCCGCGAAAAGGTCAGAGGCCCTCAGCATCGAGGGGTTGGTTTTTAATTCGTGCTGCAAGTGAAGGAGCAATTCAGACTTCTTCGGAATCCGTGCAGAGATCACGGGGTTCAGGAGTCTCCAAACAGCACCGACAACGCCTGCTAGAACGGCCAGTGAACTGAGGAGAACCAGGCCATCAACCCAGCGGTTTTGTAGATAGGAGGTCATCAGGGAATAGAACTGTTATTCCCCGATAATCTTGATGAGGACCCTCTTGGGGCGGAGACCATCAAACTCCCCGTAAAAGACCTGCTCCCATGGTCCCAAGTCAAGGCGCCCCGAAGTCACCGCAATAACGACCTCGCGTCCCATAATGGAGCGCTTGAGATGAGCGTCGGCGTTGTCCTCGGCTCCATTGTGGGCATATCGGGAATATGGTTTTTCAGGGGCAATTCCCTCCAACCATTTTTCCAGGTCGGCGTGAAGGCCGGACTCGTCATCGTTGATAAAGACACTGGCCGTGATGTGCATCGCATTCACAAGACAAAGCCCTTCGCGAATGCCACTCTGATGAAGTGCCTCGGCAACCTGCGGCGTAATGTTCAGGAAGGCCCGTCGTGAGGGAGTCTCAAAGCAAAGCTCCTGTCGGTGGGATTTCACGGTCGATGCAAGGCGTGATAAAAACCACCAACTTCACTCATGGATTGGCAGGAAGGGCGGGCAACCAATTCAACCACTCTTTTTTAGGCCCGTTGTAGAGGGGGAAAAAATGGCCCGACTTAATCAATCCACCCTCTTCGTCACCAGGGGGCGTTGCAAACTCAATTCCCCCTAGTCCCTTGCCTTCCAGAGCGGAAGCCTGGACGTTAAGGTTGATGAGTCCACCGGAGATCTTAACCCCGCTAATGTTCCAGAACCGGGTATTCTCTCTGAGTAAGGAGGCGTAATCCTTTCCGATCGACGCTGTCAGAATCACATTGTCGCCCGCCTTGTCCAGGGTCTTGCGTGTGATGATTCCGACCTTCATGCCACGATAAAGGATCTGCGTGCCCGGGGTTATCTTTGTGGAGGGAGACGTCAGTTTGATTTCAAGGCTGCCGACCGAATCCGCACTTAGAAACACATCATCCTGATTCGATCCGCGGAACTTTTTCTCAAGTCCGTCGCCCGATCCCGGGACGCAGTCGATGTAGATTCCACTCACGATCGTCTCCAATCCACTGACTTTCTGCAGTTCGATTTCGGGCCTGACTATTGAAAAGACAGACCCCCTGCGGCGGAGGTAATCATATCCGGCACGCAATCTCGCGGTGACAATGACCTTCCCCTCTCTTGGCACGACTTTTTCGACCAAGCCCACGGGTAGTCCCAAATAGCGAATCTGCGTCAGCCCCTCGCTAAGTCCTTGGCCGTTTTTGAATTCCAAAGTGACCGGATCCGATACTGCCTTGGCAGCTTCCTCACTTAGGAAGATGGTGAATGTATTTCCAGTTGCAGCAGGTTCACCCTGAGGACCGAAGTAATCAAAAGCGATTCCTCCGATTAGGAAGGTCTTCAGAGAGGCCACATCAAGTTCGAACACACCCGATCCGATACGCAGTGACCATGGAGTCAACTCCCAGAAGCGGGCGTTGGATCGAACGAGATTCTGATAATGCTTCGTAAAGCCGATCTCTACATATGGCTCGCCATTCTGATCGACCCCCCTGTTTCTAACAGACCCCACGGTCAGGCCGCGAAAAGAGACCTCGGATCCCGCTTCCACAATAGGAATGGAGGATGCCTTGAGCCTGATAACGAGCGTATCAGCCTCCAGGGGGTCGATCGGGATCTCGTTACTTCCAACGAAATAGTAGGAGGGACTCCCATATCCCTTCTTGGCCTGAAGGGAATTCCCGTCGATAAGGGACTGGATTCCGGAGGGCTTTGTGAGGTTGAAAACCGGTTGATCGATCCAAAAGAGCGTCCCCTGACGAGCCAGATCCTCCGCATATTTCTTGAGACGAACTCGGACGATCACCTTGTCGAGGCTCTTGTCGAGCTCGGCACCCGTGACCATGCCAGCAACGACGCCGCGGTAGTAGAGTAATGTCTTCTCGGGTTTCATTCCCGGTGCAGATGTGAACTCGACGTAAACCGTTGGTCCCTCATCCCTCCAGTTTTTGAAGAACATGGCACCGGCGGCCAGCGCCGCCATGATCGGGAAAAGCCAGACCCAGGAGATTTGGAACCCACGACGCGGAGCGATGACGCCATGGTCGTTAGGCGGGGATGGGACTGCCGAAGTGATAATGCTCATAGTCACGTGGCTGAAGTCTCCCAGATCAGACGCGGCTTGTAAATTTCCGCGGCAAGGAGGCAACTGATCATCACAACACAGAAAAAGATGGCTCCGGGCTCCGCGGTGACGGCGGCGAGAGACCCGAGTTGCCCCACCGCCGCCAAGACGGAAAGGAGAAAGATATCGATCATCGACCAACTCCCGACCTTGTGAACAATGTGGTGGAGAGCGTTTCTTCTTTCCCTAAGCCTTGGCGTGCCATGTAGAAAAAGGATCCAGCCCAAGGTTGCGATTTTGAGAAAAGGAACGACAAAACTTGCGAGGAAGACAACCCCGGCGATCAGCGGCAGGCCGGAATCATACAACTCATGGACTCCTCCCAAGACCGTGAGCGGTTCCGTCTTTCCAACGATTGTCATGGTCATGACCGGCATCATGTTGGAGGGGACGTAGAGCAGGGCCGCCGTCACCACCAGAGCGCGGGCGAGTTCGATACGGAGTTTATCGTTGATCTTCAAGGATCCACCCCCATGGATATTAACCGCTCTGTTACTAATCGATGATTGAATGTCTGTTGCACGAAAAGCGAAAGGATCGCCAGAGCAAGAACCCATTGCGCCCCAAACTCCCACTGTACCCCTCCGAGCATTCTGAGCTTCACAACGGAAACCACCGTGGCGATCGAGTAAACGGGGACGAGATTCCATGACTCCATCAGTTCGCTCATTCGGAGCAGGTTGATAAGCCGTGGCAACCGGATGTGGAGGCAACAAGCCGAAGAGACATAGGCCACCGAAGTCAGATACAGAAGGGGAGCAAGAACTCCCGCAAAAAAGACCAATGCTGCAATAGGCCAGTATCCTTGGGTAATGAGTTCTATGACGCCGGTGATGATGTATCCGGCCTGATCCCTTCCACCAACCGAGAAAATCAGGACAGGACTGCTATTAGCCAGGACCAAGGCCAGGAGCCCGGCAACCGAAAGGGCCAGCGCGGGCTGAAGAGTTTTTCTTCCCGCGAACTGTAAAACCGTGGCGCCACACCGTATGCAACGCAGTTCCTCTCCGAGTGAAAGCTCACGCTCCCAGCAGAAAGCATCGCAGTTAGGGCAACGAATCCAATCTCCTTTAAGGACACCCAAGCGACTTGTAAGAGCAGTGCTCAAGCCTTGCGGGAATCAAGCAGGGCCACCTTGCCAAGTCGGCGGAGGTGGCGGGGTTCCTGACTGTATTGCGAATTTAGAAATGTCTCCACAAGATCCCAGGCGACACATGGTCCGACGGTTCTTCCCCCCATGCAGAGAATATTCATGTGATCGTCCTCAACGCCCTGTTTTGCCGAGAAATGATCGTGGATCAGGCAGGCACGGACTCCCTCGATTTTATTCGCGCAAACGGAGGCCCCTACCCCGCTTCCGCAGATGGCGATGCCACGCTCCACCTCACCGGCCACGACGGCGCGGGCAAGCGGAGTGACGTAGTCGGGATAGTCGTCAGCAGGATTCAACTCATGCGCCCCGAAGTCGATTACCTCGTGACCGGCAGCCTTGAGTTGCGCCACCAACTCTTCCTTGAGTTCAAACCCGCCATGATCGGTTGCAAGTCCTAAGCGCATATTAGTATTCTATTTCCTATTGCTGCCAAGGCAAGGGGGAAGCGTTGAAATCAGATGGGGATAAGGCGTGGTGCAGGAACGGTCGGTTCCTCTCCCCGGATGTATTTTGGAGTCCACCAGATGAAGGCGTAACGCATGGCAAAGAGGCCCACCAAAATACCGATAAGCCGATCCCGGATCACGGTGAATCCGGTGGTGGCGTGGGGGTCTTGGGCGACGAGCATGACAAAGGCAAGGCCCATCTGGATGCCGATGTAAGAATATTTCACCCGCCCCATGCAGATCCAAGCACTGATCCCGGTTCCGGCCGCCATGATGAGCAAGACCCCGGTAAGATTGTCCATGTGGGGAATCAGGAACATCGCGAGAAACCCCATCAGTCCTCCAATCGATGCGCCGATGATGCGCAGCCTCTGCTTGAAAATCTGAGAATCAACATTGTTCATGGCCGAAACCGCGCAGGTGATCATGCAGGTATGAATGCCGCTCCAATCGGTCATGCTGGCAAACATATAACAGGCCATGGTGGCTATCGTTGCTCTGGTGGCAAATTCCTCATCGCTAAAATCTTTTTTCTCGGTAATGGCAGGCTCCTCGGACTTCTGTCTTAATGGCACTCCGTGACCGGAGCCTGAAGGATCAAGGCATGTTTCGGCCTCCAGCAGTTCCTTCATCGCCTGAGCAAGTTGCAGATTGCTGATGCCAAGCGCCTCTTGGCCTTCCGCATCATTTGTCCTTACAGAAACCCTAGAGTCACCCTGAAGGAGTCGCTTCCTGAGTTGACCTAGGTGCGAAGCAACGAGAAGCCAATCAATACGCGAAGAGGCATCGGGCGGTATGGAAAGATCCCCCTCCAAGGCAATCCGGTCGATTACGCCGACTGCAGAGATGATCCGCGTGCAATTCTCGCTTTGAAGCGGGGTTATTCCTCCGAATTTCTGGAGCATCTTGGCCTGGTCGTGCACAACGCCGACATTCACACCGAGAGTCAGCGGCGAGAGAGTTCCATCGGCCCTTCCAAGGCAATGAGACTCGGCATGGTCGAAGATCCTACGCACTTCTGCCCGCAGCAGGTCCAGAGCGCTGGGTGCTCCGAAAAAATACTCTACTAGGAAGGATCCCATGATGGTCAGTCCGATAGCGCACCAGACCCATCCCAACTGACTGATCAGGGTATTGGGATTAGGGTCCTGATCAAAGGCGAAACAGAAGACCGATGCGAAGCTGATCGGAAGCATGAAGACGATGCTCAACTTCGGGAGCCTGCTCATCAGGTAATAATTAATCCAGAACATGCCCCCCCAGAGAAGAATCCTGAGCCACGAGTTATTCCAGGAGAAGTAGGCAATCCCAAGAATCCAAAGCGAGGCAAGAATCAGGGCAACAAGCACAAGGAGGGCGACAAAACGGGTCATCATCTTGTTTCTCTGCAGGAAGATGAAGACCATGAACACGCCGAGGTCACCCATAGGATTGCGAAAGGTCAGCACAATGATCCAGATAAGCAGACAAGCACAGACCATCCTCAAGGTCCCCCCAAAACGATCCGACAAGGGCTTGAGTTCCTCCAGGACCTGACGGAAAAACGCGGCGACATCCACGCCGCCAATCACGAAGCGAGCCATGGTCCCGATCCCTGAGGGAGTTCCCATTGGAATCAACGGCCGGTGTGAACGGTAGCAGCAGCCGTGGTACCCACACGGAGGATTTCCTGTGGAACATCTTCGGAAAATTTGATCCTGACGGGGAAGCGCTGTTCCAACTGAACCCAATCAAGTGCCTGCGGAATCACCGGAAGAATGCTTTTTTGCAAGGCTTGTGGAGTGGCTCCCCATCCGATACTCTCCACGGTCCCCTTGAAGAACTTTCCCGCGGCAGTCTTCAATTCAACCGTGGCAGGATCCCCCACCCTCATCCTCCGGATCTGCCCCTCGCGATAAGGCTCGCAGACCCACCAGGAGTTTATGTTAATCAGTGTGAAAACTTGCTGCCCCTCCGAAGCGAATGCTCCTCGGGAGATCGACATTTGCGAAATCAGTGCATCGAAAGGTGCCTTCACGGTGCAATACTTCAGATTCAATTCGGCCTGGGCAAGGTTGGCGGCGGCGGCGTCACGCTTGGCTTGGGCCTCCGCAATGCTAAGAACGGATGATTGCGCGGATAGCAACTGGGCCTGTGAGGCAGCCACTCCCGCCTGTGCTGACTGCATGGAGTTCTTGGAGTCCGTGACATCTTGGGCGCTTGCGTAATGCTTCGCAAGCAACGGGGCGATCCTATCGTAGCTGTCCTTGGCAGTCGCCAGTTTTGACTGGGCCTGCTGCAAGGAGGCCTCGGCCGATTTGACCTGGGCTTCCTGTGCGGCAATCTGGAGACCTGCATTGGTGAGAGCCCCCTCGGCCATGGCGAGGTTCGCTTTTGAAGACTGTACGGCTATTTCGTAGGGGGCGGTTTTGATCTGGTAAAGCAGATCTCCCTTGTGGACCAACTGGTTGTCTTTGATCGGAAGTTCATCAATCGGACCTGAAACCCGAGGGGCAATCCCGATCATGTCAGCCATTAGCACCCCGTTGTTGCATCGGGGATTCTGCGACTCCCAGACATAGGTAATCAATCCGGCGATGATCGCCAGAATCACAAATCCCCAACCGATAGCGGCCCCCAGCACCGCCTTTCGGGAATGCTGGGCCTCGGGGTTTTCGGCCAGTCCTGTGGGATTACTTTGCTCTTCGGTCGTCATGGCGTTCAGTTGGTAAAAAAGATCAAATAGATCAATAAAGTGAAAAACACCCCCAGACAGGGGTACCCGATCGATCGGGGACGAATCCATCCGTCGATGCCGACCTTGATTAAGATGAAACGGGAAATCAGGGCGAGTACCCAACCGATCAGGATCGAGAGAAGCCAAGCGGGAAAGTAGGCCCCTCCGATCTCCTGAATGCAGGAACATCCTGGGAGGAAAACGATCGCAAGCACGGCGACGGAAGCAAAAAGAAGCCGTTTCATGTGCTGCACGTTAGGTATGGCGCGGAATCAGGAGCAAGGCAAAACGATGCTCGACAGCCACTTGGGAACGCATTTACTTGGCCTTCCGATGCACATTCCCCGCACCTGTCTTGCTTTGGCAACAACATTGTTGTGGCTAGCTTCTTTTCCGTGCGTCAAGGCCTCCAGCGCGAATCCCAAGGATTCTGTCTCCATCCCCGCTTCAAAAGAGAAGCAAACGCCTGTTCCCTCCTCAGAAGAGATGACCCGCCAGATGGAACTCATGGCGAAGTTGCATGATTATAGCTTCATCGACTCCAAGAAGAGCTACACCCTTCCCGAGTTGGTCGATCTGGCACAACGACACAATCCAGTAACAAGAATATCTTGGGAAATGGCGGTGCAAGCAGCGGCTTCGACTGGCATGAGCGAGGCCCAGTTTTATCCTACCCTGACGGTGGAGAGCAGTTATGGGGGAGGCTACTGGAGCCAGGATCTGACTGGGGCAAAAAGCCAGTCGGGAATCATCGTGCCCGTGAACTTCAACGACAAGGCAAGTGGTGACTACAGCAATCTAAGCGCCGGCGTAAACCTCCGCTATACCCTCTTTGACTTTGGAAAACGCATTGCGAGCACCAAGGCAGCGAAACAAACACAGACGGCCGCCAACCTCTCCTTCAATGCCACTCATCAGCAGGTCACCTTCCAGGTTACCCAAGCCTACTACACTTTGGAGACCGACCGGAGACTCATCGAATCGGCTGAGATTTCTGAAAAATCCGCCAATGATATCTTGGACTCAACCCAAGCTAAGTACGATCAGGGCCTCCTGACGGAACCGACTTTACTTCAGGCCAAGCAGGCGACGGCCCAAGCGGCATTTGATCTGGTCAACGCTCGTTCCAACTGGGAGGTTGCTCGTCTCAACCTCATCCAGGTGATCGGTGCCGAACCGGAATGCGGCCTCAAAATTGCCCCTTACGATTTTTCACGTCTGGACAGCCGCCTTCAGGCGCCCCTTGATCAGTTTGTACAATCCGCCATGAAGCAAAAACCTGATCTCCTCTCGAAGGTCGCCAAAGCTCGGGCTGCCGAACAATCCCTTCGTGCAACCAAGGCCGGCACGTTGCCCCAGTTTTCAATCAAGGCAATTCAGAGTTATCAGAATTTCAATACTACGCTCAACGGTGCTGCCATCCACAATGTCGGCCTGAGTTTTCAAAACTATGGAGGATCTGTGAATGTTGAATGGCCCTTCTTCGATGGAGGACTCGATAGGAACAAGGTCAAGCAAGCGGCCTCATCCTGGCGGGAGGCGAATGAGGCCGTCCTTCTTGCCCGCGAGGAAGCCGTTGCAACGGTCTGGCGATCTTATACCACTGCCAAGGCATCGCTTCAGAGAAAGCAGTCCTCGGATGAACTCATGAAAGCCACTCAGGCCTCCTACGACTCACTCATGGCAAGCTTCAACCTCGGGCGGACTCAGATTCAGGATGTTCTGAACGCCCGAGCCTCACTGGCGCAGGCCATGGCTACTAAGGCTGAATGCGATCAGTCCATTGCCGCAAGTCTGGCAACCCTAGCCTACGCAAGCGGGCAGTTATAAGGAAAATTGCCAGCGGTCGGATGCGGCGTTAGACTTTAACTTAATGCAACGCCGCTGGATCCTACCTGCAACTCCTGATGCAGTCCCGACGAGGCGTCTTGCAGTGGAATTAGGGATTCCTGAAGTGGTGGCGATCCTCCTGAGCGCCAGGGGATTCTTAACCCCGGATGAAGCCACGCTCTTCCTTGATCCTCGACTGGCCAGCCTGCGACGACCCGAGGAGATTCCCGGCATCACCCAAGCGGTGACCCGCCTGATCGAAGCACTCCGATCCAAAGAACGGATCACCCTCTACGGAGACTACGATGTGGATGGTGTTTCCTCGGTGACAATTCTCTGCAGATACCTTCGGCTCGCCGGAGCCGATGTGGAGTGCTTTATTCCGGACCGCGCGACGGAGGGTTACGGCCTAAGCTTCCAAGGTATCGCTCGCTGCCTCCGGGAGAACATGCCGAGCCTTGTTGTGGCCATCGACTGCGGTACCAACTCCCGAAAAGAGGCAGAGCAACTCAGGAAGGAGGGCTGTGAACTCCTCGTCCTCGACCACCACGAACCCGAAGCTGAGACTGTGGGCCCGCTCTGTGCTGCCCTGGTCAATCCCAAGCTTGGACAAGACTTTCACTACCTCTGCAGTGCCGGCATTGTCTTCAAGCTCTGCCATGCGATGCAGAAGGCTCATCCGATCGATGCTGTTGACCTCCGCGACTTCCTCGACCTCGTGGCTGTCGGAACGGTTGCGGACATCGTTCCCCTCGTGGATGAAAACCGGATCTTCGTGAAGGCAGGACTGCGCCAACTTGCCCGCTCCCGATGGGCTGGCCTGCATGCCCTGCTCCATGTCTCCGGTGCAACTGCTCCCTACAACCCCTCGGATGTCGGTTTCAAGATCGGCCCTAGGATTAATGCCGCGGGGCGTCTCGGCAGCGCCACCGAAGCACTCCTTCTCCTCCTCACAGACGATGCCAACGAGGCAACGCGGATCGCCGCCCAGCTTGACCAGCAGAACCGCGAGCGTCAGGCCGTCGAGCGGGATGTCACTCTTCAAGCACAGGAATGGGTCGACATCAACTTTGATCCCGAACGACACGCAACCATCGTGGTCGGTAAAAAAGACTGGCATCAGGGTGTGGTCGGCATCGTCGCATCGAAGATTGCACGCCGTTGGCATCGTCCCACACTAATAGTTGGTTTTGATGATAAAGGAGCCGGCAAGGGAAGCGGCCGAAGTATCGAGGGCCTTCCACTGGTAGAGGCTCTCGGACGATGCTCGGAACTGCTTGATGCCTACGGCGGCCACGACATGGCTGCAGGACTGAGCCTCCAGGAATCGAATCTAGGTCAACTCCGGGAGCGTTTTGAATCGGTAACCCGGCAACTCATCAGCGCAGAGGATCTCATTCCCAGAATTCGCCTCGATGCAGAACTCGACCTGAGCCTCGTCGATGAGGATTGGCTTGATACACAGGATCAACTGGCTCCCTTTGGTACCTCGAACTCACAACCAATTCTCTTCTCCCGCGCGGTCACTCCCTCCGCTCAGCCGCGTGTCCTCAAGGAAAAGCACCTGCGTCTGGAACTCATAAGCTCAGGGTGCCGAAGGGATGCCATCTGGTTCAATGCATCACTCGACACACTTCCGCGTCCACCGTGGGATGTCGCTTACACCGTCAACAGGAATACTTGGCAGGGACGCGATGAAGCCCAGATACAGATCGTGGCCATCCGCACATCCATAGCCGACAACGCCTAGCCATGGCTTTTGAAAAAAAGTCCGAGGAAGCGACCGGGGCAAAGCGTCCCAAGAAACCCAAAAAAGAGAAAAAGCCGGCTGCCCTTCCCCCTTATGCCCCCACAATCCAGCTTGAAGAACTGGGGTGGATCCGACGACCGCAACTCACCGCCCTCGGCAAACTCGGGATCACGACACTCAGGGGACTACTCGAGCATTACCCAAGGCGCCACGAGGATCGGAAACGCTTTGATCATTTTCCCAACGTTCCCGACGAACACTCTTTTTGCCTCAGCGGAACGGTAGGAAAGACTGTCTTCCGCCGCTTTGGACGGATGCGTAGCTTTGAGGCCGAGTTCGAGGAGACTCCGGGGTCAGCTTTCTCCGCCCGGATCACACTTCGGTGGTTTAATCTTTTTCATGTTCAGAAGAGCGTTGTGATAGGATCGCGGCTTGTCGTCCACGGGAAGGTCCGCCGCCGCGGGAAGCGTCTCTGCATGGAGCATCCGGAGTTCGAAGTGGTCACGGAAGAGGACCGCGAGAGCATCCATCTCGACCGGATCGTACCGGTTCATCCGGCCGGCGAGGGAATCAGCGTCCGCCTGATCCGGGGAATCATTCATCGCGCCTTAAGCGAGACCGACTGGAGTGCTTGGATCGATCCGCTAAAACAGCAGGAGGCCGACTGGGGAACCGCCCTTCGGAATATTCACTTTCCCGAGTCCCTTGAGGCACTGGAACCTGCACGTCGCGAACTCGCCCTACGCGAACTCCTTGGGATCCAGACGCTCGTCACCATCCGCAGGAACGAGGCACGCAAACCTCGAGGGAAGGCAAAAACGTCCCGAGGTAATCTTCTCGCTCGCTTCCTGAAAGCACTCCCCTTCGGACTCACTAGCGCCCAGCAGAAAGCCGTTGCAACGATCCGGGAGGACATGGGCCGCGCCCACAGAATGCACCGCCTTCTCCAGGGCGATGTGGGGTCTGGAAAGACCATCGTGGCCGCGTCGGCTATGCTCACCACCGTCGAGTCCGGTCACCGAGCCATCCTCATGGCCCCGACCCAGATCCTCGCCGAGCAGCATTTCAGGAATTTCCAGCATTGGTTCGATCCACTTGGCATACCCGTGGGTTTGCTCACCGGCGCTAGAAAATTGAATCCCACTTCAAAAGGGAAGACCCTCCCGGAGGCAAAGCATTCCGGCGTCGTAATCGGTACTCATGCACTGCTTCACAGCGAATCAGCTCTTCAGGGAGCGGGTCTTGTCGTGATCGACGAACAGCACAAGTTTGGTGTCCTTCAGCGAACCCAGTTGGCGAATTCCCCCTCGGCCCCGGATGTACTGGTGATGACCGCGACCCCCATTCCCAGGACATTGGCCCAGACCATTTACGGCGACCTCGATCTCTCCATCCTCGACGAGAAGCCACCGGGCCGTGGCACCCTTCGCACCGCGGCGCGGACCTCCGAGAAACTCCCCGAGATCATCGCTTTCCTGTTGGATCAGTTGGAAAAAGGACGGCAGGCCTATATTGTCTATCCTCTGATTGAGGAATCGGGGAAACTTGAGGCGAAAGCGGCTGAAGCAGAGATCACATCATGGCGGGAGCGACTTGCTCCATTTCTTTGTGAGCTACTGCATGGAAGGATGAAAGCGGAGGAGAAGAAGAGCGTTATGGAGAGCTTCCTGCGCGGAAAGGCGAAGGTTCTGGTGACAACCTCGGTGATCGAGGTCGGGGTCGATGTTCCGAATGCCACCTTCCTACTGGTTGAGAATGCCGAGCGATTCGGCCTTGCACAACTCCACCAACTCCGGGGACGGATCGGCAGGGGAATCCATACATCTACCTGTGTATTGATAGAAGGAAGCGGTCATCCCGAAGCCATGGAACGACTTACCATTTTGGAGAGAACCAACGATGGATTCGTCGTAGCCGAAGAGGATCTCCGAATCCGTGGATCGGGGGATATCCTTGGCACAGAGCAGAGCGGACTCCCACCGCTGCGTATTGCTGATCTCTACAGGGATGGCGATCTTATTAACGTCGCTTCTCTGGAAGCATCCAGAATTCTGAGCAGGGATCCCTCTCTAATTCAGCCACATCATCTTCCATTGAAGCTCCTCGTGAAAATCCATGAAACAAGACTCAACTCAATGGGGGGATGAATGGATTGCCTGATCCGGATATCCCCATTGTGCACAGGTGAGTTTTATGATTATCCTATCAGACCTGAGTTGGTAACGGCGGGGTAGCCAAGTGGTAAGGCCGGGCTCTGCAAAAGCCCCATGCGACGGTTCGATTCCGTCCCCCGCCTCCATCTCCTAGAGCCAGATAAAAAAAGGCTCTAGAGGTAGCGGACACCAAAAAAACCGTTTTGGGGCTAGTCATCGAGTGCGGGTGGTGACTCACCCACTACTCGGTAACTACCCAGGAATCGGCTCGTTCAACATCGCGGTTGCGCCAACCGCATGAAAAAACGCTACCGACTCATCCGCCGTGGAACCCGCGGAGGAAACTACTACTGCGTCGACTCGCAGACCGGCTCAAGAACCAGCTTGGGAAAAATCTCAGCCGATGAGGCCGAGCAGATCGTTCAGCACAAGAACACGGCCGTGCGTCAGCCGATGCTCAACCTGCAGATCGCGAGGGCCTATCTAGCAGGCAGCGATTCCGGTGTCACAACCCGCACATGGGGAATTGCCCTTCAGGCCCACCTCGAAATGAAGACAGGTGCCAACCTCAAACACTGGACCACTTTTTCCAAGGACAAGGCGATCAAGCCCCTGCTGCCCAAGATCCTCATCGAGACTCAGGCCGAGGAGCTTCTCAACTGCGTTAAAAACGGAACGGTTTCCACCAACATCTTCCTCCGGCGACTCCACAACTTCTGCCTCGATATGGGATGGATCGCCTGGCCGATCATGCCAAAGCGCCAATGGCCTGTTATCCGCTTCAAGGAAAAGCGCGGCATCACCCTCGAGGAGCACACCCGCATCGTCGAGCGAGAGCACAATCCCGAACGCAAAGCCTTTTACAAAATGGCCTTGCATCTCGGGGCATCCCAGTCCGACCTGGCCAGCCTGAAGGCCGAAGACCGGGCCACCGAGTTCAAGCAGCGTTGCGACGGACTCGGCATCAAAGGGATCTCAATGCACTCCTACCGCTATGGCTG
>CAIKFI010000040.1 GCA_903826635.1 uncultured Spartobacteria bacterium | reverse complement strand
GGAGAGGGAATCATCCTTGGCTGATAACCTGCATGGGGAAATGGCACAGAGGAAAAGAATCGCCGTGCCAGCCACCGCAAAGGTCGAGAATCCTTTGCCACAAAGGAGACCGAAGCATCTCCGATCAGCCTTCTCTAGGGGCGAGGCATCCGAGGGGATGCGCCGTTCGCGATGGCTAGAAACTGAGCGGCGATTCATGGGTCGCCGGACGAGCCTGCAGAAGGAATGCCGGAGGGAATTGCTGGGATGCGTGCTGGGATGCGTTGGGAGGAGTGTCAATGCGAAGGGAGACCGGTTGCATCTTCTCAATGGTTACCGGAGTCTGGGAGTAGGAGGCTGCATAGGAGCGCGGGGAGGTGGCCTGAGGTTCCTGCCTGATGATAGCGGTCCCTGCGATGATGGCTAACACTGCCGCACCGGCATAGGCCATCGCCGGCACCCTGATTTCCGAAACCAGCGAATGCAACCGCTCCATCAACATCGCGGAGAGGGAGGGTTTCAGGAGTTCCGCACGTTGGCGGAACTGAAACTCCCTGAGAAACTCCTCGAAGTATCCTTCATGCGGCTGTTCATAGCGTTTCAGCCGGATGACGTGATGCATCGGTTCCTTGTCCTCCTCCCTAGTGTATTGTTCAGTGTTCATGGAGTTTGTTATCAGGCTTTAGGCTCTCTTAAACTCATGAAGCGAGTTTTGCAACAGGCGGTGTGCATAAAAAAGACGGGAACGCACGGTCCCTTCCGAAATTTTGAGGATTTTGGCGATTTCTGCATGGTGCATTCCTTGGATATCAAACATGGTGACGACAACTCTGTGGTCATGAGACAGCTTCTGCATCGCCGCGTTCAATTTTTTTTGAAGTTCATGCATCGAAACCTCCTTGGTAGGGTCTGTATTGCTGGTTGCAGCGATGAAATCGGGGTCGCTTTCAATCCTGCTGTCCGGGTCATTCAGGCTGGGATGTTGGCGTCGGTTCCTCTTTTTGAGAAAATTGATCGTCATGTTGACGGCAATCGAGTGAATCCAGGTGTAAAAGCTCGATTTTCCCTGAAAATTACAGATCGACCGATAGGCCTTGGCAAAGACATCCTGAAGCAAATCATTGGTATCCTCATGATTGGAGGTCATGTGATAGACCAGACCATAGACTCGTGGAGAATACCGGATCACAAGCTCGTCGAAGGCGCTTGGGTCCCCGCCTTGAGTCCTGGAGACCAGTTCTTGGTCGTTATTGGGGGCGATCTCCTGCTCGTCACTCATTGGTAAGGCTCGAACCATAACAGGAGAGCGTGCCGAAGGGAAAATTCTTTCCTTAAGAAGCTGAAATAATTCCCGCAACCACGCAGTGCACTCTGGAAGTTTCAGCTTTCAGAGGAGAGATTCTTTTTTTATAATAATCAACCGATGAGCAGCGAAGCCACTTCTTCAAAAAAACCATGTGGCTGTTGCTGGCCAATCTTTTCCTCCTCGATTGGACGAAAATGGGTCGTTGCCTTGACCGGCATCATTCTGGTTCTTTTTGTGATCGGTCATCTTCTGGGGAATTTATCCATCTTTGCGGGTCCCGATGCGATGAATGCTTATGCGGCCTTCCTGAAGAGTGCTGGCGAGCTTCTTTGGGTCGTCAGGATCGGCCTGATAATCTGCGTCGTGCTTCACATCTGGTTCACGATCACCCTCTGGCGTGAGAATCTGGCGGCTCGCCCCCAGAAGTATGCAGTGAAGGACCATCTCAGCACCACGGTCTATGCCCGCCTGATGAGGATCTCCGGTCTCACGGTTCTGGCCTTTGTCATCTACCATCTTGCCCAGTTTACCTGGGAGGCTTTCAATCCCGATTACAAGGGTTGGGTCGATGCTCAAGGCCGTCACGACGTCTACCGTATGGTCGTCACGGCCTTTCAGTGCCCTTTTGTGAGTGGGTTCTACATTCTGGCCGTCGGACTTCTTGGCATGCACCTGAGCCATGGGATTGCCAGCCTCTTCCAGACACTCGGGATCACCAGCAAAAAAATGCGCCCTCTTTTTGAACAAGGGGGGCTCGTCGTGGCCTGGCTCATCTTCCTCGGATTCGCCTCGATCCCCGCTTCCGTGCTTCTGGGTCTTGTAAAAACGACCCCCGTTCTTCCCGCTTGCCCCCTCTGCCACTAAATCACGGGCTTCTGTCACAATCATGATTCTCGACGCTAAAATCCCCGAAGGTCCGATTGAGAAGAAGTGGACCTCGTTCAAGAACAACGCCAAACTTATCAGTCCGGCAAACAAGCGGAAATTCAAGGTCATCGTGGTCGGTACGGGCCTGGCCGGTTCCTCGGCCTCCGCCACGCTCGCCGAACTCGGCTATCAGGTGGAGGCGTTCTGCTTTCACGACAGTCCCCGCCGGGCCCACTCGATTGCCGCCCAGGGGGGCATCAATGCCGCCAAAAACTACCAGAATGACGGTGACAGCGTCTGGCGCCTCTTCTACGACACTGTCAAGGGTGGGGACTTCCGATCCCGTGAGGCGAATGTTTACCGATTGGCCGAGGTCAGCGGCACCATTATCGACCAGTGCGTCTCTCAAGGAGTCCCCTTCGCCCGTGAATACGGAGGGGAACTTGCGAACCGTTCCTTCGGAGGGGCCCAAGTCTCCCGCACCTTTTATGCAAAGGGACAGACCGGCCAGCAACTTCTCCTCGGTGCCTACTCGGCACTGAGCGCCCAGATCGGCCTTGGTCGGGTGATGATGCACGAGAACTCCGAGATGCTTGATCTGGTCATCGTGGACGGCCATGCAAAGGGGATCGTCGCACGCAACCTGATCACCGGAGAGATTACGACCCATGCTGCGGACACCGTACTTCTCTGCACGGGGGGATACAGCAATATCTACTACCTCTCCACCAATGCCCGCGGATCGAATGTCACCGCCACCTGGCGTGCCTACAAGAGGGGAGCGGCCTTTGCCAATCCCTGTTACACCCAAATCCACCCGACCTGCATCCCGGTTGCCGGAGACTACCAGTCCAAGCTGACGCTTATGTCCGAGTCGCTTCGGAATGACGGGCGCGTCTGGGTGCCGAAGGCCAAGGGTGACAAGCGTGCACCTCAGGAGGTCCCCGAGGAGGAGCGTGACTATTACCTTGAGCGGAAGTATCCCAGCTACGGCAACCTGGCCCCGCGTGACATCGCCTCCCGGAGTGCCAAAGAAGTATGCGACGAGGGTCGCGGGGTGGGCCCCAGTGGGCTTGGCGTCTATCTTGATTTTTCAGGCGCCATCAAGCGCCTGGGTGAGAAGACCATCCGAGAGCGCTACGGCAATCTCTTCGAGATGTATCAGAACATCACCGGGGAGAATGCCTACGAGCGTCCCATGCGGATCTATCCCGCAGTCCATTACACGATGGGCGGTCTCTGGGTGGATTACAACCTGATGAGCAATCTGCCCGGTCTCCATGTCCTCGGTGAGGCGAACTTCTCTGACCATGGCGCCAACAGGCTCGGTGCCTCCGCCCTCATGCAGGGGCTCTCCGACGGTTACTTCGTCATCCCCAACACCCTTGGCGAATACCTTTCCACCCAGTTCGGCAAGAAGGTCTCGACCGATCTTCCTGAATTCAAAAAAACGGAGGCAGAGGTCCGCGCCCAGATCGAAAAAATCCTAGCAGTGAAGGGCAACGTCCCCGTTGACGAGTTTCATCGCCTGCTGGGACTCATCATCTGGGACCAGTGCGGGATGGCACGCAGCGAGACTGGTCTTAGGAAAGCGATTGAGGATGTTCGGGCCCTGCGGGAGCGCTTCTGGAAGGAAGTTGCCGTTCCCGGCACCGGCGCCGAACTCAACCAATCGCTCGAGCGTGCCGGTCGAGTGGCCGACTTTCTGGAATTCGGAGAGCTGATGTGCCTCGACGCCCTCATCCGCGAGGAATCGTGCGGCGGTCATTTCCGCGTCGAGCACCAGACACCCGAGGGCGAGGCCCTTCGTCACGATGACAAGTTTGCAGAGGTCTATGCCTGGATGTTCCGTGGTGAGAACACAGATCCCGATCTTGTCAGGGAACCGCTTCACTACGAGGCCGTTCACCTTGCCACCCGAAGCTATAAGTAACCGAGAGCAATCTACCAAAACCATGAGCACCATGCATTTCCATCTCAGGCTCTGGAAGCAGAAGTCTGGCACCGATGCCGGCCAGTTCATCGAGATCGACGCCAAGGAAATCCCTTCGGAGTGCTCCTTCCTTGAGATGCTCGACATCGTGAACAACCGCATGACCCGGGAGGGCAAGGAGCCGGTCGCGTTTGAGAGCGACTGCCGGGAGGGTATTTGCGGCACCTGCAACATGGTGATCAACGGCGTCCCTCAAGGCCCCGGTCGGGGCGCCGCCTGCCAGGTCTACATGCGCAAGTTTGAGAATGGCCAGACCATCACCGTGGAGCCTTTCCGTGTCGGAGCTTTTCCGATCGTGAAGGATCTTGTGGTCAACCGGAGTGCCTACGACAGAATCATTCGTTCCGGAGGGTTCATCAGCGAGCATACCGGGGGCGCACCCGATGCCTCGACGACACTCATCCCGAAGCCCGTCGCCGATGCCGCCATGGATGCCGCCGCCTGCATCGGTTGCGGAGCCTGTGCCGCCGCCTGCCCTAACAGTTCCCCGATGCTCTTCGTCGGAGCCAAGGTCACCCACCTCGGAATTCTTCCCCAAGGTCAGGCCGAGCGTAAAAGCCGCGCCCGCAACATGGTCCGCACCATGCAGGAAGAGGGGTTTGGCAACTGCTCCAACTACTACGCCTGCGAGGCGGTGTGCCCCGCCAATGTCCCGGCGAGCGTAATCGCTATGCTCAACCGCGAGTATATCAGGGGAGAGTTAAGCGAAGCCGTCGGCGCGATTGATTAGTAGGCTCGGGATATCTGCGTAGAGCTGTGTTGGCCCTTGTGTGCAGTTGGAAGAGTTGGTGTAGTTGAGAGAAGAAGCTGCCCTCACAGAGATGTACGGGATTAAAGGGATGGGAACAAGTCAGCACGAAAGTCACGAACAGCACGAAATGGGAATGCCGAAGGTTTTCCACTTCCCCACTTCTATCTCCTGAAACTAATACGTTACCCACGTCTTGAACCTGTACCGAGAGACGAGGTGATCGGGGCGACACTCAACTCGGTTGGCGTAGCAGGATGGAGCGATGGTCCGGTCTGATCCCTTTCTGAAGGAAGCTGAGTCGTTCCGAACGACTCAGAGAGTCAAAAAAACCTTCTGTTCTCAAGAACGAAGGAGTTTGGTTTCAATAAGATCTTGGAAGCAACTTTTTGTAAGGACTTTATGGATAAAAAAGAGCCAAAAAATGGGGTAATTGCTTGCATTTTCATGCTTGTCGTCGAAAATCCAATAGTGGACATCTTTACTCCCCGCCAGAATTCGCTCGGGCTCCCTTGGATTGGGGGTGTTTTACTCCTGACTCTTTTTCTAGTCTCGCCAGTTTCCGCCGCAACAGATCCAACGGCAAACCTGCCTTTGCTACGCCAATTTGGGATCTTAAGTTTGTCCCAGACTCAAAGATCACAGCATCAGACGCAACCTCCCTCCACGACCTCCAAAGTCAGCCAGATTCCCTTAAAGATTGATTCCCAGCTGAGGACAGCCTCGCTGAATGTCCCTAGGGGAATTCCACAGGTCGTGATCGAGTTTCGCTCAACCAAATCGGGTAAAGCGGTCCAATCTTCATCCCAGTGGACCACGTACAAAACACTCAGGATCAAGGCGACTCCGGCCACCGCCCGCATCTCGCTTCCAGCTGATTTCGCCAACAAGAGTTGGAGGGCTCGCACCGTTCAGGCGGCGGTGCCGGCAGCACCCAAAAAATTTCCCTCCAAGTTTTACGCGGGGCAGAAGTCATTCAAGGCTGCCGTTGCACCAAGTTATGCGGTGCAGGCTCCCCAGTCCGGAGGGACCACTTCCATCAAGACGACAGGTGTGGCAGCTGGCAACGTCGCAACCGCCCCGCTTGTTTCCGACTCATTAAATTCCTCAGCCTCAAAAACGGCCACCGCCGCCACGGTTCAAGAGTCCGACATCTGGAAAACGGATGGGACAACAGCCTATTTTTTTAACCAACTCCGAGGCCTTCAGGTCATTGACCTTTCCAATCCGTCCACCCCTTCGCTGATTGCCTCCTATCGCCTGCCGGAAAAGGGCCAGGATCTATACATCGTCTCTGGAGCCGGAACGGTTCGTTATGCGGTTCTCCTGACCTCTGATTATGACCAAGGTCAAAGTTCGACGGGCGTGAAGTTGATCAAGGTAGATGGTCCGTCCGCCACACTCGTCGCCGAAACCAGCATCTCGGGCTGGATGGCCGACAGTCGAATGGTCGGGAACAGACTCTACCTGGCCACGCAGCAGTGGGCCTGGAGCGGTTCGGCCGGTCAGGATTCTACCACGCTTAACGAAGTGGTTGTGGATCCCTCAGCGGGAACCGTTGCCACAGGCAATACTCATACGGTTACGGGGAGTTGGCCGGTTATCTCCGCGGGAAGTGACTGGCTCACCGTGGCGGAGAGTGACTGGAGTGACTGGCAGTCCACTTTCGTCACACTCTTCTCCTTAGGTGATCAGGGGGCAACACAGTTGACCGCTGATCCGGTCCGGCTCTTCGGTCGTCTCTACAACAAGTACGATGTTCAGTATTCCTCAGGCGTGCTTTCCACCGTCTCGCAGAAATGGGTTCAGGAAACGAACACTGATTCAAACATCTGGTGGTGGAACGGCACCCAGGTCACAACACTTGAAAATTTCTCTGTCGACGGCACGCAAGTCGGATCCCTTGAGATCATCCGCGGCGAGCAGTTGCATGCTGCTAGGTTTGCCGGTGACAAGGCTTACGTGGTGACGGC
>CAIKFI010000039.1 GCA_903826635.1 uncultured Spartobacteria bacterium | reverse complement strand
TATTCATGACATATATTATCTGTAGTTATTGAAATGTCACGATAATGGCATCAAAAGATTGTCCTGAGATGAATTTGGCCTTTGTATCCAAAATCCGATCACAATTCACAGATTTACAGATTTACAGTTTCATGAACCCCAGCACCAACCGTATCGACTCAGCCTTTGCACGCCTAAAATCCGAAGGTCGCTCCGCCATGATCGCCTACATCACCGGCGGCGATCCCACGCTTGAGGCATCGATAGAGATTGCAATCGCCATGGAGTCGGCTGGCGTTGATCTCCTGGAACTCGGGATTCCCTTCTCGGATCCTTTGGCTGATGGCGCCACCATTCAGGCCGCAGCAGCTCGTGCAATTGAGGCCGGCGCCACGGTCGCAGGCATTCTTGAACTGATCCGCGCCATTCGCCGTCGCAGCCAAATTCCAATCGTGCTCTTTGCCTACCTGAATCCCGTCTACATCTACGGATTCGACCAATTTCAGCAGGATGCGGTTGACGCCGGAGCCGATGGCCTTCTCCTCCTCGACCTACCTCCCCAGGAAGCCGCACGGAATGCAGAACTTATGACCGCCCATGGACTTAAGCCGATTCGTCTGATCGCGCCGACCACTCCACCCGAGCGACTCAAGGAGATCACGGATGCAGCGGAGGGCTTCATATACTACGTCTCACGCGAGGGAGTCACCGGAGAGCAATCGACTCTATCGACCGATATCGAGGCTCGCGTGAACGCGATCCGAGGCCTCACACAGGTTCCCGTAGCCGTTGGCTTCGGCATTTCCAACCCCGAACAGGCCGCCACGGTAGCCAAACTGGCAGATGGCGTTGTTGTTGGAAGCGCCATCGTCCGCAAGATCGGTGAGATTGGAAATACCCCCGACCTCCCGGCCAAGATCGCCGACTTCGTCCGTCCCATTGCGAGCGCAGTGCACGGAACCGAACGCTAAAACCCTCCCTGCAGAGCCGCTTCTCTGCCAAAGCCTTATCCCTTCATGCTTTCCTTGAATGGGTTCTTGGGTGAGAATCCCGGTATGACTTTCGACTTCACGAAGATGAATGGAGCAGGCAATGACTTCGTCATGGTGGACAATCGCAACGGCTCCCTTAGCCTTTCCCGTGATCAGATCGCCCGCCTGTGTGACCGTCACCGAGGCATCGGCGCCGACGGCCTGATCGCCGTCGAAGGCACCCCTGAATTACCCAGAATGCGTTATTACAATGCAGATGGAGGTGAAGCTGAGATGTGCGGTAATGGAGCGCGCTGTTTTTCCCGTTTCACGGCATGCCTTCTGGGACTCACCTCCGGAAGCCTCTCCTTCCGGACAGAGGCAGGGATACTTGCTGCGGAACTCCTGCCTGATGACCGAGTCCGCCTCCGGATGAGTGAACCTCACAGCCTTCAGTTGGCCCACGCCCTTCGAATACTTGACCAGGATCTGGAGATCCACTCCCTGAATACAGGAGTCCCCCATGCCGTCACCTTCGTTCAGAATCTGGAAGAGACGCCTGTTTTCGAACTGGGCCACGCCCTGCGACATCATCCACGATTTGCTCCTGCTGGGACAAACGCAAACTTTGCCCAGATCCTTTCCAGCGACACGCTGGCCATCCGCACGTACGAGCGAGGCGTTGAGGATGAGACCCTGGCCTGCGGCACAGGTGTTGTTGCCGCCGCCATCATCCATTATCATCTGACCAAGGCCCCCTCTCCGGTTTTCGTCCGAGTTCGTGGCGGAGATACCTTGGAGGTTGGTTTTATTATCGAAAACGGACATCCTGCCGCTGTCTCACTCGCAGGCCCCGCTGATTTTTCCTTCACCGGATCCATGACCATCTAGGGTTTGCATAGAGATTCATAACGACCTCTTGAATTACAAATTCTGCAGTTATTACTGTTTAAGCCTTTAGCATCCACCCTATAGCCTCTTCCCATGCCATCCATCTCTTTTGCAGGTGCTCATACAGCACTCGTTACCCCCTTCAAGGATGGGGCACTTGATGAGGCAGCCCTCACCTTACTGATCGAGACTCAGATTCAAGGAGGTATTACCGGCATCGTTCCTGTCGGCACCACCGGAGAGTCCCCCACCCTCAGCCATGAGGAGCATCATCGGGTGATCGAAATCGCGGTCAAGGTGGCGGCAAAGAGGGTATTGGTTATCGCCGGCACCGGATCCAATGCCACCTCCGAAGCTGTGGAACTCACGATCGAAGCTGATAAACTGGGAGCTGACGCCGCCCTTGTGGTTGCCCCCTACTACAACAAGCCCTCCCCTGAAGGCCTCTATAGACATTTTAAGAAAGTGGCTGATTCCGTATCCATTCCGATCGTCCTTTATAGCATCCCGGGCCGTTGTGGCATTGAAATCCCAGTCCCCGTCATTGTCCGCTTGGCCGCCGATTGCCCCAATGTGGTGGCCATCAAGGAGGCCGGTGGAAATGTCGAGCGAGTCCACCAACTCAGAGCGGCTCTCCCCGAAAGCTTTCAGATCCTCTCGGGTGATGACGCACTCACATTCCCTTTTATGGCCGCTGGTGCAGTGGGTGTGGTCAGCGTGGCCTCCAATATTATTCCTACTGAGGTTGAGCGCCTAGTGCAGACCTTCCTGAAGGGAGATCTGGGCAAGTCTGAGGAAATTCACAACCGCTATGCACCCCTATTCCGCGATCTCTTCATAGAGCCAAATCCCGTTCCAGTCAAGACAGCCCTAGCTGCCAAGGGGGTCTGCCAAGATGATGTCCGTCTTCCTCTTTGCGAGATGACACTAGAAAATAAAAAAACCCTCCTGAAGACCTTAGATGAGAGCAATCTTATCTAATGCAAAACACTCTTATGAATCCACTTAAAGTTGTTATTTACGGATCAAAAGGAAGAATGGGTCAGGCCTTGGTTGCATTAGCAAAGGAAAATACAGCCTTTGATCTCATCGGCACGATCGATGATGGAGAGTCGTTGGATCCGATTGCCAGTTGCGATGCTGTTATTGACTTCACCCATGCCGATGCAACCCTGCCAGCGCTCCAGAAATGCATTGAATTAGGTAAAATTATTGTCATTGGAACAACGGGGCATTCCAACGATGTTCGTCAGGCGATCACCGAAGCCTCGGCTAAGATTCCCGTTATCTTCTCGCCGAATTACAGCGTCGGAGTGAACACCCTTTTCTGGCTCACCAAGAAGGCGGCAGAGATCCTTGGCCCCGATTACGATGCAGAGGTGATCGAGGTTCACCACCGCCTCAAGAAAGACTCCCCCAGCGGCACGGCACGGCGTTTGGTTGAAGTCCTAGATGAGGTTTATGATCTTGATTACGAAAAGGATACACGACACGGACGGGTCGGCATGACCGGCGAACGAACCCGAACCGAGGTCGGCGTACACGCCGTTCGCGGTGGCGACGTCGTCGGAGACCATACAGTGATGTTGGCCGCCCCTGGCGATCGACTGGAACTCATTCACAGAGCCTCAAGCCGTGAAACCTTTGCCCGGGGCGCTCTTCGCGCAGCCCTCTGGGCCCGTGATACCAAGAAAAATCACCCAGGCCTGTATGATATGCAGGACGTGCTGGGCCTGCATTAATCCTCATTACTGTTAAGATCATGCGCGCCGGCATCGCCCTCGGCTCCAATCTGGGTGAGAGAAGCGCCATACTGTTAGAGGCAATCGGCCATCTCAGGGAAATTCATGAGCACGGTGACTTCCTCCTCTCCAGCCTGCACGAGACAGAACCGATGGATTGCCCTCCGGGATCACCCCTCTTTCTGAACGGTGTGGTGGAGTTGGAAACTTCTTTATCCCCCTTAGAGTTACTTCATAAATTTCAGGCCTTGGAAATCGCCGCAGGACGACCTAGAAACCATGGAGCCAATGAACCCCGATACCTCGACCTCGATCTCCTTTACTGCGACGGAATGACGCTAAACCTTCCCGAACTGGAGCTTCCTCACCCTCGAATCACCGGACGACTCTTTGTTCTGGCTCCACTGGCGGAAATACGTCCTGACCTACAGCTTCCGGGATGGGAGCGATCCTGCTGTGAGTATTTATCTATTATTCATAATAAACAGAATTATCAAATTGCTCATTAGGTATTAATGTATCTCAAAACAAATCTTATTTCCGCGAAGAAGCAAGGGTATCGTCAGTCCTGGTTGACCGCTTATGACTACCCTTCGGCACGACTTTTGGACGAGTCCGGGATCGATCTAATCCTCGTGGGGGATTCACTTGGTATGGTTGTTTTGGGTCAAAAGGACACTATTGACGTCACCCTCACCGAGATCATTCACCACTTGAAGGCGGTCCGTCGCGGGGTAACCAGAGCCCCTGTGGCCGCCGATCTTCCCTTCGGCACTTATACTACTCCCGATCAGGCACTTGTCAGTGCCATGCAACTGGTGGAGGCCGGTGCTGATGCCGTAAAGCTCGAAGGTCCACTTCCCAACCAGGTCTCCCTGCTTACTTCGAGAGGTATAGAAGTAATCGGGCATCTTGGGATGCTTCCCCAACAAGTACGGGAAGAGGGTGGCTATCATCGAAAGGGCAAAACAGAGATAGAGGCAGAGTCTCTTCTTAGAGCAGCTCTTGAACTCCAGTCTGCAGGTTGTTGCGCCCTCGTACTGGAACTGGTTGAGACATCACTCTCAAGAGATATAAGCAGCCAACTGGACATCCCAACGATCGGGATCGGTAGCGGGACTTCCTGTGATGGACAGATTCTGGTCACCTCTGATCTCCTGGGACTCCAACCCTGGTTCCGCCCCTCCTTCGTCAAGCCCAAGGCCGACCTTGCCACCCCCTTCCGAAATGCCGTGAAAGAGTTTATTTCGGAGGTGCAGGCCCCTTCCTTATGAATGGAGATGTCCAAGCCAGAGCCGCAGCTGGCAGAAGCGTCATCGCCACGGGTGTCCTCCTTAATCTCCTGTTATCTGCCGCAAAGATCGCGGGTGGTCTCATCGGGCGCTCCAATGCCCTGATTGCTGACGGAATCGAGTCCCTTCTCGATCTTTTTAGCTCCCTCCTTATCTGGGGGGCCTTGAAATACGCAGCCAAGCCCCCAGATGAGGATCATCCCTATGGTCATGGCAAGGCTGAGTCACTGGCCTCTCTGATCGGAGCCTTCGTTCTGGCAATTGCCGGTGCTCTCATTGCCCATAACAGCATTTTTCAACTGATTGCGGCTGCACATGGTAATCCCGTGCACCTCCCCTCACCCTGGACCCTGCTTATTCTGATCGGAGTAATCGCTATCAAGGAGACGCTCTACCAGTTCATGGCACGTCGAGCCCGCCGGATCGGGAGTAACGCTCTCCTGGCTGATGCCTGGCACCATCGCTCCGATGCCGTCACTTCGATTGCGGCTTTCATCGGCATCTCAATCAGTCTCTTGGGGGGACGCGGTTATGAGGTGGCAGACGACTGGGCCGCCCTCTTTGCCTGCGTGGTGATCTTTTACAGCTCTTACAACATGCTGAAACTTTCACTTGGCGACATGATGGATGCACGCGTCTCGCCCGACGCTGAAAAAACCGTTATGGACATCACCTGTGCTGTTCCCGGAGTCGTCAGCGCAGAGAAGTGCCGCATCCGTAAAAGCGGTCTCTCCTACATCGCTGACCTCCACATCAGGGTCAGTGGAGAGATCTCGGTTCGTGAAGGTCATGACATCTCCCACACAGTAAAAGACCGACTCATGGCATCGGGATTGCCCCTTGAGGATGTCACTGTCCACGTAGAACCCGAAGAAGGGTAGGACTTGGACTCTTGGCGGAGAGCGTTGTTATTGCTCAACCGCGGTATGCCAGATACCACTCCGCTCTCACCCCTAGATCTCCATCCAGTTTGCCTTCACCTATTTTGGCCCTCAAAGAAAACCTAGCATCTGGAGAGCCAGAGCCTTTGACAAACTCTCCGTCTAAAGAGTTCTACGCGACAGGATTTGAGAGAAGTCCGATCTTCTCAATCTCAACCTCAACAAGGTCTCCCTGATGGAGCCAGCGCTGGGGAGTACGACCCACGCCGACCCCGGAGGGTGTACCCGTCAGGATAACCGTTCCAATTGGCAACGTCGTATCCCCGCTCAGGAACTCGATCAGGGCAGGGACATCGAAAATCATGTCCTCCGTGTTGGAATCCTGGAGAGTTTCCCCATTGACCCGGGTGCTGATGCGGAGTGCATTCGGATCGAGGATCTCATCGGCGGTGACAAGCCAAGGGCCCATCGGAGCAAAGGTGTCGAAGGATTTGCCACGGCACCACTGGGATCCTCCCCAGTCCCTCTGCCAGTCACGCGCACTGACATCATTCGCCACGGTGTATCCAAGGACATGATCGAGGGCGCTCTCACGGGTGACATTGCGGCAGGCCTTGCCGATCACAATGGCGAGCTCTCCCTCGTAGTCGACCTGTGTGGAAAGGAGTTTCCTTGGGATTGTGATCGAGGCACCGGGATCCAACAGAGCGGAGGGATTCTTAAAAAAGAGGATGGGGAATTTCGGGACCTTGGCATTCATCTCCTCGGCGTGCCTGCGGTAGTTGAGTCCGATGCAGAGGATCGCCGCAGGGACCATCGGAGCGAGCAGAGTGAAGTT
>CAIKFI010000038.1 GCA_903826635.1 uncultured Spartobacteria bacterium | reverse complement strand
GTCTTCATAAATTATCACTTTCTTAGTGATGTCCTTGCGGGAGCTTTGCTCGGCATCTTTTGCACGTTCGTGGTCAGCTCACTCTTCAAGTTACCCTCAAACTTACGATCCGAGGGGGCCATTGATTGAATTGCTCAAAGCCCGGCAACAAGTCACCAGATGCTAATCCTTCCTAATCTTTCGGTGAGAGAAGAAGATGGGCTTGGCATTTAGACACGATTGGATTCATAATGATAATCCGTGCCGGTGTGGCGGAATTGGCAGACGCGCCGGACTCAAAATCCGGTATCCTCTAAAGATGTGCAGGTTCGACCCCTGTCGCCGGTACCACTTTTATTCTGCCCAGTAAGGCATCGAGGGCATCGCCCCAAGTTTTTTTCTTAACTATTCTTTCAAAGCTGCTCTAGTATCCCGCGATGAGAATTCTTATTACCGGCGGAGCTGGGTTTCTTGGATCACACCTTTGCGACCGCCTCCTCGAGCAGGGACACGAGGTCATTTGCCTTGATAATTTTTTCACAGGACGTAAGGCAAATATCCAGCACCTTGTTGGCCATGCCCGCTTCGAATTGGTGCGTCATGATGTGATTGATCCCTTCAAGTTCGAGGTCGATCAAATCTATAACCTGGCTTGCCCTGCCTCGCCGCCTCATTACCAGTATAACCCCATCAAGACGATGAAGACCTCCGTCATGGGAGCCATCAATTGTCTTGGGCTTGCAAAGCGCCTTAAAGCACGTGTGTTTCAGGCCTCCACATCCGAAGTCTACGGTGATCCCTCGGTTCATCCTCAGGTTGAGGCTTACTGGGGGAATGTGAACCCGATCGGTTTGCGTTCCTGCTATGATGAGGGGAAGCGCTGCGCGGAGACGCTCTTTTTTGATTACCACCGCGAGAACGGTGTGGATATCCGAGTGATCCGTATTTTCAACACCTACGGCCCCAGAATGCTGGCTGATGACGGCAGGGTTGTCTCCAATTTCATCGTTCAGGCACTTCAGGGTAGGGATCTGACGATTTATGGTGATGGCTCCCAGACTCGCTCCTTCTGCTATGTGGATGATTTGGTGGCGGGATTCATGGGATTCATGGAGCAGGAGAAGATCGTAGGACCCATGAATTTGGGAAATCCCGGCGAGTTCACCATGCTTCAGCTTGCGGAAATTATCCTCAAAAAAGTGGGCGGCAAATCGAAGATCAGCTTTCAAGCCTTACCCTCAGACGATCCGAAACAACGCCAACCTGATATCACCCTTGCCAAACAGACGCTTGGATGGGAACCAAAGGTCCAACTTGAGGATGGTATTGAAAAAACCATCGAATATTTCAAGAGGGCCTTGTCCAGTAACAACAATTAAAGACGGTTGGTAAGGCTCCGTCGGAGTTTCGTGAAAGTCTTTGCACTCCTTTCTCATCCATTTTCATTCTTTCGTTAGAAAATAACATTCATCGAATCACCTCATTCTATCCATGTCCTCAAACTACTCCTTATCAATCTGCTGTTTAGGTGCCGGTTATGTCGGCGGCCCCACGATGGCGATGATCGCCGCAAAGTGTCCCGATATCAAAGTCACCGTCTGTGATCCCAATGAGGCACGAATTGCCGCATGGAATTCAGACACGCTCCCTGTTTATGAGCCGGGACTCCAGCAAGTGGTGGAATCTGCCCGCGGAAGAAATCTTTTCTTTTCCACGGACGTCAAGGAGGCTATCCGCCATTCAGAGATCATCTTTGTAAGCGTCGGAACTCCCACCAAAACCTTCGGAGTGGGGGCTGGTCGCGCAGCTGATCTCAAATACATTGAGTCGGCCGCGCGAATGATCGCGGAGGTGGCTGAAGGACCCAAGATTATCGTCGAGAAGAGTACCATCCCGGTGCGTACCGCCTCCGCGATGATTACGATCCTTCAATCCAATTCAAAGAACGGCACGTTCCAGGTTCTCTCCAATCCGGAGTTCCTTGCCGAGGGGACTGCCGTTGAGGATCTTGAAAATCCCGATCGCGTGCTGATTGGTGGAGAACAGACACCCGAGGGGCTTGCGGCAATCGAAAAGGTTGTTTCCATCTATGCCCGCTGGATTCCCAGGGATAAAATTCTCGCCACCAATCTCTGGTCCTCGGAACTCTCCAAGTTGGTCGCGAACGCTTTTCTTGCGCAACGCATTTCCTCCATCAATTCGATTTCCGCGCTCTGCGAGGCCACTGGAGCCGACGTCGAGGAAGTTGCTCGTGCAATCGGTCATGATTCAAGAATTGGTCCAAAATTTTTAAAGGCTTCGGTCGGTTTTGGAGGTTCCTGCTTCCAGAAGGACATCCTGAATCTCTCGTATCTCTGCGAGCATTTCGGTCTTCCCGAGGTTGCAGCCTACTGGCAGAGCGTTGTCACCATGAATGACTGGCAGAAGTCCCGATTCTCGGGTCGCATGGTCAGTGATCTGTTCAACACGGTGACCGGTAAGCAGATCGGCATCCTTGGATTCGCCTTCAAGAAGGATACCAATGATACGCGTGAGACACCTGCGATTTCCGTCTGTCGTGATCTTCTTTCGGAAGGGGCCAAGGTCTATGTCTACGATCCCCAAGTCTCCGAAGTTCAGATCAGGGCCGAAGTTCTTGGAACTGAGACCAACCCGAATCTTGTGGTGGTCAAAAGTGCGCTTGAGGCCTGTAAGGGAGCACACGGAGTGGCCGTTCTCACCGAGTGGGATGAGTTCAAGACCCTTGATTTTCAGAAAATACACGACGACATGCTCAAGCCCGCCTTCCTCTTTGACGGGCGTAATGTGCTGCCCCACGAAAGCCTAAGAACCATAGGGTTCCGGGTCTTTGCGATCGGGAAGCCCTTTTAAGCATTCAGGGACAAAGCATTCAGGAACATTGAGGGTCAAGGCTTTGAAGTCTTCCCCCCTACGACGATAGGCCTCGTAAAATCACGTGGCATCCCTTGCTTATTCAAAAAAACGAGTAAAGGAGAGAGCTCTCTCCCGTTCCGTTTGAAGGGAGTTTTCGATTTTTGATTCATCGGCATGGCCAAGAGCCATGCCACAGACGAGTATCCTTTGATCGGAAATCTCGAGATGACGTGCGATGATCCGATGATATTTGCAAAAAGCGGCTTGGGGGCATGTATCAAGACCCCTTGCTTTGGCTGCAAGCATGACATTCTGAAGAAACATTCCGTAATCCAACCAGCTTCCCTGGCCTAAAATCCGGTCGATGGTAAAAAACAATCCGACCGGAGCATCAAAAAAGGCATAGTTTTTAGCGAACTGCCGTTCCATTTGGGGCTTTTCCCCTTTTGCGATGCCAAGAAGTCCATAGAGGTCGTAGCCAACCTTGCGTCTACGATCGATGTAGGGGGAAATCCATTTTTCGGGATAATAGGAGTATTCCTGCTGATGCTCTGCATTGCGCGTGGGATCAAGGGATGTCGAGATCAGTACCCGGGAGAGGGCCTCTTTCTTCTCTCCGGTTACGATCGTCACCTGCCAGGGTTGAGTGTTGGTGCCCGAGGGGGCGCGGGCTGCGACATCCAGGATCTCAAGGATGGTCTCCTTGGGAATGGGAGTCGGCAGGAAGGCGCGCACCGAGTGCCTGCCTTTTATGACACTGTCCACCATCGCTGCGACCTCTTTGGATTCGGGTCTCTTGTTCGGATCCCGGTCATACCAGGTCATGGCTGGGGATAGGCTTTGATAAAGTTCGAATACCAGACAGCGGAAGGTGAAGGGATGCGGTCGTGAGTCTTGATGTCATAGGAGAAGAGCCCGAACTGGTCATGCCCCCATCCATCGGTCCACTCGTAGTTGTCAACCAAGGTCCAGGGAAAGTAACCACGCACATCAACACCATCAGAGATCGCACGGCGCATCTGGGCCACGTGCTCGCGGAAGTAGCGAATGGATTTCTGACCACTCTGAGTGGCGATGCCATTTTCAGTGATGACGATCGGCTTATGGTAGCGGTCGTGGACGTCCTTGAGGATGTGGTAGAGCCCAGTTGGAGCAATCTCCCATCCTAGCTGGGTGTAGTTGGAGTTACGCTCCCCCGAGGGGCGGAAGAGGAAACGTGGCAAACTTGCTACCTGGGAATAGTAATAATTGATCCCGATCAGATCGCAGGTGTCGGCCACCATATCAAGATGGTCGAAGTTCTGGTGCTGCATGAGATTGTAGACTGTGTCCGGAGCCAGATATTTGGTTTTCTTCCAGTTAGGCAGAGACCAGATACCCATGACGAGGGCATCCTTTCGCTCCTCGCGAATGATTGTTGAGGCATCACGGAACATGTCGGCACACACTTGCATCGCTTTCTTGTATTCTCCCACATGGAAGAACAGACCTGGTGGCCAATGGGCTGCCAGCCAGCCGAGTTGCAAGGCTCCGTTGGGTTCGTTCTGCGGCACATAGATGCGGACATCCGCCTTGGTGGCCCGCACGACGCGACGGACATGTGACCGCCAAGCGGTTTGGATGTCAGGATTGAGGAAATTCGCCTTGGTTCTGTCCTTCGGGTAGAGCCACTCGGGGAAAGTGAAGTGCCAGAGGGTGAGGAGAGGTTCCATGCCCGCCTGACGGACATGTTGGGCCATCTTGGCATACTGTTGCAGGGCCTCCTCATTGATCTCTCCCTTGCGTGGTTCGATCCGTGCCCACTCGACACCGAAGCGAAAATGACTCACTCCGAGCTTCTTGAGAGCGGCCAGATCCTTGTCAAAGTGGCTCCAGGACAGGACGGCCTGGTCCCCGCGCTTTGGGGCGCCTCCGTGCTCGGCAAAAATATCCCAGTCCGTGCGGAAATACCACTTTGAGCCGACCGGATACCCTTTGTCTTCATTCTGGAAGGGAGCCGTCGAAGTGCCCCACCAGAAACGTTCCTTGGGAAGTTTGCCGAGCATGATAGCCGACCTCGGGGGAGTGTAGCTTTTTACCGGGGCGATGCATCCCTGAAGGAAAAAGGCGAGGATCAGGCTTGCCGCGGCGGGAAGGATTTTCGGGAAGGTAGCTTGATGCATTGGAGATGATCTAGTAGCAATGGTTCGTCCGTTCAATCATGAAGATAAAGAGATTACTGCTCGCCCTGATGCTTGTTGGCATCTCCCTGCATGGTGAGGAGATGATCAAGCCCAAGCTGGACCTCTATCCCGACACGTTGATTCTTAACGATGGAAAGGTTCTTCACGGACTCATTGTGCGCAACTCCATCTCCAGTGTCACTCTGCAGCAAAAGATGGGAGAGAAGGAGATTCCCAAAAGCTGGATCCGTCGTATCGATGACAAGCCCGACGATGGGTTCTACTTTGCCGACATCATCAACCCCGGGAAACTTCCCCCTTGGCGCATGGTCGTTCAGGACTTCCGATGCGACGACAACATCAAGTCCTTCCGGGAGATTCCAGCGACCGCAATCACCATCGGATATCTGAAAAACATTCCCTACCTCTCCTTCCGGATTAATAAGAAAGTGGAGATGAATGTTTATGGCAATCCCGGGAATCCGGTTTGCCTTGAGTTTGGGATCTATGAAAAGCATCCCGAGGAGATCAAGAAATTCAAGAAGATCATCCGTGCCTACCTGGCCGGCATCCTTTATTCCCGTGCCGAGGTAGGGGCTCTCTATGCGCTTCCCGAGACGGGGGGAGAAATAACGGTCGGACGAGTTGCCTTCAAGGTGCTCCCGCCGACATCCCCAGATGCTTATCAAGGTTGGTGGCTTTCGGTTTACAGGCCAGACGCCCTCAAACTGGCGAGAGTTTCCGATGCCGAATACGCGAAGGTCACGGTCCCTTTTGACCATGTGGATCTGAAGACCGGAGATCTCCGTGCTGATGCTCGTAGAAAACAGGCAACCTTGAACACTCTTTCGTTCTGGAAGTTGGACTCACTGACGCCTGGTCTTCAGGGCTTTTATCGTGACAAGATGGGCGCGTTGAAGCCTTTGTTTAGTCCCACCAATAAAAACAACACCCCTTCCCAGTGACTTTACTACGCTCAATTCTTTCCCTGCTTGCCGTCACCCTCATCCTTTCGGGGTGTGCTATCCATCCGCTCGGCCCACTTGATAAGGCGCCAAAGCATCAGTCTCAAAGATTGACCGGTTACGCCCCCTTTGCTTGGGGGATTTCCACCAGCAGTCTTCAGTATGAGAACAAGGCCGAGATGCCTGGTGATCATAATTATTATGTTCGGGATTGGGATCTTCTTGTTCAGCAGGGCAAGGCTCCGGTGGTGGGGAATGCCCTCTACACTTGGAGTGACTTTGACAAGGATGTTGCCGCTCTCAAAAAGATCGGGGTGACCCACTACCGCTTCAGTATTGAGTGGGCGAGGGTTGAACCGCAGCCAGGTCGGTATAATGAGAAGGCGGTCAGGGGTTATGTCAGGATGTGCCGCAAACTCAAGGAGGCGGGAATCGAGCCCGTGGTCACACTCTGGCACTTCACCTTCCCCGCTTGGCTTACGGATTCAAAGGACAGCTCCAAGACCAACTGGCTAAATCCGATTGCTCGTGAACACTGGAATCTCTATGTCAGCAAAATGGTGAAGGCAACCGCACCCTACGCCACCTATTATGCTCCGGAGAACGAGCCGAACGGACAGGTCCTGACGGCCTATATCATTGGTCTGTGGCCCCCATGCCACACCTTTGACTTCAAGGGCTATAAGGCGGCCACAATCGCCAGTGCTGATATGTTCCGCGATGCTGCTGCCCGGATTAAGGAAGTGAAACCTTCGGCTAAGGTGCTTAGCGTCGAGGCATTGCCTTGGTGGACTCATGCCCCCCTGGATCCCGGAGGGTTGCTCTACAACACGGTCATGCATTCTAATTTTGACCACCTTGACAGGATTTATGATGTCTGTGACATCATCGGGTTCAACTACTACTACAGCCAAATGGCTGGCCCGATCAGCTTTCTCTCAGAGGGAGCACGGCACGGGCCAAATTTTACGATGATGGGATGGCGCATCGACCCCAAGGGACTCGGTAAGCAGATCCGATATGTTGGCAAGCGGTATGACAAGCCGATGATGATCACTGAGAACGGAATCGCCACCAAGAGCGAGCAGAAGCGTCTTTCCTACATGAGGGACCATATCAACCAGATCCGCGAGGCCATGGACGAAGGATACGATGTGAAGGGCTACTTTGTCTGGTCGCTTGCAGACAACTATGAGTGGCACTACGGCTATGTCCCCAAGTTCGGACTGGCGACCATGGATCCAAAAACTAGGGACCGCATCCTGAAGCCTTCCGCTTTCTATTACCGAAAGGTGATCTCCTCCTCAAATAAGGAGGGAAAAGTGATTCCGGATCCACGTTAAGACTCCCGAATGGCTGGAACGAACGATCGTCTCAAGCCATCATGAAACCGTGAAAGTCGCCGTTTTCAATACCAAGCGTTACGAACGTCATGTTTTGGAGAAGGCGTCTGATGCAATCTCGGAACAGTCCTTGGAGTTTACCTTTTTGGAAGTGAGATTGGACGTTCAGACGGCGATGCTTGCCAGAGGGCACGAGGCAGTTCTTATTTTCGTCAACGATGTGGCCGACCGATGCGTGCTTGAGAAACTCAAGGAGGGGGGAACCCGCTTTCTGGCCACCCGAAGCGCTGGCTTCAACCAGATCGACTTGGCCGCTGCGAGGGAGTTGGGGATCCAGCTTGCTTATGTGCCCGCCTATTCGCCCAATGCCGTTGCGGAGTTCACGATCGGCCTGATCCTGACCTTGGGACGTCATATTCATGAGGGGCATAACCGGGTCAGGCGGGCTGACTTTAATCTTGAGGGGTTGTGCGGCTTCGAGCTTCGCGACATGACGGTGGGAGTGTGTGGAACTGGTCGCATAGGATCAACGGTCGTTCGGTTGCTCAGCGGTTTCGGTTGCAAGATCCTTGCTTATGATGAGGAACCGAACGAGGAGGTCATGCTTCGGGCCTCTTATGTTGATACTCGGGAGGAACTCTTTCGCTTTTCGGACATCATCACGCTTCATGTGCCGCTGATGCCCTCGACGTTTCATCTCATTAATGAGGAGTCTTTGCGACTGATGAAGAGCGGGGTATTTCTTATCAATACAAGCCGTGGAGCATTGCTTGACACGCCGGCCGTGGTGGAAGCTCTAAAAACCCGTAAAGTCGGATTTCTAGCCATTGATGTCTACGAGGAGGAAGCCTCTCTCTTCTTTGAAGACCGATCTTCGGACATCATCAACGACGATACCTTCGCACGCCTCTTAACCTTTCCGAATGTCATTGTGACCGGACATCAGGCGTTTTTGACCAACCACGCATTGAGAAATATCTCGGAGACGACGGTCCTCAGTCTCGGTGAGTTTGCAGAGGGGATTCCCTGCAGTCATGCAGTGCCCTATCATGATTGAGAAATCAACCAAGGTCCTGCTCTCCCTGTTCTTTTTGATGCTATGTCTCGGATGCTCTGAAAGACATCCCCGAGCAGATCTGATCTTCATCAATGGAGCTGAGCCCGAGACGCTGGATCCGGCCCTCATCACGGGTCAACCCGAGGGAAGAATCGTCAATGCTGTTTTCGAGGGGTTGCTCCGTTTCGATCGTCAAGGCCATGCCTCCCCGGGAGTCGCCGCCAGTTGGGAAATCTCCTCCGATCATCTCAATTACACATTTCATCTTCGCCCAAATGCTAAATGGAGCGACGGGCTTCCCGTCACGGCCCGGGATTTCATCCTATCATGGTGCAGAACACTCGATCCCACCACCGCCTCCGCTTACAGCTATCAACTCTTCTCCGTGAAGGGAGCGGAAGACTTTGCAAATGGTAAATCCAGTGATTTTGGAACCGTTGGAGTGAGGGCGGCGGATCCTCTCACCCTCAAGGTTACCCTCAGGCAACCGACTCCCTATTTTCTAGATCTTTGTGCTTTTCCGACTCTCTACCCGGTGCGCACCGATCTGATCGCCAAGTATGGGGATGATTGGATTAAGCCCGGTAAATTCGTGGGCAATGGAGCCTTCACCCTTGATGCCTGGAGAATCAATGAAAACGTTGTTCTCAAGAAAAACCCCTCTTACTGGGAGGCCGCGAATGTTCGCTTGGGTTCCGTGGAGGTGCTGCCGATCAGCCAAGCCAACGTTGCCTTCAATTTTTACGCAGCAGGACAGACCGACCTTATCATGGATAAGGGACTCGCTCCGCCGTCGTTACTCGATGTGCTTAAAGAGCGACCCGATTTCCATGCCGCCCCCTTTCTTGGTACCTATTTTCTGCGTTTTAATTGTGCCAAGGGACCCTTCACCGACCCTCGAATCCGCAAGGCATTCGCCATGACCGTGAATCGCAAAGTCATCACCAACAAGATCACGAGGGCAGGGGAGACCACTGCATTGAGTTTTGTTCCACCCGGCATTCCCGGATACAATCCTCCCCAGGGACTGGCCGAGGATAACGTTGCGGCCCGGGCCCTTCTCTCGGAGGCGGGATATCCTGATGGCAAGGGATTTCCACTCACCACCTATCTCTACAGCGAGGGAGAGATGAATGAGGCAATCGCCGTAGAACTTCAAGCCATGTGGAAAAAGCAGTTGGGAATCAGCATTCAGCTTGAGCGCCAGGAGTGGAAGGTTTACTTGAATTCCCTTGCCTCGTTGGATTTTGGAATCGCCCGTTCCAGTTGGGTGGGGGATTATCCCGATCCCAATACTTTCCTCGACCTCTTTCTTTCTGAAAGCGGTAACAATCGCACGGGGTGGAAGAGTCCGCATTATGACCAGATGATTCATCAAGCGGCCGGGCAGACCGATCCCAAGGAGCGATTTCAGACTTTGCAACGGGCCGAAGAGTTTCTGGTGAACAACGAATCGCCGATCTCTCCCCTGTTTTTTTATGTCGGCATCCAACTCTATGATCCGAAACGCCTCGGGGGTATCGAAGCTAATGTGCTCGACGAGCACCCGATCCGTGAGATTTTCAGGAAAGATTATTTCTCTAAACAATGAAACAAGCACGCTCGCAAAAATTCTCCACCAAGGGATGTACGGCACTCATCACCGGGGCTACCGCTGGTCTTGGTGCTGAGTTTGCCAAACAACTGGCACCCGTTGCTGCAAGACTCATTCTCGTCGGTCGTCGGGAGGAGCGTCTCGGGGAGCTTTCGGCTTCTCTCAGGCAACACCACGCGTCGCTTATCGTGGATCCTTTCGTGACGGATCTATCCCTTCCAGGTGAGAGATCCCGTCTTGCTTCCTGGATCATTCGGGAGCAGATCCCGATCAATCTACTGATCAATAATGCCGGCCTCGGCGATCTGGGAACATTTGATACGGCTGAGTGGGAGAGGATTGCCCCCATGCTGGAGGTAAATGTCACCGCGCTGACCCATCTTACTCATCTCCTGCTTCCCATGCTCCGCGCGCAGAGCCCCTCAGGCATCCTGAATGTGAGTTCCGTGGCGGGCTTCTACCCGTTGCCGGAGATGGCCGTCTATGCGGCCACCAAAGCCTATGTGACCAGCTTCAGTGAGGCACTCCGCATGGAGCTTGCCGTCGAGGGAATCCATGTCACGGCGCTTTGCCCAGGGCCCGTTCCTACCGAGTTCTTCGATGTGGCGGGAAGGAATGGAGAGACCATCCGCGCCATGGAGCGGACCCACCCCTCCTTGGCGAGCACCCCGGAACTGGTTGTTCGACAGGCCCTGAGGGGACTTGAACGTGACAAACCGGGAGTCATTCCGAATCCATTGCTTGCCCTTCTCGTGCGCGGCAGTCGACTCCTACCGTTTCCTTTGATCAGGGAAGCTATCCGGTTGGGGGCGGGACCGAAGAGGCCAATTCGAAACTAAAAGATTTCTCTAGTCCGCATGGGGGGAGTGCTTTCAGGTGTCAGATCCACTGACATTGACGATCGTGACCGGATCAGCGAAAGTATCCCCGTGAAAAACTTCACAAGATGGTCGACAAAAGAAATAGATCCGAGATCCCATGAAGCCTTCGCTTCGGCGATCGAACTGATCGGCCCGGATCTCTACTCGGTCGAGGAGCGCATTCTGGAGCAGTCCAAGGCTGTCGATGCGGCTGTAGAGCATTATATTGAGTATGCGATCGGAGGTAGCGGCAAGAGACTTCGGCCCGCCCTTGCCCTTCTCTCAGGAGGAGCCACAGGGAGAATCGTTTCCGATCACGTGGATCTTGCAGTGATTGTGGAACTGATCCATATCGCAAGTCTCGTCCACGATGACATCATGGATGGCGCTGACCGAAGGAGAGATCGGCCCACTCTCAATGCCAAGTGGGGAAACTCTCTGACGGTCCTCGTGGGGGATGTCCTCTTCGCGCATGCCCTTCGTCTCTCAACCAAATTTTCAAATTCCGATGTCTCCCGCCGGATTGCTGACGCGGCGGCCGATGTGTGCACCGGCGAAATCCTCCAGACCCAGCGTCGATTTGACGTGAATCTTCCCCTTTCTGAATACTATCGGATGGTTCAGATGAAGACGGGAGCACTCTTTGCCGTCTCTTGCGAACTCGGGGCCTTTCTGAGCGGCGCCTCGCCGACGGTGATCGGTGCCCTTAAAACCTACGGTAATAAAATCGGTATTGCCTATCAGGTGCTGGACGATTGCATTGATCTTGTCGGTGATGAGGAGATGATCGGGAAGACGCTAGGAACTGATATTGCCTGCGGCAAATTCACCCTCCCTATCTTGTTGCTTCTTCAGAACTCGACTCCAAAACAACGTGATGAGGTCCAGGGACTGCTTCTTTCGGAAGAAGGCCTCTCGCCTTCGACCCTTGTTGATCTTGTCATTTCCCGAGGTGCGCTTTCCTCTGCCGTTCAAGCCGCACGAACCTTGGTCGATGAGGCTGAGTCAGAACTCGAAAAAGTTCAGGAGAATCGACATGCCGCCGCACTGGGTTCCATGACCGAATACCTCCGTGGAGTTCTGGATTCGCTCTGCTAGCAAGCCCTTGGATCTCGGGACTGTTTTTCCGTGATTTAAAGTCGCCTGATTGTTGATTGGAATCTTCTGATGTCCATCACTTGCGATCCGTTCAGAGAGGGTTAGATTCCCCCATGATTGCTTCACGTTTTCGGGAACTTTCCGAGTCCGAGAAACCCAGGGAGAGATTGACAAGGCACGGCGCTGATGTGCTGACCGACGCCGAGTTGCTTGCAATCTTTCTTCGGACCGGAACGGCTGGCTTGGATGTGCTCACACTCTCCAAACAACTCGTCAAGGAATGGGGAACATTGCGCCGTCTCGCGGGATGCACCGTTCAGGAACTGAGTAAATTTTCAGGAATCGGACCTGCCAAGGCAGCCGAGTTGAAGGCGGCCTTTGAAATGGGTCGCAGGATGGCCAGGCCGGAAGTCGAAAAGTTACGGGTCGATCGGGCCGGAGTGATTTATGACCTTCTTGCCGGTGAGATGCAGTCCCTTCCCCACGAGTCGCTCAGGGTTCTTCTTCTCGATACACGCCATGGTTTGCTTGAGGAAAAAGAGATCTCGAGAGGCAGCCTCAATGAGAGCATCGCACATCCCCGTGAGATCTTCAGACCAGCTGTTTCCAAGGGAGCCTATTCCATCGTTGTTGTTCACAATCATCCCTCGGGAGATCCCCAACCCAGCGAGGCGGACCGTCGGTTGACTAGGCGCCTTGCGGAGGCTGGAACTCTTCTTCAAATCCCGCTGGCTGATCATGTGATCATTGGATCGAAAAGAGGAGACCTTGCTCCTTACTTCAGTTTTCGCGAGGCGGGACTCCTCTAGTTCTTAGATACGGCGATAGCTCGCAGGGCTGCGGAGTGCACGTCCCTGACTGCCACCCGATGATGTGCAGCAGCCTCGGAGCACGAGGAAAATTCAGGGGACATTTGGATGACTTCATCTCCCAGGAGGCCGACTTTGATCAGAATTGGGCCGTATTCCGTGGTCACCTCTCGATGATGGCGCTGAAGCTTGAGACGCTGCATGCGATGCATCCGGATTCCGAATGCTGTGGTATGGCGCATCATGATTTCCGAAAACTTCCGGGTATCGGTCTCACTGCACAAAACCTCGAGAACCCAACCGGAGCGGCCTTTTTTCATCACGGTCGGTGTCAGTGTGGCATCGAGGGCCCCCTCCTTTATGATCTGATCAAGCGCATTGGAAGCATGTTCCGGAGAGAGGTCATCAAGATTACAGCGAAGTTCCATGATCTCGTCGGTGTCAGCATCATCTTTAGTGACGTCAACTCCTAGAATGAGACGCAGAACGTTGGGTCGGTTGGGGGTTTGACGACTTCCTAATCCGTAACCGATCGATTCGACAGACATCTCCGGCATGGGGGTGAAGGATGCTGCAAATTCGGCCACAATGGCCGCTCCGGTTGGAGTGATATGCTCCCAGTGTTCGTGAACCTGTCGAAACGGAATACCTTTCAAAATGGCGAGCGTGGCTGGCGCGGGCAGGGGAAAGGTCCCGTGTGCGCAGTGAATGTGACCTGATCCTTCGATGAGTTCCCCGCAAGTGATCCGATCAATTTTCAGGAAGTCAAAACCCGCACAGGCGCAGACAATGTCTGTAATGGAATCAACGGCTCCAACTTCATGGAATGCCACGTTCTCTGGCGGGACTCCGTGAATGGCACCCTCTGCAATGGCGATTCTTCGGAAGACCGAAAGAGCCCTGTTTCTGACTGCAGGTGAAAGTTGGCTTTGTTCCAAAAGAGCTACAATTTCGGCATGATTACGGCCATGGGCGTGACCGGACACTTCATGTTCATGAGCGTGAGCGTGACCGCGTTGATGGCCATGCGAATGCTCGTGATCGTGATCGTGATGTTGGGAGGTGGTCTTGGCTCCCTCTTCCCCCTCAACGCCTTCATGGCCACTCACCAAAAAGCGCCATCCGGAGATGCCGTTCCTGTCCCCGCGTTCGAAGCGGCAGGAGGGCAATTCGATCTCCAGCGCCCGTAGAGCCTCTTGAAAGACTTCCTCGGGAACCCCAAGATCCCTCAGTGCAGCAACGGACATGTCGCCGCTGATTCCGGAAAATGCGTCAATATGGAGATTTCTCATGGGATGCGGTTTTGAAATTCTTTCACAGAGGTGGGTGGGGATCAATCCCCGGGCATCCGTTGCCAGGTGAAAAAAATCTCAGCATCGAGTGGTAAAACAGGAGGAGGTTTGTTAATTCCATTCTCCGTCTCTTTTATCAATGACTTCATCTCCATCCGGTAACATCACTTCCCAGACATCGGCACTCTACAATGTGGAGGGGTGGTCCGAAGGGTATGTGACCGTTAATGCCGCGGGTCACGCAGCCATCCGACCACGGCGACGGGAGGGTGAGGAGATCGATCTCATGGAGCTTGTCGGCGAAGCAAAGGATCGAGGCCTGCGCTTTCCTCTCCTGATACGCTCGCATGACCTTTTACGGGATAGGGTTCGCCGGCTGAACGAATCCTTTGCCCGGGCGATCACCGAGTGCTGCTACAAGAACAAGTACCGGGGGGTTTTTCCCATCAAGGTCAATCAACTCTGTGAGGTTGTGGAGGAGATTGTCGATGCGGGATTACCCTACCATTTCGGTATCGAGGCGGGTAGCAAGCCGGAGTTGATCGCAGCGCTTGCCGTTCACTCCGATCCCGAGAGTCTGGTGATTGGAAATGGATACAAGGATGACGAATTCATCCGTGCCGCCCTCATCGGGCTAAAGCTTGGCAAAAAGGTCATCCTTGTGGTGGAAAAACTCGAGGAATTTCACCAGATTCTAGCCGTGGCCAAGCAGGTTGGCGTGACACCAATGATCGGTGCTCGTGTGAGATTGCTATCAAAAGGTGCCGGCAAGTGGGCCACAAGCGGTGGGGAAAACGCCAAGTTTGGTCTCTCCACTGCGGATCTTGTCTCCATGAGCGATACTCTTCATGCCGAAGGAATAGCCGATGCGCTCGTACTGCTGCACTACCATGTCGGGTCGCAGGTTCCTGATATTGGAACAATCAGCAGAGCAACTCGGGAAGCCGCGCGCTTCTACGCAAAGTTGAAAAAAATGGGCCATTCTCTCGGCTATCTCGATGTGGGTGGCGGCCTCGGCATCGACTACGATGGCTCCCGGACCAGCTTTGACAGCTCCCGCAACTATTCCCTGCACGAATACTCCCGTGATATTGTCTACAATATCATGGAAGTCTGTGATTCGGAGCAGGTGGATCATCCTGTGATCGTGAGTGAGAGTGGCCGGTTTATTGTCGCTCCTCACTCGGTCCTCATCATCGAGGCTTTTGGATCCATCGAGAAAGAAAACCATCAGGGCGAGGTTCTGGCCTCCCCTGATGATCCCAAGCAAGTGGCCGATATGATCGAGATCAAATCGGGCCTTAATGAAAAACGAAGGCTTGAGAACCTTCATGATGCCCAGCAGATCCGCGATCAGGCCCAGTCGATGTTTGATCTCGGTCTCCTTGATCTGCGTCCCAAGGCGAAAATCGACACCCTCTACTGGCAGATTGCCGCGGAGATTGTGAAACTTCATATCGGACTGAAACAGGTTCCGGAAGAGGTCCGGGAACTGGAAGTGGCCCTCGCCGATCAACTTCTTTGCAACTTTTCAGTCTTCCAGTCTCTCCTGGATCACTGGGCCCTGGGTCAGTTGTTCCCGGTCATGCCGATCCACCGACTTGATGAGATTCCGGATCGCAGCGGCACTCTGGTTGACATCACGTGTGACTCCGACGGCAAGATGGCCAAGTTTATTGATTTTCAGGACGTCAAGGAAACCTTGCCCGTCCATCGCATCCGTCCGGGAGAGCCTTATTACCTGGGGATATTCCTTTCCGGTGCCTACCAGGATATCATGGGCGACCTCCACAATCTCTTTGGACGGGTCAACGAGATGCATGTCTTCCTCGATGAGGATGAAGAGGCCGGCTATTATATCGAGGAGGTGCTCCCCGGCAATACGATCGATCAGGTCCTGACTTTGACCCAATGGGACACCAAGGAACTCGCGAGACGCATCAAGTCTCAGGCGGATGCGGCCCTCAAGGGAGACCGCCTCAAGCCGAATGAGGCCATGCGGCTTGTGGATGAATACGAGAAAATGTTCCACTCCTACACCTATCTTGATTTTAACGCCCGTCGTCCCAACGGTGCCACAACCCAGCCATGAGTGATCCAATGACTCTCAAACATTCCCCCCTGGAATCCTGTCATCTCGCCTGTGGAGCCAGGATGGTTGAATTCGGTGGATGGCTGATGCCGGTTCAATATACCGGTATCATGGACGAGCATCGCGCTGTCCGTTCGGGATCAGGAATGTTCGATATCTCCCATATGGGTGAAGTTTTGATTGAGGGCTCCGGAGCCCTAGAATGGTTGGAACGACTCTTGACGAACCGTGTGGGCAAGCTGGCGATAGGCCGTGGCCAATACACCATGATGCTCAACGAGCGCGGTGGGGTGATCGACGACCTGATCATCTATCGGACGGGAGAGACGGCCTATTTTCTCGTCATCAACGGGGCCTGTCGCGACATGGACCTGGCTTGGATGCGTTCGCGATTGCCGGCGGATGGAACAGTTCTCCTCAGGGACCTTGGGAATGATTATGCGGCAATTGCGCTCCAAGGACCTGATTCGGAGAAGGTGTTGCGGACGCTTTATCCCCAATCTGAGATTCCGAAACGCAACGGGATTGCAACTCTTGGAGAGTCTGAAGGGTTCGTTCCATCGCTGGTGGCCCGAACGGGTTACACAGGAGAGGATGGTTTTGAACTTTTCGTACCCGTCAAGGATGGCTCAAAAGAGGGAAACGGTGAATCGCTCTGGAAATCCCTCCTTGCTGCCGGAGTCAAACCCTGCGGACTCGGTGCCCGTGACACACTACGTCTAGAGATGGGGTATCCTCTCAACGGCTCCGATCTTTCTCTGGATCGCACGCCGCTTGAGGCTGGCCTGGGAAAGTTCGTCGCATTGGATGACCCAGCCAAGATTGAGTTTACGGGAAGGCATGCTCTGGAGTCCCAACGCTCGAAGGGGCTTCCCTCGCTGCTGACTCCGCTAAAGCTCACTGTCACCGGCCCTCCTCTCAGATCCCACTACCCCGTGCTCTCGGAAGGGTTGGCCGTCGGTGAAACCTGTAGTGGAGCGCTCTCTCCAAGCTTGGGTGAGGGGATCGCAATGGCCTACCTGCCACCTTCCCTTTCCACGCCCGGGACGGCCCTTGAAGTGGAAGTGCGCGGCCGTGGCTACGCGGCCGTGGTGACCACTCTGCCGTTCTATTCGAAATAATGGTTTTTCTTCTCCTTTCAGCTTCAAAGAAGCTCGTTCTCCATCCATAATTCCTGCTTTCAAGATGAATGTTCCCTCTGATCTCCGATATGCCAAGACTCACGAATGGATCCGCCATGAAGACGATTCGATCACGGTGGGGATCACCGATCATGCGCAGGCCGAGTTGACGGATATTGTCTATGCCGAGCCTCCCAAGGTTGGGGCCGAGTTGAAGGCCGGCGCCACGGCCGCCGTGGTTGAATCGGTGAAGGCGGCTAGCGACATTTACTCCCCACTCTCGGGAGTCGTGACGGAAGTGAATGAGGCACTTACCGCCAATCCGGCTCTTCTGAACACGGATCCCTTCGGGCAGGGCTGGATCTACCGGATGAAGGCCTCAAATATTGCGGAAATAGAAGCCCTTCTAACCCCTGACGCCTACTCGGCCCAGATCGGTCAATGAGTGGCTTGGATCGTTTAACCGGCAACTTAGAGGCAGAGCAGTTGGATGCCGTTCTTTTGAGGGGGCGTTTTTCCCGCCGTCATCTTGGATCTCATCACGCTGGGATCACGGAGATGCTTTGCGAACTCGGCTTCTCATCCCTCGAACAACTGATCGATCAGACTGTTCCTGAGGAAATCAGACTCCGCCGTCCCTTGTCCCTGCCCTTGGCAATCAGTGAGGAAGAGGCCTTGCTGGAATTGCGAGAGATAGCTCAGCAGAATGAATTGCGCCCCTCCTACATCGGCATGGGTTACCACGGGACAAACCTCCCCCCCGTCATCCGTAGGAACATTCTGGAGAATCCAGGTTGGTATACCGCATACACTCCCTATCAGGCGGAGATCTCACAGGGGCGTATGGAGGCGCTGGTGAATTTTCAGACGATGGTCTGCGACCTTACCGGCATGTCGATTGCCAATGCCTCGATGCTTGATGAGGCGACAGCCGCAGCGGAGGCCATGGCAATGTGCCACGATCTCAAGGGTCATGGGGGGCCTCCTCGGTTTTTTGTCTCCGAGGAGTGTCATCCCCAGACCGTCTCTCTGCTCCGCACGCGAACCGAACCGCTTGGCATTGAATTGATTGTCGGAGGAGTCGATAAGATTCCCGAAGCTGGGCTCTGCGGCGGCCTCCTTCAATATCCTGCAACGGATGGCTCCATCACGGATCCGACTTCCGCCATCGCGAGGATCCATGCTGCCGGAGGTCTTGCCGTTGTTGCAAGTGATCCCCTTGCCCTGACGCTCCTCAAGCCTCCTGGGGAAATGGGTGCCGATATCGTGGTTGGTTCGACTCAGCGATTCGGTGTGCCGATGGGATACGGAGGACCGCATGCGGCTTATCTGGCCGTGCGTGATGAATTCAAGAGACGCCTTCCGGGAAGGTTGGTAGGGGTCTCCCGGGACTCCGATGGGAATCCCGCTTACAGACTGACTCTACAGACCCGTGAACAGCATATCAGGCGTGAGAAGGCCACCAGCAATATCTGCACAGCCCAGGTCTTGCTTGCTGTGATCGCCTCCATGTATGCCGTCTATCATGGCCCGAAGGGACTGCGTGGAATTGCCGAGAAAATCCATCTGCACGCCTTGAAGTTGGCGGCCACTCTGGCGAAAGCGGGATGGTCCGTGGGGGAAGCCCCGTTCTTCGACACGGTGCGGGTGAACCTCACTCCCTCGGAGTCTGCCTCCCTCCGATCCAAAGCCGAGAGGGCCGGTATCAACCTCCGATTTATGGGGGAAGCAGCCGTGACGATCTCTTTGGACGAAACGTCTAGAAGCATTGATCCACTCGTTGAGTTTTTTGGAAAAAGTGGAGATGCAACCGCTAGTAATCCGATCTCCTGGCAGATGCCCGATGACCTGCGTCGTTCCTCGGGGTTCCTTTCACATCCGGTTTTCAACACCCACCACACCGAGACGGAAATGCTCCGTTATCTCCGTCGGCTTGAAGCCAAGGACCTCTCTCTGACAACCTCGATGATCCCGCTCGGTTCCTGCACGATGAAGCTGAATGCCACGGCGGAGATGCTTCCCTTAACCTGGGAGCAGATCGGTTCACTTCACCCGTTTGTGCCTCCCTCCCAGGCCCAGGGCTATGCGATCATCTTTCGTCAACTGGAGCAGTGGCTTTCGGAGATCACGGGATTCCATGCCGTCTCCCTCCAGCCGAATGCAGGATCCCAGGGCGAGTATGCGGGATTACTGGTGATCCGTGCCTATCACCGTTCCCGTGGCGAACATCATCGCTCGGTCTGTCTGATTCCTCTCTCCGCCCACGGGACAAATCCCGCCAGTGCCGCGATGGTCGGAATGGAGATCGTCGGGATTGCCTGCGACGTCGAAGGGAATGTCGATGTCGAGGACCTCAAGGGGAAAATCGAGATCCATCGAGATCGTCTTGCCGCACTCATGGTGACCTACCCCTCCACGCATGGAGTCTTTGAGTCACGGATCAAGGAAATCTGCTCCCTGATTCACGAGGCGGGCGGTCAGGTCTACATGGACGGGGCCAATATGAACGCTCAGGTAGGGCTTTGCAGTCCGGGTGATATCGGGGCCGATGTCTGTCATCTCAACCTTCATAAAACCTTCTGCATTCCTCACGGGGGAGGAGGACCCGGAGTCGGTCCGATCGGTGTTGCCGAGCATCTCACACCCTTCCTGCCGGGACATAGCGTGATCCCGACCGGTGGCTCCCAAGCGGTCGGCGAGGTTAGTGCCGCTCCGTGGGGAAGCGCCAGCATCTGCGTGATCAGTTGGATGTATCTCCGCATGATGGGACCCGACGGTCTCGCCATGGCCAGTGCGATTGCAATTCTCAATGCCAATTATATGGCCAAGCGTTTGGAACCCTTCTTTCCGATCCTCTACAAGGGAGTCAACGGAACCGTTGCTCACGAGTGCATTCTCGATTTACGGGAGTGGAAGACGCGTTCAGGGGTCGAGGTGGAGGATGTTGCCAAGCGTTTGATGGATTATGGATTCCATGCTCCGACAATGAGCTGGCCCGTTCCAGGAACCCTGATGATCGAACCGACCGAGAGCGAGTCGAAGGAGGAGTTGGACCGATTCTGCGATGCTATGATTGCCATCCATGGGGAACTCACCGCCATCGAGAAGGGAGAACTTGACCAATCCGACAACCCCCTCAAGCGTGCCCCGCACACGGCTCTCGCTGTGACATCTGACGAGTGGAATCGGCGTTATTCAAGGGCCCAGGCGGCCTATCCGGCTCCTTGGCTCAAGATCCATAAATTTTGGCCGTCGGTCTCTCGCGTGGATAATGTTTACGGGGATCGGAATATCTTTTGCTCCTGCCTGCCCGTGGGGCAGCAATAGGAAGTCTTGGGATTTTGGCGTGGTGCGATGTCACCGCTTGATTGCAGTCGTTTTGTCTGCCGATCGTCACCGAATAGGCATCCTAGAATCTGCTGATTCTAGGACTTCTCGGCCTGCGCCTGGAATGATATCGCTTTAGCAAGGGAAGAAAAGCCAGGCTCCCACGCGCTTTTTCTACAGCGACGCTCGCGTCCCTTGCCTTACATCCAGACTTCCAAGCCCTTGAATAGGCAAGTCAGACGACCTAAAAAGGCGAAGCCTTTGCCTGGAACTTCCGGAGGAGAGGTTGGTGTTCCGCAAGCGTCTCCGCAGAGAGGTGATCGATAAAGAGGATGCCATGCAGATGGTCGACCTCATGTTGGGCCGCTCGGGAGAGCAGTCCCTCGGCCTCAAAATCGAGCGTGCTCCCGTCCAGATCCTGACAAATCACACGGACCCTTTCCGGACGTGCCACTTCATCGTAGAGACCGGGCATGCTGAGACATCCTTCGGTCTCAATGGATCTCTCGTCGCCCACAGGATGAATCTTGGGATTGATCATGACAAGTGGCATCAGGGAATCGATTTCAATCTCCCTACCACCCACCCAGGCTCGGCTGGGACGATCCTCAAAGGCCGGCATGACATCGATCACGGCAAGTTGAAGGGCTCGTCCCACCTGATGGGCGGCAAGTCCACAACCGTCCTGCTCATACATGGTCTCGATCATCTCTTCCGCCAGCGATAGGATGGCCTCATCGATCTTTTCGATTGTTCGACCTTTGCTCCGCAGGGCGGGATGGCCGTATTTCACGACCTCCAGCGGCTTGATACTTGAGGATTTCTGCTTCTTGGAGCGTCCCATGTCCTTATTTAGGAGAAGAAAAATTTTTATCTGCCGATAGGTTTTGCCACGGCGGGCACATTTTTGATCCCAGCTTCCTGCAAGGCATCCAGCACCGAAACGACCGTCCCGAAAGGGGCCTCCTTGTCAGCCTGCATGGTAATGGAGCATCCGGGATTTTTCTTCTGTGCCTCCCTGATCGCAGCCGGAATTCCGGCGGGGGTGACGGGCTTGCCATCAAAAGTGATTTGATCCGTTCCCTTGATCTGGAGAATGACTGCTTTTTTTGGAACCACAGTGGATGTCGTGGCGCTCTTGGATTCGGGAAGATTGATCTGCAGTTGGGGAAGACGATCCTTGAACGTGGTAGTCACGATAAAAAAGATCAGCAGAATCGCCAAAATGTCGATCAGAGAAACGACTGTGATCGAAGGCATCTTCCGACGCTTGGTGTAAAATCGCATGAGATCTAAAATGCTGGATCGGGCCTAATTTGGCTCCATAAAAAAATGGTGGCGGGGGTAGGATTTGAACCTACGACCTTCAGGTTATGAGCCTGACGAGCTACCGGGCTGCTCCACCCCGCGTCAATAGAATGAACTTATCACACAACCCGACCGGAGCAAGTCTTTATACCAGACAGCCCAGGAGGCTATCTCAGGCCGATGGCTTGCCGCAACCGATCCATCACGGGTTCTGAAATCCGGGAAGCTCGCTCCGCTCCAACACGCAGGATTCTATCCACTTCTCCCGGATCGGCGGCGATGTGCTCCCGCTCCGCCCTCATGGGTGAGAAATACTCCCATACCGCGTCAAAAAGTCGTTTCTTGAAGTCGCCGTATCCTTTTCCTCCCGCTTTGAAATCGGCTTCCAAGTCAGCGTATTCCGAGGGAGACGCAACATGGCGGTAAATGCCGAGAATCGCAGAACCTTCGACGGGCTTGGGTGATTCCACAGGTGTCGAGTCAGTCTGGATAGCCATGATCTTTTTTTTCAAAGTCTTTTCCTCCAGAAAAAGTTCGATCGTGTTTCCGTAACTCTTGCTCATTTTGGCGCCGTCTGTTCCGGGAATGGCCGCGGACTCGTCACGGATCATGGCCTCCGGAAGTTTAAAAATCTCCCCATATAGTTCATTGATTTTGACCGCGATGTCGCGCGTCACTTC
>CAIKFI010000037.1 GCA_903826635.1 uncultured Spartobacteria bacterium | reverse complement strand
TGTAGCAGGATCCGTGGCTAACGTTTCAACTTCCCAATTTCCCATGATAGCAGACAACGGCATCAATCCCGACAGGGTTCTGATCTTCGACACCACCCTGCGTGACGGCGAGCAGTGCCCCGGAGCCTCCATGAATCTCCGTGAAAAGCTCGAGATCGCCCGTCAGCTTGCACGCCTGAACGTGGATATTATCGAGGCGGGATTTCCCGTCATCAGTGACGGGGATTTTGAAGCCGTGCAAACCATCGCCCGCGAGATCACTGGTCCTGTGATTGCCGGATTGGCTCGCTGCGTTCCCAGGGACATTGAGCAGGCCGGACAGGCATTGCTTCCGGCAGGGGACCGTGCCCGCATCCATGTCTTTCTCGCCACATCCAAGATCCACCGGGAACACAAGCTCAAGAAAGCCAACGAGGAGATTCTCCGTTTGGCTGCCGAAGGGGTGCGTCTGGCCAAATCGATGACTGCGGATGTTGAGTTCTCCCCGGAAGATGCCTCCCGGACCGAGCCGGAATTTCTGGCCGAAGTCGTGCAGGCGGCAATCGAGGCCGGAGCCACGACGGTCAATATTCCCGACACCGTCGGCTATGCCATGCCCGGGCAGTATGCCGATCTGATCAGCTATCTCCGCAGGCATGTTCGTGACATCGGCAAAGCCGTCATCAGCGTCCACTGCCACGACGACCTTGGAATGGCGGTTGCCAACTCCCTTGCCGCGGTGCAGGCGGGAGCCCGTCAGGTTGAAGGAACATTCAATGGGATCGGGGAGCGCGCGGGAAATGCCGCGCTTGAAGAAGTCGTCATGGCGATCAAGACACGCCCCGATGTTTTTCCTGGACTCCTCACGGGGATCTCCACCAAGGAAATCCTCAAGACGTCACGCCTGATCAGCCGTCTCAGCGGTCTGCAGGTTGCCCGTAGCAAGGCGATTGTGGGTGAGAATGCCTTTGCTCACGGCTCCGGAATCCACCAGGACGGTATCCTCAAGATGCGGGAGACTTACGAAATCATGGATCCCCGGGATGTGGGGTGGGGGGGCACCGATCTGCCGCTTACCAAGCACAGCGGGCGTCACGCCATGGTGGCTCGTCTCGAGCAATTGGGCCTGACCCTCACCGAGACCGAAATAGCACCCATCTTCACGCGCTTTAAGGAACTCGGTGACAAGAAGAAATTTGTCTATGACGACGATCTTGTCGCCCTTGCCGGCGATGCTGTTGCCGGTGAGACCGGAGCCTATGCCTTGGAGTCCTTGCAGGTTGTCTGTGGAGGAAGCACGGTTCCCATGGCAACGGTCAAACTCCGCCATGGTTCGGAAATCCTCGAGAAGGCCAGTCCAGGTAACGGTGCCGTCGATGCGGCCATGAAGGCGATCGACCTCATCGTGCAAAAAAGCGGTCATCTCGCCGTCTATCTTGTGGAGGCCGTGACCGAAGGTCAGGACGCCTTGGGTGAAGTGACGCTCAAGGTTGATTTCGGCGACGGACGCCTGATCACCGGAAAGGGGGCGTCCACCGATGTCATTGAGGCCTCGGCCCGGGCCTACGTGAACGCCGTCAACAGGGTGATCCTCATGCCGAGGATTGTCCCGGGTCTCGACATGCCTTTGGTCTGAACCACGTTTTTATCCCCGCTTAACATCCAAACATCCATGAACAAAACCCTCCTCATCATCCTTGGAATCATTGTGATCCTGCTACTCGCCGTTGTCGGCAGTTACAACGGTCTTGTCGGAAGCTCCCAAGCCGTGGATGCCTCTTGGGCCCAGGTGCAGAATGTCTATCAACGTCGTGCGGACCTGATCCCGAACCTTGTTCAGACCGTTCAGGGAGCCGCAAACTTCGAAAAATCCACGATTGTCCAGGTGACCGAGGCCCGGGCATCCGTCGGCAGGGTGAATATCAATCAGAATCAGGCGCCCACGGATGCAGCCCAGTTGGCCCAGTTCCAGCAGGCGCAAGGTCAGCTTGGAACAGCTCTTTCCCGTCTGTTGGTGGTCTCTGAGAACTATCCTAACCTGAAGGCAACTGCGAATTTCCGTGATCTTCAGGCACAGCTTGAAGGAACGGAGAATCGGATCACCGTGGAGAGGGGCCGCTTCAACAGCACGGTACAGGCCTATAACACGAAGATCCGAACCCTGCCCATGGTGCTCTTTGCAGGTCTGCTGGGATTCCAGCAGAAGCCTTACTTTCAATCAACGGCCGGAGCCGAAACAGCTCCCACTGTGAAGTTTGACTTTGGCGTGGCACCGACCCCTTCAAAGTAAGATTCTCTATTGAATCTCATGGTTCGTCCCCTTCTCTTACTTTTTCTGATCCTGCTTGGGATTGGTGGAGAGAAGCTCCCGGCGGATACGCTTCCGCCTGCACCGGCGCAGTATGTGACTGATGAGGCCGGGGTTATTGCGCCGGGCCTCGTGGCGCAACTCAATCAGCGTCTTGTGGCTTTTGAAAAGCAGACCTCCAACCAGATTGTGGTGGTGCTCTATCCCAGGCTACCCGAGGGAGCTTCGCTTGAGGATTATACCCAGCAGCTCTTTACGTCTTGGAAGATCGGCCAGAAAAAAATTTCAAATGGAGTGTTGGTCCTCATCTTTGTTCATGATCATAAAATTCGGATTCAGCCCGGCTACGGATTGGAGGGAGCGATGCCAGATGCCCTCTGCAGCAGGATCATCCGTGAGACAATGGCACCTGCTTTCCGTGTGGAAAACTACGCTGAGGGCCTGACATCTGGCATCAATGCCGTCATCCAGGCGACGAAGGGTGAGTATCAGGGAGCCGCGCATGGGAAGGGGAAGCAGAGCTCCCTCAAGGACTTTCTCTTCTCGCCGCTAGGATTCTTTCTGCTCGTTTTATTCGTCTTGATCCTAACCGGTCGAAATCGCCGTGATGTCGGTTCCGGTGGCATCGGTCCGGGCACCGCCGCGGCAACCGGTTTTATCCTTGGTGGATTGGGCGGAGGTTTTGGCGGAGGACGGGGTGACGGAGGAGGCTCCGGGGGCTTTTCCGGTGGAGGTGGAGAGAGTGGCGGTGGCGGCGCCAGCGGGGACTGGTGAGCATGAAGATCGGTCCCGAATTCTACTACAAGTGGAATCATCGCCGTCATCTGAT
>CAIKFI010000036.1 GCA_903826635.1 uncultured Spartobacteria bacterium | reverse complement strand
CTGTAAATCTGTGAATTGTGATCGGATTTTGGATACAAAGGCCAAATTCATCTCAGGACAATCTTTTGATGCCATTATCGTGACATTTCAATAACTACAGATAATATATGTCATGAATAGTGATGTGGTAAAAGAGAAGGGTCTGAATCCTATTCACCACGGATCGTGATGCTGATAAGTCCTTCATTGTTTTGATGATCCGATTTGGTTGATGAGCTGCCTTCTGGATCTCCTGCTCTCTCGTTCATCCCCTGGATCTCATTCAGGAGTTGAAGTAACTGCTGGCGATCCCTCACTCCATCGAAAACGAATCGATCTGAGAAACCTTCTGCATTCTCGATAAACTGAAGATGGTTTGAGCGTAATTGAAATTTGATTTCTTCCACCTTCGTTTGGAATTGGGACTTGGAGGTCTTGATAAGGAATGCGCCAGTTTCATTGTTAAGTTTTGGAACTGTAAGAAATCGATCTGCGGCTTTTTCGGCAGCCAATCTCAAAGCGCTTTCTAACCCTGCTCTACTGGAAGAGGCAATTTGAGATCCTTCATGAGATGCCGACCGCGAAGAGATTTTTTGAAGGGCTATCGAGATGGCCACAATCGGAACCATCAGGAGTGGAACTAGGATCAGAATGAGAAAGATGCTCCAGGGGGTCACCTTGATCGGATCTTTCCTTTTATCGCTCATCATATTGCAGATTCTTGTGACTGAATGAAGGAGTCAAGTGATGCGTTCGATACCATTCCATGGGAGAGAAAAATTGACCCCCTGCTCTCACTGTCTGATACTGCAGGGCTTCCCATGTCGACCGTCTCTCTTACTCGCAACTTCTGCATTATCGCCCACATCGACCACGGGAAGACAACCCTGTCAGACCGGTTGCTGGAGATGACCAACACCATTGCCAACCGGGATAAGCAAGAGCAGGTGCTTGATTCCATGGATTTGGAGCGTGAGCGTGGCATCACGATCAAGTCCCATCCTGTTTCGATGCAGTATCGGGCCAAGGATGGGCAGGAATACACCCTCAATCTCATGGACACCCCGGGACATGTTGACTTCGCCTATGAAGTCTCCCGAAGTCTCGCGGCATGCGAAGGGGCCATTCTGATCGTCGATGCCGCCCAGGGAGTCGAGGCTCAGACGATGGCCAATATCCATCTTGCTAACAAGCAGGGCCTCACCATCATCCCGGTCATCAACAAGATCGATCTCCCTAATGCGGATCTGCCTGCCGTCAAGAAACAGTTGGAGGATCTCTTGGCCATTCCTGCCGATGAGGCGATCCCGGCCAGTGCCAAAGCTGGAATCGGCATCCAGGAGATTCTGGAAGCTGTCGTCGAGCGCATCCCCCCACCCCCTGAGGGTGACGGCACGCTGCGAGCCTTGGTCTTTGACTCCCTCTTCGATACCTACAGGGGCGTTGTCAGTTACATCCGTGTCTTCTCGGGTGACCTGAAGGCCGGCACTCAGGTGCGCCTCATGTCAACCAATCAGTCCTACGAGGTCAAGGAGGTCGGAATCTTCACGCCGAAGATGACGGCCACCAAGGCAATGACCGCCGGGGATGTCGGTTACTTCATTGGAAACATCAAATCGACTGCAGAGATCAAGATCGGCGATACATTGACCGATTCCAAGAAGCCCGCTTCCGAGCCCCTGCCGGGTTTCAAAGAGGTCCAGCCGATGGTTTACAGCGGCATCTATCCGATCAATACGGCGGATTTCGAGCAGCTCAAGTCCGCCATGGGGAAGCTCCAGATCAACGATGCGGCCTTCAACTACATGCCTGAGAGTTCTGTGGCCCTGGGCTTCGGATTCCGTTGCGGATTCCTCGGGCTCCTCCACATGGAGATCATTCAGGAGCGCCTTCGCAGGGAGTATAATATGGACATCATCGCGACCTACCCGAGTGTCGTGTATGAGGTTCTGAAGACAAACGGTGACGTTCTACTTGTCGATAATCCGGCCAACCTCCCCGACATGAGCATCGTGGAGGAAATCCGGGAACCAGTGGTGAAATGCTTCGTCATGATCCCCAATGAAAACATCGGGGATATCATGCAGATCATGATGGACAAGAGGGGCACGGTGGAGAGCACGGAATCCATCGACACTCGCCGGGTTATGATCACGGCGATCCTTCCGCTCAATGAGATCCTTGTGGATTTCCATGACAAGATCAAATCCGTCACGCGTGGCTACGGGTCACTCGATTACGAACCAGCTGGCTATCGTGCCGATCGCATGGTGAAACTCGAGATGCTGGTGAATGGTGAACCAGTCGATGCCTTCTCAAGTATCGTTCACCGCGACAAGGCTGAAGGGCGCGGGCGCTCCCTTGCGGCAAAACTCAAGGAGGTCATTCCTACCCAGATGTATCAGGTAGCGATCCAAGCCGCGGTGGGAGGTAAAATCGTAGCTCGGGAGAGCATCTCTGCCATGCGCAAGAACGTGACTGCCAAGTGCTATGGTGGCGATATCACCCGAAAGCGAAAACTTCTAGAGAAACAGAAAGAGGGCAAGAAACGGATGAAGGCCATCGGTCAGGTGAATATACCCCAGGAGGCTTTCATCGAGGTCCTGAAGACCAACTGAAGTCCAACCGATCCTCTGCAGATCTTGTCTGCAACCTTTCGAGGAGCTTGGTGTTCTTATCAGTGGGTAATTTTGGGAATCAATTCCCATCGGAATGGAAGCCCCCTCGTTCCTAGATCCCTCTTCATAGAACTAGAAGTATTATGGAACTTTTTATGCAGACTTTAGACAAACAGACATCTCCCACAACTCCTCTCCATTTTCTGAGGAATGCGCTCCTCCTGCTTCTTCTCTTTCTTCTGGTTCCAGGAGCAGCATTCTTGATGCATCTCTATGACAAGGAAGTTGAATTTAAGATCAGGGGAACCCCTCCCAAGATCGTTGAAGGTCCGTGGGGGGAACTTCATGAGTGGGATATCCGCCTAGAGCAACCCGTTGAGTATATTGGTTTTGATCAGACTAGGTCCGGTCTCCCTAATTGGAACTTCAATAGCATGACGGAACTCGCGGTCCATGATCTTCTGATAGCTTGTGGCATCAGCGGATCCCAAGTTGCTGGATTCTTGAAATGCAGGTTGCCCGACTTTGGAGGATCCTTTGTGATAAGCCCCACGGAGGATTTGCTTTTATCACTCTCTCCCGAAGTTCGCGCTCGTCTCTATCTTGAACTTTCAAAGAACCAAGCCAATAAATTCCAGTACACTCCTTATTTTTTACCTCTGCAGTCCATGGATTCTCTCTTTGCGACAGATGGGTATAACAACCATGGGGAGATTCTCTCCCTGATTAAAAAACTCTCCTATCAGCGTAATGGTTTCACGTATTTTAGTGATCCCGAAATTGTAATGAATCACTTGAGCTCGGAGAAAGAGTGCCTTGCTTTCTTGAAAAGCCTGAGTGGCGTAACCGCCCTCATCACCCGCTTGCGTGTTCAACGGGATTCGGATCTAGAAAAAATAGCCAACTACTGGATGTTGAGCATGCCGGGGATAAGAGCCAAAGATATCAAGCCGTTGCTTGAAGCCGAAAAAATGCTTCCTGAGGGAGGAACCCTGAGTCTCATTTACCTCCTTCCCCAGCTTGCCCGGGAGAAACTTTTCTCCACTCCTCTTCCCTCGGATGGAAAGAGCTCGGTCCAACCCGACTGTCATTGGTCAGCATTGAACTTTTTCAGTCTCACGGCCGACCCACGGATGCTTGATAACACTTTTGCAAGCCGTTATATAATTGAGAATTACTATCAGATTGCCCAGCCCGGCATTGGAGGTGACCTTGTACTCCTTCTAAATAGTAGTAACAAGGTCATCCATTCATCGGTCTATATTGCGGATGACTTTGTGTTTACCAAAAACGGATTTAATTACGCCCAGCCGTGGGTTTTGATGCGCGAGAAAACCATGATTGGATATTTTTCAGCACTTGAGCCGGTCAAGGCGGTCTATTTCCGTCGCAAGAATCTCTGACCGAAAGATTTCCTCCTTGGCGATTCAACTCTTTCCAGGAGAGGGTGACGACCGAGGAGGTGGAGAGGCCGTTGGCTTGATGGGATCCATTCTGGCGATCCAAGCCAAAAGCAACCCCTTCTGATTCTTACCGCTGAAACGAGTCATGTTTTTATTCAGCAAAGAGGCACCGTCCAATCCCCTCCCCTCTTTTTCAAGAACTCTGGCCTGCTCCAAGAGCAGTCGGAATTGAATGACGGGATTTGTCTCGATCTGGCCTGCTTCACGGAAGCTTGCTTCGGCCGGAGGCAGATATCCGGCATTCAGTTGGGCAGAACCAAGTGCTTCCAAGTAGAGGCTCTCCTTTTTTTCGCGTGCACGGTGCACAAGGTCGATTGCTGACCTGATCACACTCCCCCGATGAGAACGGATAATCTGCAGGTAATCAGTCCAGACGGAAGTGTTGGGGATTTCCTCCGCGTTAAGAACCTCATAGGGACGGTAGAGAGGATCCGCTACCAGCACACTCATCCACGAGAGCACGGGTTGGGCCATGTAGTAACTTTCGGCCATGTTGCAACCTGCAAGGAGAGCCGTCTCCATGACCCCAAAATCCGTGGTAAAGGTAAGGTAGGGCTCATACACATTCCCGACCGATGCGCCGGCCCCCCTGCACAAGAGTGGGGCAGTCCACCCCTTCATCGGGTCGCGAAGCGTCACGGCGCTGAAAGAGTGCAGGTGGGCGGCCACCGCACCGGGCACAAAGCGGAAGGAGCTGTCAGCAAAAGGCCCATTGATATTCTCGGCATACCATCCGAAGTAAGCGGACGCATCCGTGATCGGAAATCCCTCCTGAAAAGTGTCCGGAAGATCATCAGTGAGCACCGGTATGCCCTTTTGCTGCATCGCCTCGCCCGCCTGCTTGATCCACTGATCTCCGATCACATAGCCGGGATCCGTGATGGAACGAAGGTCAATGTAACCCCAACCCCAAAGGCCTTCCTTTTCCGCTTTAAGTCCATCATTCACCATCTTTTTGACGATTGCAGGTGTCGGTGCATCAAGTCGTGCAACAAAAAGAAAGCAGGGGGGGATCTGTGCGTGAAAATCAGCCTGTAGGTTCGTGTTGCAGAGAGGATTTTTCAAGACGCCCGAGATCTGAGGGGTAAAGAGCCCAAGAAGGGTGAGTTCAGAATCGACAGAGGCCTCGTTTCTCCCTCCGAAGGGATCCGGTTGAATTTTAGAGTCCCCGGGATAGTCGGTGCAGGGCATGATCTTCAGGGGGAGGCCTCGGATCAGGACGAGATAGCGGATCTGGGTGCCCGTCACGGCGGGATGATTTTCGCCCCCCCCGGAGAGGATCCAGTAACCGCGTTTCACAAACTCGTTGCGTAAAGGCCCCGCAAGGGTGCTGTCATAGTCACTTCTTGAGATTTCTTCGTTGACTGGTGCGGACAACGCAATTTCCCTGGAGGGATCAATCGCACGGGACGCACAATAAAAGTCAGCCAGGCCCTTTGCATCCGGATCCTTGACATTGTAGGCCACCACCGTTGCGGCGGCGGCTTCCGCCGGAGAGGATGCTCTCAAGAGTCCCGAGAAAAGAAGCAACGAGGCAAGAACTGCCGTGAAAAAGTGTTTTATCATAGCGGCGTCGTTAACCTAAGGCCGTCGTAAGCGAGTTGACATCCCACGGGCAACTCAGGCTGTTTTTTTGAGTGAGATACCTCATGGGAAAGATGAACGAGATACGTCGCTCCGGGAGCAATGGCTTCGGCGGTCTCGATAGCCTGTGAGAAGTTCATGTGGGTGGGATGGGGGGTGTCCCTTAAGGCACCCAAAACAAGGATCTCCGCTCCCCTGGCGGCCTCCCGTGCAGTTTCGGGAACGCACGCACAGTCCGTGAAATAGGCAAGCAGCGTGCGCCCCTCACGGGAGAAGACATAACCCGTTGACATCATTTTCCCGTGGGGAAGCTCCACCGGGAGGATTGTCGTTTTTCCGAGTTGGAACGGGCCGTCGATTACGTGGGGCTCGAGCCGCAGATAGTTTTTCCAGATCTGGGGGGTGTCGAAGGCATACTGGAACATTCTCCGGAGATGGGTCATGGTCTCCTGTGCTGCGTAGATCGGCATCTGACGGTCCTCCATCTCACAAAAGCGCCTCATGTCGTCGAAGCCCATGACATGGTCGGTATGGGCATGGGTGAAGAGGGCGGCGTCGAGTCGGTTGACCCCCTCCCGGAGACACTGCGTTCTGAATTCAGGGGATGTATCGATGACGACATGAAGATCGGGCATCCTGATCAGAAGCGAGGTTCGCGAACGGTTGTCTCTAGGATCCTCCGAGAGGCAGACCGGGCAGTCGCAACCGATGATCGGAACCCCCTGGGAGGTACCGGTTCCAAGAAAGGTGAGTTCCAATGACGGCATGACTTGTTCTTTAGAGTGACACGCTGGCATAGTATCCGCCATGTCGGCAATGCTCCGATCCCTTCGCATTCGTAATCTGGCCCTCGTTGAGGAACTGGACTGGACGCTCCAGTCCGGATTCACGGCCATTACCGGTGAAACCGGCGCCGGTAAATCGATCATTATCGGGGCCCTTAGCTTTCTCCTCGGTGACCGGGCAGACAGAAGTCTTGTTCGCACCGGTTCCACTTCGGCTGGGATCGAGGCGGTCTTTGACTTAGGTCAGAATGATGAGGTGGCGGCACTGCTTGAGGAGCGGGGTATTGATCCTTGCCAGGATGGTGAATTGATCCTCAAACGCACCATCACCTCGGAGGGAAGCGGTAGTGGGGGCCGTCAATTCCTAAACGGATGCGCCTGCAACCTCTCCATACTCAAGGACCTGGGGGTCCTCCTGGTTGACCTTCATGGTCCGCACGATCACCAATCGCTTTTCTCGAGGCGTGAGCAAACTCTCCTTCTGGATCGATTCTGCGATGCCCTTGGTGAGCGTGATGACTATCTGAAATGCCGTTCCGAACTCTCCTCGGCACAGCGCGAGATGGAGCAGCTTGAGTCCGACTCCGGAGGGGAAGAACGTCTGGAACAGTTGAGGAACGAAGTCGACGAGATCACCTCGGCCAACCTCTCGGAATCCGAGGAGGAATCACTCCTCTGCCGATACAGAGCGGCATCCAACAGTCGCCGACTGATCGAACTCTCAGCCGGTGTGGTCTCCAGGATCGAGGATGACGAGCAGGGTGCGGCACTTGGCATGGCAGAGTCCGCGCGCCTGCTGAAGGAACTCATGAGGATTGATGAGAGGGCATCTTCCTACCTTGAGGAGATGGAGCGTCTTATCGAAGGACTCAACGCCTTGGCGAGTGACTTGAAGGGTTATGCCGAAAATATCGAACTCGATGCTCAGGAATTTTTGGCGCTGGAGGAGCGGATGAATGTCATTGCCACCCTCAGGAGAAAGTATGGTCCCAGCATTGCGGACATCATCGCCCGAGGCACACGCTCCTCCGAAGAGTTGGAACGCCTCTACAGCTTGGATTCCCTGAAGATTGCGGCCCGTAAAAGGTATGACCATGCCCAACGGTTGACGATTGAGGCTGCTGGAAGACTCTCTACAAAACGTATCCAGGGTGTCGGGACACTCTCCAAGACCGTCGAACGTGAGTTGGCGGATCTCGGGTTCAAGCAGGCCGGATTTGACATCAAACTCGAACCTCATCCGGACCATGGTCCCGATGGCTCCGAAGTGGCGGAGTTCCTTTTTGCGCCGAACCCCGGTGAGCCTGCACAACCCCTCCGGGCCATCGCCTCGAGCGGGGAGATATCTCGGGTCATGCTGGCCCTGAAGTCGGCCCTTGCCAATCAGGACAGGATACCCCTCCTTGTTTTTGACGAGATTGATGCCAATGTCGGGGGAGAAATCGCCACAAAGGTCGCCTTCAAAATGAGGCAACTTGGCGAGTCTCACCAGGTTCTTTGCATCACGCATCTGCCTCAGGTTGCGGCATGTGGCAGGACTCAGTTCGTCGTGACGAAATCCGTGAAGGAGGGACGTTCTGGAACCTTCCTCGAAGCTGTTGACGGTGACGAACGGGTGAGGGAAATCGCCCGTATGTTGGGTGGCGTGACCGACTCTGCCATGGCCCATGCCACAACTTTGCTGAAAGAAGGGAGTATTCTCATAAAAACCAAGACCAAGAATGCCCGTGGCTGATTCGGAAGTGGATGAGGATCGCAATTCGAATGTGGACCAGGAGGGACCACTGAGGATTTCATGGGGTGGAATTACTGCTGTGGTGACGATAACGCTTGCGGTTCTTGTGACTTTTTGTGGTCTCTTCACCTGCTTCGAGGGAGTTTGTCTCACGGCATTGCCGAGAACGCTTCGATCAGCCGAGCCTCGAGTTGTCATGCTCTCCATGGAGGAGAAGCATGGATGCTTGGATGCCATGGATGTGGCTTTGTCGTTAAGGGGCCTCTACCTGCTTCAGCCCTCCTCGATCACGATCTGCGAGAATCTGGAATCCTCACCCAACGGTGCTCCTGTGACTCCGGCCATTGCCAATCGGATCTCACAATTTGAGCATCAGGGAGTTCCTGTGATCCAGTCCGGCATGGTTTCGTCAGCCATGACTGAAAGAGAAACATTGTTCCGCTCCTTCCCCTCCGGAGGAAAATTCCGTTTTAAGGAATCTTCCCGAAATAGGGGGGATGATCCTAGGCAGGGAGAGCTGCTTCCTCTTTTTTTAAACAATACGGAAGGCAGTATTTGGTGGAATACGATCGATCAAAAGCTCAGGGTCCCCTCACCCAGACTCCTCTTCGGCAGGGTTCTTGTGTTCAATAATGCCACGGCTTTTCGTCTGAATGGCTTTGGGGAAATTTTCCAACCCTTCGGATTGACACCTCGATCCGTGGCGCTCGAGGACTTCCTCTTTCGCATGGAGCAGAAGGAACGCGGGACGATCAACCCCGGTTTTGAGGAGATCTTTCACAACGCCACGGTGTTTATCGCGTCAAAGAAGGATCTCGCCAGGATTTCGTCAATGGCTGGAGTCTTAAACTGTATCCACTACGCCCGCCTCTCTGCCCTCATGCAGGGACTCTTGGGATTATGCTGGATCCTGCTTCTCTGGATTGCGGCAGGTCTCAGTTCGGAATCCCGCATCCTTCTCGCCCTCACGCTCCTTGCCGGACTGATTGCTGGCTCGCTCTTTCTTCTTCGACAGCAAGTTCTCTTTCCTTTGGTGCCCGGACTCGTCGCCTGCCTGTTGATCCTGATTGGCAGTGTTGCCTCACGGGATTCTAAATAAAAGAGAGGATCGGATACTTCTTCCCAAGCACGAGTTCGCTTGGAGCTCCAAGCCACTTCTCAAGGGCGGTGGCATAGACGGATCGGAAATCCGTATGGAATTTCAGATCCCCCTCATACAGGTCGGTGAGGCTGGGATAGGTGCCGTAGAGCCCTGGCTTCACCGCACCCCCAAGCACGAAGAGAGGGGCGGCCGCCCCGTGATCGGTTCCCCCGCTTGCATTCTCAGCGACTCGTCTGCCGAACTCACTAAATGTCAGGACAAGAACCCGATCGTAATTCCCCTGAGTCCTTAAATCAGCAACGAAGGAGGACAACCCCGCGTTCAAGTCGGTCATGAGGCGGTCGTGCGAGGGGAGTTGGTTCGCGTGGGTGTCAAAGCCTCCTTGGGAAGCGTAGTAGACCCGGGTGGAAAGACCTCCCTGAATCAGGCGGCCGATGAGATTGAGACTGTTGCCGAGTTGGGTCTTTGGATAATCGACCGAACTCTTCGATTTCCGGACGATGGCCAGGATCTTGTCGCTGCTCATCTCGGCTCCAAGAGCGGTCCGCTGAAGGAAGTCCAAGGTATCCCCCGCAGTGTCTGGTGAACCCGAGATCATCCCGATCGATCCCCCGCTGTTATCCGCAAGGCCTCCATGGCCCATTCCCTCGGTCGGAGCATTCATCTCCCTCATGAATTGTTCGGCCATCTTCGGATCGCTGGCCGCCTCACTCATGTATCGGAACTGAGAAGGATTGGAAAAGGAGATCCCTTTGGGATGAGGGGATGCGAAGGCCTGTGGTGTCTGACCACCGATGGAGACACCGACCGAAGGATCGGCCCCTTTGCAGCAACTGTCGAAATAGCGACCGATCCAGCCAACACTCTGATTGCGATCGGAGTCACTGGCCGTCTGCCAGATCTCCGTGGAACGAAAGTGGGAGCGGTTGGGATTGGGATAGCCGACCCCTTGGATCAAGCCGAGACTGCCGCTTCCATAGAGATCCCTAAGACCTGTCAGCTTCGGATGCAGCCCGACGTAATCACTGATCTTGAGAATGGAGTTGGCCGGGATGCCGATGCGAGGTCGGGCCTTGTAATAGGCGTCGTCACCATAAGGGACCAGCATGTTGAGACCATCATTGCCACCGGCCATCTGGAGCACCACCAGGATCGTGGAGTCCTTGCCACTGGCATATTGTCCCGTTGTGGCCGCGGCCATGGAATCGAGCGTCAGGAAGGTCTTCTCCAAAAAAAGAGGCACCGTAGAGGCGAGTGCACCGCCCAGCATGGACGTGCGTAAAAATTCCCGGCGAGTGTGGAGCGTTTGTTCCTGTGGAGTCTTCATCCTGATTGGTGGCTGGGTGTTGTTGCGTGACTAGAGGGATCTGGTGGATTCTCGGGGGATCATGTGGCTTGGTTCAAGATAGCATCAATTCAGCTGAAATTCAGGGGTTCCCATCATGATCTGCATCAGATCCCTCACAGCGTTGTCCGAATAGGGGGGAGTCTGCTTTTTGATGTAGCTCATGTAGCTGGCAAAATCCCTCGTGGGGATCGGGGTATTGAAGATCCTGAAGGCCAAGGGCTCCAGCAGAAGATTGCAGGTTGTGCGGTTCTCAGGAGGCGCAATTGTGCCGAGTGGTAGCTGGGCGGTCTTTGTCCTACCACCTCCGAGGATGCGTGCCTTTCCACTGAGCAGGTAAGCCGCAAGATTGTAGCGGTAGAGGAGACTCGAAGCACTGATCCAGGATCTCCCGCCATCCCATCCCTTGACATTGGGAGGAGCGAAGAGAACCTGTCCTAGAGCCGTCATCGAGTTTTCCAGCACCTTGGCGTCCGGCAGGGGAATCTCCAGCATTCGGGTGGTTTGGATCATCCACTGGACGGGTCCCTTGATCTGGTGATGCACGACAGCCTGCGAATAGAAGAGAGAGCTCCTGAAGATTACCCTCAGGGTCTGCTCGATATCATAGCCGTTGTTCAGGAGGAGGTCGGCCACCTCGGAGATGGTCTCCTCATTGGGAAATTCTGCCACAAAGAACTGCCAGAGCCTCTTCCCGATGAACCTTGCACATTGTGGCTGGAGGACAATGAGATCCAGGATCTGATCACCGCTGAAAGGCCCCTTCTTCCCTAGGAAGGTTTTTTCCCCGGAGTCGTGGGCATTCGGAGCCATGAAAAAAGTGCCCGTCTCCGGGCGGGCCCTGTATCCCGTGAAGGCACGTGCGGCCTGCTGGACATCGTCTTCCGAATAGTGGCCCTCCCCCAGTGAGAAGAGCTCCATCACCTCGCGGGCGAAGTTCTCATTGGGATGCTGCTTACTGCTCTGGTTCAGATCGAGCCACCTGATCATTGCTGGATCCTGGGACATGGCTTTTAACAGAACTGGAAATTTTCCCAAGGCGTGTTGTCGCAAGGTCTCGTTTTGCTGCCACATCAGGTAGGGATCATTCACCTTCTGATTACTGGTGGCGAAGTGGCCATGCCAAAACAGGGTGGTTTTTTCCAAGAGCGGTGCCGACGTATACCGCATCCGATTGAGCCACCAGAGTCTGAGAGAGAGCATCTCCTCGCGCTCAGTCCTGAAAAAATCCTTTCTGATTTTGACCCGCTCCTCATCGGTGGGAGCGGCCTTCATCTGATTCTTAGACTCGACCCGCTTTGCGGGCTCCATCAACGGAGGCCTAGGAAAAAGATGCCCGTCATTTTGGGCCTTGGTCTGGAAGAGGTAATCGACCGCTCCATCACGTCCCTTCTCATACAAGGCATCGATTTCAGCCGGTGTCCCGCCGAACCCCGCCCTGTTCAGCAGATGGGCGGCTGAGTAGCGATTCCAGAGTTTTTCCGGAAGAGGGAGTAGCATCTTAATCCACACTAACACTTTTTTCAGGAAAAGTTGTGTTTTCTTGAAGAATGATTCTCGCAGGCGATGGGCATCGATTTTAAAGTGTAGGTTCCATGCGTTTCACAAATCTGACCCGGGGAGCTGGCATCGGTTCCAACTGCTACCGCCTCGAGTTGGGTGAAGAATCCGTGATCTTGGATTGCGGGATGCATCCCGAGCATGTGGGGCACGACGCCACCCCTCTTCTCGAGCAGATCGAGAGTTCCTCGATCCGAACCACGATCCTTACGCATGCGCATCAGGATCACCTCGGATGCCTCCCTCTCCTGCAGGCCAGTCAGCCAGGCATGCCTGTGCTGATGACCCAGGGAACAGCACGGATCGCCGACATCATGCTTCACAACTCCGTGAATGTCATGACCCGCCAGCAGGAGGAACTGAAGCTCACCGACTACCCCCTCTTCAGTCATCGGGCCATCGAGCTTGCCGTCCGCAACTGGCGTCACTGCCCTTTGGAGCGTTCCCTCACCCTCCATGGGGAGAGGGCCCCGGCAGGTGGCAGTGCTCCCTCCGTCACCTTTTATGATGCGGGACATATTCTCGGATCAACCGGGGTGATGATTCAGTCCGAGGGAAGGAAGTTCTTCTACACCGGAGATGTGAACTTCGAGGATCAGACCATCCAGACGGGGGCACGCTTCCCTGAGGAACCGGTCGATGTCCTGCTCATGGAGACCACTCGAGGAGACGCTCCACTCCCCGAGGGATTCACACGGCTCAATGAGGAGAGACGCTTTGCATCGGCTGTCGCCGCGGCGCTTGAGGAGGGAGTCAGTATCACTATCCCCGTCTTTGCCTTGGGCAAGACCCAGGAAGTCATGGCCCTGCTCTGGAAGATGGAGCGGGAACGCATCATCCCACCGATCCCGCTTTATGTCGGAGGACTGAGCAGTAAGATCACCGCGGTCTATGACTCCATGGCCGACAGGGTCTACCGCAACCTCCCCAAACTCCAACTCATGCACGATGTCGCCCCCTACGTGGCAGGTGGCCGTGACATCAATTCGCTCAATCCCCGGAAGCGTGCCATCTACGCCCTCAGCAGTGGCATGATGACCGAGCACACCCTCTCCAATATCTTTACCCGAAAGGTCCTTCCCGATCCCACCCAGTATCTCTTCTTTGTCGGCTATGCGGATCCAAATTCCCCAGCCGGTCGCGTCCGCAATGCGGCCCCTGGAAGCCTTGTTTCACTGAGCGAGGGTGCACCCGACGTCCCCTTCCACTGCCATCGCGAAATCTTCACCCTCAGCGCCCATTCACGTCGCGAAGATCTCCTCTCTTATGCCATCAAGGTCAGGCCAAAGACAGTCCTCCTCGTCCATGGGGACGACCCGGCGATCGAATGGTTCAAGCGTGAACTCTACGCGGCACTTCCCGAGACCAAAGTCATCGCCCCTCCCCCGGGACAGTCGATCGAGTTGTAATGTAAGAATCCCCAAGGAAGTTTTAGGGTGCTACTTGCCTAAGCCCCAAGACTTCTGCATCCACTTGCACGAGCTTGATTCACGGATGCCTATCTCCGGAAGATCTGCCTGTCCGCCCCCTCCATCTCGTGCCTCATTGAGCACTTGGATAATGATCTCCTATGTATGTCGTGTTTTTTATGGTCTGGGTTTGAGTTCTGCCTTCCATGGGTTCCCTTGGGAACAAATCCTCAACGCAACCTCTGGCCAATTCTTCGGGGTAAGCTCACTAAGATCCCTGAGTATTCAAGAGACCAGATCTTTGGCATCCTTCCCTATGCTCGAGTTCCCAACGATTCGGGGTGGGGAAACTGATTGGGGACCCAAACCTTATCGAGTAGAGCCCGAGGTCAAGTATTTAGAGAAGCATGGATCCGACTGTAATGGATTCAACTCGGAAGTAATGGCAAGCAAGCTCGGAGCATTCTTGAAGCATAAAGAGGAAGTGAACCTCAGCACCATCATCACCGGCCTATGATAGACGGGAATCTCCGTCGGGCTTTTTTCCCGGTGGGGGGCAACAAAAAACCCACCCTCTCTCAGAGGATGGGTCTTCTTTGAAAACTAAAATTGATTAAGCAATCAGGTTTTTTTTGCGGTGAAAAAAGACGTATCCAGCAATGCCACTCACAAGGAGTAGGGAAGCGGCAACTTGGGAGGGTTCGGGAACTGCGAGAGTTGATGGCGGATTGAGCATGAACCTCTGGGAGGCTGAATTTGAAGGGCTGAAATAGATGATGTCGGCAACATAGCCATTAGCGACAGCGTTGGATGCCTGATTAACCAAAGTCAGGGCCTCAGCATTAATGTTAATGGCAGGCGTTGGTTGTGTGGAGGAGGGTAACATCACATACCAGATGGCTAGTGAAATTGGCCCTATCGCATTCAGATTTGTAACATTTTGCGGTGTCAGACCGTAAAGCTTGTCCGTTAGCCAAGATGCCTCTTTAAGGGCCGTCGTATATGCTGCCGTGTTGGTCTGCCATGTTCCTGTGTAGGTCGCACCCACAGAAGTTGGATTATTGACATCCAAACAGGTTAAGTAGGCCTGCACATTTGTTTGTGATCCATAGGTAATGGTAGCAGGATATGGGCTTACGTATTGACTGTAAACCAGGCCATTGGTTGCCGTATAAGTGTAGTAGAGAAACGAAGAAAGGGGGGGAT
>CAIKFI010000035.1 GCA_903826635.1 uncultured Spartobacteria bacterium | reverse complement strand
TGGGTTTGCCCTGACGACTTGGGTTGGAAGCCTTCTGTTGGGAAGGATCGGAAGGCGCACGGGAGCCAAGGATGTGGCTTATGAGTGCGGAATGTTGCCCGTAGCAGGTGCCCAACCACGCTTTAGTGTCAAGTTCTACCTCGTGGCGATGCTCTTTATCCTTTTTGATATTGAAATCGTCTTTCTATACCCTTGGGCCGTTGTGTACAGGGAGTTTCTTGTTCAATACGGGATCAGCATCCTTTGGACGCTGGTCACTTTCACGGCGATTCTTCTGGTGGGATACATCTATGCCATCAAGAAGGGTGCTCTGGAGTGGTCCCGCTGATTTTTTCTGATTAGGGACCCCATTTGAAGCAAGAGATTCCTTAAGGAATCTTGACCTCAGAGTGCAAGCAGGTATGGTTCAATTCCCAGTTTTTTAGGAAGGGTGGCTGAGTCCGGTTTAAGGCACTCGACTCGAAATCGAACGTGGGGTTATTCCCACCGAGGGTTCGAATCCCTCCCCTTCCGCCACTTTCCCCCTGATGGCTTCGTGCGAGATGGGAACATCGCTGGATTATTTTTCTTAGGAATTCATTGGATGTGCGCCGTTTTCCAGTTTCAAAACAGGATCTTCAAGCCGGGTCGTAAGATCACCGCTTGTGCAAAAGACGCCGTGCTCTCTCATGTGTGGGCCGGCTTTGCCCGTCACGAGATCTTGGATTGGTGGGTGAAGAAGGGAGGGATGCTACTGGATATCCATGCCGGATCTTTTGCCGAGAGATCGGATGATACGCGCCGGCTTGTTTGGGATTCGGTTCCCAAGGATCATGTTATTCGCGGAATCCTTGATGTTCAGTCTTCTCACGCTTTGATCAAGGTTGTGACACGGGCCGCCACGATCGAAGAGAGAGCGCACTTTCAGCACCCAAGGATGCCTCTGCTCGAGAGTCCTCTCTTTGGAAGCAATCCACCCGCCGTGACAGATCAACAACCCTCTGAAGAATTATTCGGTTTCTCGTGATTTTCACCGGGTGAGTGAGAGAAATCCCTAGTTGTAAGCAAGTGTGCAGAGATTGTGCTCCACCGAGGAAACAGCCAAGAATCGGCAAAGATTGACGAGAGAAAGACTAAAGACAGTCATAGAGGATCTAGACGGAAGGCTTTTAGGGAAAAGAAGGGAGGGACGCCGTTCGCAGATCGGCAGTCTGGTTTGACGTGATGAATGGGATCTCAAAGATTCTTTCCCCTTCTACCCTTGGCATGCATTGGCTTGTTCATTAGATTGTCGTTCATGCACACAGGAACTGCCCTCCCCATTTCGTTGCTGATCGCCTTTTCGATTTGCACGCTTTCCTGTTCCAAGAAAAAAGAGGAAGGAATTCCGGTAGGACAGTTCGCCTCCCTGACCGGGGCACAGGCCACTTTTGGACAGAGCACCGACAAGGGTGTCCAGATGGCTCTTGAGCAGATCAATTCCTCGGGGGGGGTGCTTGGACAACCGATCCGGCTCATCACCAAGGACAACCAGTCAAAGCCCGGAGAGACCTCCACGGTGGTGCGCGAGTTGATTTCCCGGTACAAGGTGGTTGCATTAATCGGAGAGGTTGCGTCGGGCAGATCTCTTGAAGCGGCGCCGATCGCCCAGCGCAGCGGCATTCCGATGATCACACCGGCCTCAACGAATGAGAAAGTCACCGAGACGGGCGACCACATTTTCAGAGTCTGTTTCATCGATCCTTTCCAGGGAACGGTCTGTGCGAAATTCGCGCGCAAACTTGGGGCCACAAAGACAGCCATCCTCACAGATGTCTCCAAGGACTACAGCCTCGGCTTGGCAAAGAGCTTCAAGGCTGAATTTCTCAAGGAGGGAGGTGTGATCACCGGAGAGCAGAGCTACAGCGGTGGGGATAAGGATTTCAGTGCGCAGTTGACCGCGATCAAGTCGGGTAATCCCGAGGTGATTTTCCTCCCTGCCTACTACACCGAAGCCCCTCTCATCATCAGACAGGCCAGACAGCAGGGAATCACGGTTCCCTTCATCGGGGGTGATGGATGGGATTCACCCGAGTTGGTTGCCGTCGGTGGTGCTGCGGTCGAGGGGTGTTACTTCTCCAACCACTTCTCGAGCCAGAGCACCGCTCCCGAGATCGTTGCTTTTGTGGACGCGTACCGTAAGAAATATAATCAGGATCCCGATGCCATGGTGGCCCTTGGCTACGATGCCTTGCGCCTGCTGGCGGATGCCATGAAGCGTGCGGGGACGACCGATCCGGCAAAGGTGAATGAGGCGATTGCCGCTACCAAGGACTTTCCTGGAGTCACCGGCAAGATCACACTCGACGAGCATCGCAATCCCAACAAACCGGCCGTCATGCTTCAGGTGAAGAACGGAAAGTTTGTGTATGTCGAGAGCGTGGCTCCATAGTTGCTAAAGGAGCCAGCAGAGGAGAAGGAGCCTGAGGGCAAGAGGATCTGCAGAGAGTTTTAATCAGGAAAGCAGTGGCCAACAATGGAACGGTTCAGGCTGCGGGGGAATCTCGATCGCCTCACCATCAGGCTCGAGGCAGAACGCAACCTATTCCAACATTCTCTTCTTCATTGGAGATACTACATCCTCGATATTCTTGGGCATGGATCAGCACTTCGCGGGAAGCAATGAGATCCAGCCGTTTACAGAGTCCGCAGTGCTCCTCACTGTCCTTCTCCTCATTGGAATTGAGATCACCGCCCAACGCACTTTGATCACTCGGTATCTCTCCAGGGTGACGGGTCTCTGCACTTCGTTCTTCCTCCTCCGGAAGTAGTTCTGAAGGGTTATCGCTATTTCCCGATCTGGCGGAAGGCCAGGGTGTCAATCGTGAGATTGAGCGACTTCACGGCGACCCTCAGAAAGCCCTCCGAGGAATCCGTTAAGACGATGTCCAGTCTGTGATCGTTGTGGTTGATGGAATCGACTTCAGTTTGTGAGGCAAGGAGATCCTTGACAGCCAGCGCGCAGTTTTCAGCCGAGTTAACGAGTGTCACCCCGGGGCCGCAGATGTTCTGAATGGCTCGCTTCAGGAGCGGGTAATGGGTGCAACCAAGTACGAGAGTATCAATTCCCTGAGCCAGCATCGGCTCCAAGTAGCGTCTGAGGACTATTCCGGTGACCTCATCGTCAAAGAGTCCCTCTTCGATGAGTGGAACAAGTAAGGGACAGGCTACCGAGGAAACTGTGACGTCGCTGTCCAGCGAACGTATGGCTTTCTCATAGGCACTGCTCCCGATGGTGGCCTTTGTTCCGATGACCCCGATCCTCTTGTTGATCGTGGATTTGACCGCCGCAACGGCTCCCGGTTGGAGAACGCCGAGGAGGGGAACCGAACTTGAGGGAGCAAGGGTTGGAACTGCTAGAGCCGATGCCGTATTGCATGCGACGACGATCAATTTGGCTCGCTCTGCAATGAGGAAATCCGAGATCTCACGACTGTAGCGGGTCACCGTTTCTGCGCTCTTGCCTCCGTAGGGAACTCTGGCGGTGTCGCCGATGTAGAGGATCCGCTCATGGGGGAGCATCCTTTGCAAGGCGGCCACCACGGTCAGTCCCCCAACCCCCGAATCAAAAACACCGATTGGAGCAACCGCCTGATCACAGGAGGTATTACTCAATGGTGTTTGCTCATCGGTTGCGATCATGTCTTCGTTTGATTTTCAAAGGGTTGCAAGGTTAGGCAAGAAAGATTGCTCTGGCCCGTTTCTATCGAGTGCTGATTTTGGGATCTTTCTCGAGTCCGGATGAGTCGTCGAAAAGCCCCTTCGATTCCAACTACACGTCGTTTTCAGAATCGGACATTCCCTTGGTGACACCGCGCAGTTTTGCCTCGATGAAGTCATTCAGATCACCATCCATGACTTCCTGCACATTGCCGGTCTGCACTCCTGTGCGATGATCCTTCACCATCTGGTAAGGCTGGAAGACATAGGATCGGATCTGGCTTCCCCAGGCGATTTCTCCCTTTTCGCTATACTGACGATCCAGTTCGGCGCGTTTCCTGTCAGCCTCGAGTTGGTAAATCTTGACCTTCAGCATGCGCAGGGCCATGACCCTGTTCTTGAGTTGACTGCGCTCGGCCTGACAGGCAACGACGATGCCTGTCGGAACATGGGTCATGCGGACCGCCGTCTCCACCTTGTTGACATTCTGCCCGCCCTTTCCTCCAGAGCGGTAGGTATCCACCCGGATATCCTTCTCATCGATTTGAATAGGGGCATCCTCGATGTCAGGGTTTACATCGAGACTGGCGAAGGAGGTGTGTCGCCTCTTGGCGGAGTCAAACGGGGAGATGCGGACCAGGCGGTGCACCCCGCGCTCCGTCTGAAGATAGCCGAAGGCATAGTCCCCCTTCACGGCCAGAGTCACCGACTTGATGCCTGCCTCGTCCCCTTCCTGGATATCAATGACGCTTGTGGTGAAGCCGTTCCGCTCAATCCACCGCTTATACATGCGCATGAGCATGTCGGCCCAGTCGCATGACTCGGTACCGCCGGCACCAGCATTGATGGTGATGAAGGCGTCGTTCTTATCGAATTCATTGGAGAGAAGTTGGCGCAGTTCGAATTTTTCCAATTCACCGGCTACCGAGTGGTATTCCTTCCACACCTCTTCTGAGGCTTTGGTTCTCTCTGCGGCGTTGGATTCCTCCAAGGCCATTTCTTTCAGGATGAGGAGATCCTCGACTCTTTGTTCGAGTTGGGCGAGTGGGCCGAGCTTGGCTTTGATTTGAGAGACCCGCTCCATGTCTTTCTGAGCGGCCTCCCTGCTGTCCCAGAAGCCGGGTTCCGTCATTCTGGCCTCTATGGCCGAGAGTTCATCTGCAAGCGCCGGGGAGTCAAAGAAACCTCCGCAGAGCGCCGAGTCGTTCGGCGAGGGCAGAGGCATCCAAAGTAGAAAGGTCGAGAAGTTCGGACATTTGAAAAAACGGGTGAAAAGTTGATTCTAAAACAGGAGCAAGAACCTAGGATCGTGGGATCCGCGATGGCCCAAGGCTATTCGGCTATCAGGAACGGGATCTCCCCGAGGGAGGGCTTAAGCGAAAAATGGTTTCCCCCGACTTCATCATGTCGAGTTTGTCCCGGGCAATCATTTCAAGATACTCCCTGTCGGTCTGAAGAAGGTGAACTTCGTTCTCTTTCGCCTTAGCCTTTTTTTGAAGAGTAAGAAGGCGTGACTTCTCGTTGGCCAGGTCGCTCTTCATGTCCGAGAGCCGCACCCATTCGGGATAGAAGGTGAAACCTGCCGTCAGAAGAGTGCAGAACACAATGAGTCCCGTGACAACACGCATCGCCGTGGGGAGAAAGGTCGCCCCCGAGCGTCTATGCGGGTGAGAAGTGCGTATGTTCTGGCCTTCTGTCATCGAATTCGTTCTACCACTTAAATTTGCCGCCGTAAACCGCATCTTCACCAAGTTGCTCTTCGATACGTAGCAACTGATTGTATTTGGCGACGCGATCCGTGCGGCAGAGTGAGCCGGTCTTGATTTGTCCTGCATTCGTTGCGACGGCGATGTCAGCGATGGTGGTGTCCTCGGTTTCTCCGGAGCGGTGGCTGATCACCGAGGTGTAGCCGTTCTCCTTGGCGAGTTCGATCGTATCGAAGGTTTCAGTGAGTGACCCGATCTGGTTCACTTTCACCAGGATGGAGTTGGCAACACCCTTCTCGATACCCTTGCGGAGGAACTCGACATTGGTAACGAAAAGATCGTCACCCACAAGCTGCACCTTATCCCCGAGTGCCTCGGTGAGGAGTTTCCATGTGGCCCAATCGTTCTCGGCGCAACCATCCTCGATCGAAATGATGGGATATTTCGAGCAGAGCTTCTTGTAGTAGGCGACGAGTTCCGCACCGGTGCGGCGGCTTCCATCAGATTTTTTGAAGACATAGACCTTCTTGGCTGCATCATAGAATTCGCTCGAGGCAACATCCAAGGCGATTGCGATCTGCGATCCCAGCTTGTAGCCGGCTTTCTCAACGGCAAGCGAAATGGAATCCAGGGCATCCTCGGCACCTTTGAGTTTCGGTGCGAATCCCCCCTCGTCGCCGATGGCCGTCGAGAGTCCGCGATCCTTCAGGACCGACTTCAGGGCATGGAAGACCTCGGTACCTGCACGAAGGGCTTCTGAAAAGGTGGGGAGACCCTTGGGGATGATCATGAACTCCTGAAAGTCGATCGGTGCATCCGAGTGGGCCCCTCCGTTGAGGATGTTCATCATGGGAACCGGCAACACTTTGGCGTTGGGCCCTCCGAGGTATTTGTAGAGGGGGAGGCCAAGCTGTGCTGCGGCGGCCCTTGCGACGGCCATCGAGACTCCAAGGATAGCATTGGCTCCCAGTTTCTTTTTTGTGGACGTACCGTCGAGTTCAAGCATCACCTTGTCTATCGTGATCTGGTCGAGGGCATTATATCCGACAAGCTCCGGAGCGATGTGGGAGTTCACGTTATTGACCGCCTTGACCACACCTTTTCCGAGGTAGCGTCCCTTTACCCCGTCACGTAACTCAACCGCCTCGTGCTCACCGGTGGATGCTCCGCTTGGAACGGCTGCACGACCGATGGAGCCGCCTGCAAGGTGAACGTCAGCTTCAAGCGTGGGGTTTCCCCGTGAATCAAGGATCTCGCGGGCGTGGATGGCTAGGATGGTTGTATCGTTCATGTCTGGAATGCTTGGATGAGTTCTATGCTGAGTGATGAGTTGAGGTGCTGGTGAAAGTTAATTTGGTGTTATCACGTTGGAGGTTGTCAGGCAACAATTGTGCCAAGTGCTTCGATTTCCGTGAAGGGTGCGATCGAAATGATTTTCACGGAACGGTTCCCTTTGTCGGCAGGAAGATCCACGATGTCAGTGATCTTTTTTCCTAGAAGAGCCTGACCGATGGCCGCCTGATACGAAACCCAACCTTTTTCGGGAACCCCATCCCATGCCCCGAGGATGCTGTAGGTCTCGGCCGCCCCTCCTTCTTTGGATTCCACGGTGACCACCGTTCCGATCGCTACCTGTTCCGTATCGACATTCTCAAAATTGGTGCCGCGAGCGTTATTGAGCATGAGCTCGAGCTCTCCCTTTTGACGATTCAATACGGCCTGCTGCTCCTTGGCTGACTTGAACTCGAAATTCTCTCGGAGATCGCCGTAGGAACGGGCCGTTGCGATGTCGCGGATATTCTGCGGGATGAGGACTTTTTCAATGTGCTCAAGCTCTTCCTTGCGACGTTGAAGGCTGGCCCAGGAGACCACGAGACTTTCAGAACGCTCGACCGGTGCATCCTGGTCATTCGTGACTAGGGACTCCAGACTTGGATGAACTTTGAGTACTCTTGCCAGGAGGGACCGGCGGTTAAGATCGGCAAAAACGGGACTCAGCATGATCTTACGGATTGCGAGCCGTGCGGAATCATTCTCGGCTTTGCCTAGCAGGTCGGCGACCAAATCACGATCCTCGAAAAGAAACTCCTCCAGACGCTTGCTTTTGATGTCCGCGTGAAGATCGGCCTCCATCGCTGCGAGTATGGCCGAAAAAAGCTCCTCATCCACAAGTTCGGGGAGCGCCTTTTGACGATCCTTGCAGAGCCAGAGAGTAAAATCGGAGCTGGCGGAGCGCTCACGAATCATTCTGCGGGCGTGCTCGGCGAAGACCTCCCTTTTTTCCTGAGTGACGAACAGTTTGAGGATTTCACTGCTCAGGCGGGGTTCCGAGGTGCGGGTCAGGCGAAGGGCTTTGTCCTCCCACTCTTCAGGGAAGGCTGCGGGGAATGCCTCTAGCACACGACCGTATTTCGAAGCAGGGATTTCTCCGAAGATCTCGGTGAGCTTGTAGGGGGCGTCCGCAAGGAAACTCCCCACGCTGGAGGCTTCCGATGAGGGTTTGAGGGATTCGTGTCGCGAGCAAATCTCGTCACGGATGATGAGAAGTTCGATCGCCTTAGCCACGTGGATCTTACCACCGCGTTTGGCGGCTTCCTCCACCTCGTCTGCCAGGGAGCGCAGTTGCTCGATATCCTTGGCAAAGTCATTGAGAGACTTGAGGGCGACATCCAAGGCCGCCACCTGGTCTTTGGGATGGCGGGCGGAACGGAATTGCTCGATCAGGCGGTCATGGGGATTCTGCGATGTGGACTCGAGGACGATAGGATCCCCTTTTTTTGTCGGAATGCGGAAGTGGCCGTCGGCCTTGAGTTTCTTTTTCGTCGCGTCAAACCACTTCTTGAATCCGGGAGCGTCAAAGACAGAAGGAACAAGAGTTGCCGCGATATCATCAGCGGTTGCCTCTCCTCCGTGATCTGAAAGAATGGCTCGTACTAGTCCGACAGGATCTGACGAGGCCTGCTCCTTGACTCCGGAGGCCTCCGTTGCGACCCGAGCAAGAATGTGCTCGGACGGAATGAAAGAGAGGGTCTCCGCCGCATACTGAAGTTGCATCTGATGTCCCTTCTTGGTGACGAAATCAATCGTGATCTGACCGGTGATCAATTCCCATGAGGCGATTTGGCCAAATCCCCAACTGCGGTGAGTGCAAAAAGTTCCCGGCGAAAGTTTGGAAAGGGATTCTGCGGCGGCGGAAGTGATTTTACCTGCCTCAATGTATTGGTTTAGTTCGTCGCTCATTTGTGCGAAGAGACTAATCTCCCCTCTTGATCTAGGGAAGCGCTGAATGATTCAATGATGCTTGTTGGTGTGCAAGGTGAATGCCGGATATGCCCCCCATGGAATGAGGTTGGATGCCTCCGGTCATCCCTGCTTCCTTAAACGAGGAACAAGACGTCGATTATTGCGCTTCAGACTCTCGATCCTTAACCAAGTGCACCAAAAAATCGCACAGAGCGTTCCTGTCATCAAGATGGGTGAGAGTGCCGGCTTTTTCCAGAACGCCGAATCCCGATCCGTAGGAGGGCCCGTTCAGCACGCAGGCATGGGAGTCACATCCTGAGATCTGGGCGGAGGCTGCTTTCAAGGCATTCTTTTTGTTTGAAACGGCGTGGAGATTCCGGATCCCATGATCGCCCGATGGTCCGTCGCTGCTTGCTTCGAACTTCCATCCGATGATCAAGGCCTTGGGAAACCATCTCTTCATCATGGGCAGGAGTTTTGGGGTGGTCTCAAGGGTAAGGGTCAGGGGACCGTCGCCCGTTGGAATTTTGCCCCTACCCCCTGCCGGGAAAAAAAAATCACTCACGGCGGCAAGATGAAAAACCGCATCCACTCGTTCCTGTCGGGCAATTTGCTCAAGGAGCATCCTCAGATCCTCGGTCGTGGTGAAGGGAAGGATGCGTCCTCCTTTTTCAAGGAAGGAATCGATGGGGGCGGTTGCTCCGGTGCCTCTCAAGGCCACGACGTGGTATCCGGATTCCAGAAATTTCAGGGCCAGTTGTGCGCCCAGATGCCCAGTGGATCTGTTACTGATGATCCTCATCGCGTCCAGCGGTTCTTGAGTCGGGCCGAGCGTGAGCAGAATATTCATGAAAATGGAATGTATGATCGGGGAATAGGAACTGTCATCCATGTTCCTCGGTTGCGGAGTGTGTCATATAATACTCGGTTTCTTCCAAGGCGCACCTCATGGCACTGTAACCAAAGTGCCCTTGGTGAACCTCCCGATAGCGCGCACCTCCCCACGAGGAACACAAGGATTTCAGTTTTTCTGAAGGAGACAAGAGATCGTATTTTCCACCAATGATGGTGATGCGGTCGGGAGAGTTCAGGGGTTTGACCCGGACCGGTGAACTAAGATGGGCGTGACGGTCGATCAACTCCGGTAAGACGTTGTTATTAAACAGTAAATCGGACATCATTGAGCTTGCCGGGCTTTCGAACGTGATATGCCGGACATCGGCCACCGGTTGCAAGAGAATCGTGAAATCAGTCATTTCACGGGATAGGCACAGCGAGGCAATCCAGGCGCCATAACTCGTGGCCAGAATGGCAATTTTGCGGGAGGCCCCGCGTCGCGCCCATCCCATAAGCTGCCTGGTTTCAATAACGGCTTGCCTCAGGGTCTCCGCATTCCTGATGAGGTCGGAGGTGATGGCCAGTTCGCCGTTCCCATAGCCCTTTGGTCTTCGGCTGTAGTGATAGGGGAGGTGGGGAAAGAGAACATTCCATCCTCGTGCATTGAAGCGACGGGCAATGCGGCGGTATCCGAAATCATTCGCCGACATGAGGGCGTGAAGCAGGATGAGCGTTGGTGCCCCCGATGGTTTCGTTGTTTCGAAGAGAAGCGCCCGCGCCGTATTATTTTCCTCATGAGGCCCCTGAATCGGAGAGTTCCAAGAAAGAAGGTTAGCTTCCCGTCGCCATTCGGGAGTCCTCAGGGAGCTGTTTTCATCGGGAGTGGCGTAAAAGGTCGAGTGATTTTCATGCTCACACTGCTCCAGATATGCATCCAAATTTTCCCGGCTTACAGCCTGACGGCGCAGGCGCCATTGGTTCCTGTTCATCATTGCACACATGATGGCGTCCATGCCCGCATGCGTCACCCTGTTGAGCAAGCTGATCATGGGTGCTCTCCTTTCCTGTGTTGAGGAGTCTGAGGTAAATCCTCGGCAGTCAATCCGAAGCGCTCGACGGCCTCTTCTTTCATCAAGGTGAAGGAGTTTGCAAGTTCCGTGAAAAAGCGTTCCTTGGATCCGGGTTGCGTGGCGTCCTCCTTGGGGGGTTCCACGGCTTCACCGATAAGAAGGTAGATGTTTGTGCGCCACAGCCAGTTGCTTGGTTTATAAAGACGGTCGCTTCCTATCAGGACGCACGGTATCACGGGGATCCCAGAATGCATGCTCAAGGCGGCGAGTCCTGGTTTCATCGGTGCGCCATTGAGAATCGACCACTCCCCGGTTCTCAATCCGCCTTCGGGAAAAATACCGATGACACGATGCTCAGCAAGTCGTTGAAGGGCGTGGCGAAGAGCGTTCCGGTCGGAACCATCACGGTTCACCGGTATGCAATTCAGCCAAGTGAAGAGATGCTTGGACCAATACGTGCGGAAGATTTCCTCCATCGCCAGCCAGTCGATCCGGCGCGGAAAAAATCCACTGATGACCGATGGGTCGAAGTGGCTGATATGATTGGAGGCCATGATCAACCCTCCCCGACGGGGAACCTGAGCCATTTCGACCACCCGAACCCTGCAGGTCAGGAGAAATAACAAGCGACCGCCGGTGATGACGAGCCAGTGCAGGAGAGATCGCCAGATCCTTTCGGGAACACCTCCGCAGGAGTGGAGGCGGGGGGCTTTTCGGGGTTTCGCTGATCGAGCCTGAGGGATTGCCACGAAAGTTGACGGTTGGATTAACGTCAGGGAAACGGGAGAGGCCTCATGAAGCTTTCTCAAGGAAATAGGAACGCTGTTTCTCGCTGATCGGTCTCTCCAGTTTCTCCAGAACAAGAAGCATATCTTCCCAGACTTTCCGTTTTTCGGAGAGTGTCTGGTTCCTGAGCAGATAGGCCGGATGATACGTGGGCATCAGCGGAACTCCGGAATAGTCGAGCCACTTACCCCTGACATCCCTCATGGTTATGGGTTCCCCAAGGAGACCCTCCACGGCGGTGAGGCCGAGGGCCACGATGACTTTTGGTTTGATGAGTTCGATCTGTTGTTTGAGCCAAGGTAGGCAGGTGGCCATCTCGGAGGGTTTAGGTTTCCTGTTTCCGGACTCCCCTGCCGGCATATCGGGGCGGCATTTCAGGACATTGGCGATGAAAATCTCCTCCCTCGAATATTCCATCGCTCCGATGATCTTGGTCAACAGTTGACCTGCCTTGCCAATGAAAGGTTCCCCTTTGAGATCCTCCTCCTCGCCCGGCGCCTCACCGACGAAAAGCAACTCGGCGAAAGGATTGCCGATGCCGTAGACCACCTGGGTTCTACTCGCAACCAGATTGGGGCAGCGGGTGCAACCGAGAATATCTTTTTTGAGTCGCTCCAACTTGGCCAACCGTCCGTCATCTCCATTGACCGGTATCCTCGGTGAGGCAATCTCAGGTGTCTGCGTCAAGGAATGCTCCGTTCCCGTTTTCTCGAATGTGGAGGGTAGGATCGCCTGAAGTCGCTGGAGACTCGTCTGGGTGGCCTTTGGGGAACGGCGGAGACTTTTCTTCATCCCCCTTAGGATCGGAAGGGCCGTCTCGAGCGCTGCCTGAAAATCTTCCGATTCTGAACTCATGGTCGCAAGCTTGCCTTCGGAGGGGGGAGGGGAACGAGTCCAAAATCCTCCGGCAGCGGCGCCTCAAAGATCAGGGTTTCCGCTGTGACCGGATGGACGAACTCCAGCCTCCAGGCATGCAGCAGATGGCGTTTGAAGCTGTCACGCTTACCGTAGAGAGGATCGCCCGCAATGGGGTGTCCGAGATGCTGCAGATGTACCCGGATCTGATGAGTGCGACCCGTGTGGGGCATGCAGGCAATGAGTGTCCACCCATCACGGGTTGCCAGGAGTTCGTATTCCGTCAGCGCCTCCCTTCCCGAGGGGGGTCTTCGCGGAGTCATTTTCTGTCGTTGGACAGGGTGACGCCCGATGGCCAGATCAATGCTCCCTTTCACATGACGGGGGCGTCCTCGAATGATGGCAAGATAGGTTTTTTTCACCCTTCTGTCGGCAAAAGCCTGGGACAGCGATGCATGCGTCCTATCATTCTTGGCCACCACGATGCACCCCGATGTTTCCTTATCGAGCCTGTGAACAATCCCAGGTCGATGCTCTTCTGATCCCGCCGATAGGGTTCCTCCATGATGGAGCAGGGCATTCACAAGGGTCCCCTCCTCGTGGCCTGCCCCGATGTGAACGACCATACCGGCCGGTTTGTTGACGACAAGCAGGTCGTCATCCTCGAAAAGGATGTGCAGGGGAATATCCTCGGGATGTGCTCCGGCAGGTGGCTTGTAAGCCTCCTCCTCAACGCGGTAGACATCGCCAGCCTGCACTTCATCGCTGCTGCGAACCGGGGCTCCGTTCAGGGTTACCCGCCCCGCTTTCACAAGGGCTTGGATCTTGGAACGGGAGAGTTGAGGTAAACTCCTTACCAGTACCATGTCGAGTCTCTGGCGTCGATCCTCTTCCGTGGCGGTGATTTCATGGACTGCAGGCAAGGTCATTGTGTGGTCGGGTGCTGACTGGTGGGGAGTGTTCTGATGTCAAAGGATGGGATCCTAAAGAATGGGGCCTTAAGGGATCATGGTCAATTGATGTCGTCATCAACCGCTCCAGAACTCTTGATTCCCGTCCTGCTTGGTGAAACCCTCTAGGCTGTGAATTGCTCTCTCTTCTACCGCAAACAACCGCGTCCTCAATGAGGTTGATCAAATCCACTCTAATTCTTGCGGTCCTGACGTCCTTCCTCTTTTTCATCCTCTTTTTTTCGGGAGGACTTGAGGGGTTGGGTGCCTTTTGGAAGGGATTGATTCAAATTCAACCTCAGTTCTCCGTTGCGGGAAGTGGTCTGCTGCTGGGTTCTTCGCTGGTTCTGGAGGTCTCGCTAATTTGGATCGCCCTCCAGTCGTCGCGACGTGAGACGGTCTCGATCGTCATCGCAAGCGTGATTCTCCTGTTGGGTGCCTCCCTGGTGGCTGGCCTCTACGGTCTGTTTTTCTCACCGGTTCCGGGGATTTGTGCCGTTCTGGTCGCATTCGCAACCTTGCTGATTTTTGAAAAAACCGATGCGGGGGCACGTGAACCGGTGTTGAGGAGATTGTTCGGTAACCGTCTGCGCGCGGATGTGTTCAGGCGCCTTGTGGATAGCGGTCTGCGGATTGATTTTCCGGGAGAGTTGCTCGAGGCCTCCGTTCTTGTCTGCACGGTTCACAATCATGTCGACCTCATGGAGACGCTGAGTCCTTCCGATTATGTCGCTCTGATGAATCTCTACCTCCGCACGGCATCCGACTTCCTGGTTGATGTGGGTGGCTACCTTGACGAATGTTCTGGGGAGAGCCTGAGAGTGATCTTCGGCGTTCCGCTTCCTGTGGACGGGACTTCGAATCACGCCAGCAAGGCGGCCCGCGCCTCGCTGGATCTCGTCTCCCGGTTGGAGGAGCTCAACCGAGCGTGCGATTCCCTTTGGCAGAAACGGCTCGATTTCCGGATCGGTCTGAATTCCGGCGGGATGATTGCAGCCGCCTACGGTGGTGCCCGTATGGGGCGTTACAGTGTCTCGGGTCCGGTGGTGGAGTTTGCCCATCACCTTTCGGCGGCTTGTGCGCAGTATGGGTGCAGGATTCTGAGCGGACCCACCACGTATGAACTTGCCTCCGACAAGTTGGAGGGGCGTCCAATTGATCTGCTTCAGCGGGCCGGGAGTCGCAGGAGGGTCGAGTTGTATGAATTCCTTGCTGCAAAGAATTCCCTTTCCCCGGAACGGGAGCGAAGTCGCGACCATTTCTGGAAGGGGGTCATTTTCTTCCGTGAACGCAAGTGGGAGGAGGCGATCAGGGCTTTTTCCTCAGCCCGCATCCCCGGCATTCCCGACATGGTTCTTGACCACTACCTGGAGCGGGTTGAGCGTGCCCGTCGGGGTGATGATGAGCGTAGTCCGGAGCAGGCAGTGCTGACGGGGGCAGTTTGAGGGACAAGGCTTTTAGGCTGAAGACATTTAGACTGTAAGGACAAAAGACATCATGAATTCCATCCTTTGTTCCGCTCCTTGTATTCCGACCGAACAACTTTCAGCCTAAACCGCTAACAGCCTTCCGATCCCATGGCATTTGACTACCCCGACTCCTTTCGTGAACTGGTCAGGCAGTTTCGCCGTCTTCCGGGCATCGGTCCCCGAAGTGCCGAGCGGATCGCTCTGTGGGTCCTTCGCTCCCGTGATGCGAAGTCTGAGCAGCTTGTCTCTGCAATTTCCAGAGCCTCTGAAATTCTCGGAACCTGCAGGTTATGCGGTTTTTTTGCCGAACAGGAGGAGTGCCTTCTTTGCTTGGATGAAGGGAGGGCGGGGCGTGAACTCTGCATCGTTGAATCTCCGACGGACATCCTCCCGCTTGAGCGGACGGGAGTCTTTCGTGGGCGATATCACGCGCTCGGTGGAAAACTCTCCCCTTTGGATGGTATCGGGCCCGAGCAACTCCGGATTGCCGAATTGATCGAAAGGGTGGGTGAGGAGCGTCCCTCGGAGGTCATCCTGGCGTTGGGCGTGGATGTCGAGGGGGAGGCAACCTCCCACTACCTTGCCGAAATGCTTGCTCCTACCGGTGTTCATGTCACACGCATTGCCCAGGGTCTGCCGGCCGGCGGTGGGGTCGAGCAGGCTGATCAGATAACCCTTCACCGTGCTCTTGCTAACCGTGGGGTCTACGGACGACGTTGATCTTATGGTTTCTCATCGGTTCCATCTGCTTTGCATTAGCCTGGCTTTGGGTTTTCTGAGTGCGGCTTTCCCGGATCGTGCAGCTGCCTCAGTTGACGACAGGCTCAATCCGCTGGTGACCCTCATGATTCAGAGACTCCAGTTATCGCGTGAGGTGGCCTGGTATAAATGCAGGGTTGGTATTCCGGTTGCCGACCCTGCCCGAGAAGCTCGGATGCTTACGGATTTGAAAGCTTCCGGATTGAAGGAGGGACTCTCCTCCTCGGAGGTGAGTAGATTATTCGTTCCCCAGATTGCCGCCTCACGGCGTTTTCAGGAGGAATTAATTGCCGGATGGCGGTCGGGGGTAGGGGTTCCGACGATGAAACCGATCGATCTTGCCACGGAGATCAGACCTCGGCTGGACCGAATCAATCACGGCATGCTGAGCCAGTGGGCCCTTGTCTGCCGAAGCCCTTTCGATTGGGCCGACCGCGAGGAGGCTTTGCGAATGCTTCAGTTGCATGGGATTCCGGCGGAAGTGGCCCGAATCGCGGTCAGCCCCTTGGGAGGAAAATAAGATCCAATTTTTTATACCGCCGGGCAGCTATGGTTTTTTAGCAAGGGGAGAGTTATGATTTTTCTCCGCTTTCATGCTTCATCCTTGAGCTTTTAGCATTCATACTTTTCTCCCATGGCTACTCCAAAGATTGACCCCACACTCCATCAGGAGCGGAAGCCGGATTGGATCAAGGTTCGCCTGCCCTCGAACCCCGTCTTTTTTTCCACCAAGGCGATGATCTCCGATCTGCGTCTTCACACGGTTTGCGAGAGCGCCCAGTGCCCCAACAGATGGGAGTGTTGGAGCGGTGGCACGGCCACCATGATGATTGCCGGGGATCGGTGCACGCGGGCCTGCGGATTCTGCGCGGTCGATACAGCCAAGCCGTTCCCTCTCGAACACGACGAACCGGAACGTGTTGCCGAAGCGGTCCGCCGGATGAAGCTCAAGCATGTCGTCATCACGGCCGTTGCACGGGACGACATCCCGGACGGTGGGGCCGAACACTTTGCCCGTACGATTCAAGCCATCCGCGACATGGATGCCTCGATTATCATCGAGATTCTGACACCCGACTTTAACGGCAAGGAATCTTCCCTACAGACGGTGATCGATGCCGCCCCGCATATTTTCAACCACAACCTGGAGACGGTTGAGCGCCTCACACCGCTGGTGCGTTCCCGGGCCAAATACCGCCTCTCGCTCGACTTCCTGAAAAGAGCCCGCGAGCTTGGAGAAACTAAGGGACTCAGGATGGTCACTAAGAGCGGCATCATGCTCGGTCTCGGCGAACTTGAGAACGAGATCTTCCAGGCGATGGATGACCTGCGCGAGGCCAATGTGAGCGTGCTCACCATGGGACAGTATCTCCGTCCAAGTCCCCAGCATCTACCGGTCGTGGAATATATCACCCCGGAAACCTTCAACCTTTATGGGGAAATCGCCCGGAAGAAGGGTTTCACTCATGTGGCTAGCGGACCGCTTGTGAGGAGTTCGTATCATGCGTCAGACTTTAATCCGATCGAGGGGTTGGCGGAGCAAGCAGGTCTTAATAAGTAAGGCTCGGTTCTCTCGCAAGTAGCCCTGCTTGCATTTTTTGAGCGTCCCTTCATGAGGGAAGGGGTTCGTTTTTGGAGTGTTGACCTCCTGTTTGGAGGTAAAATTAAAAAAACCTCTTGAGATCTTCCTTGGATTCATATACCGAACAAATGTACGGTATATGAATTTAACAAAACGCCAGACTGAAATTATCTCGTATATCCGCGAATCTACGGAGGAATGCGGACGGATTCCCTCGGTGAGGGAGATTATGGGTCGTTTTGGGTTCAGTTCTCCGGCGACCGTAGCGAGTCACCTTGATCTGATGGAAAAAAAAGGTGCCATTCGCAGGGAATCGGGACGGTCGCGGAATATTGTGCTACCGGATTTCAGGCCCAGGCCCCAATTGCTGGAGGTGCCGGTTTACGGAATGATCCCTGCGGGGATCCCGGAGGGGCAGGAGCAGGATTCGGAAAGGTGTCTCTCGGTGGATCCCGAAACGATCCGACTTCCTAGGAATGCGAGGACTTTTGCACTCGAGGTGAGGGGGGATTCGATGATAGGAGCCGGGATTCTGGACCGTGATGTCGTCATCCTGGAATACACCGAACCCAGGCACCGGGACATCGTGGCAGCACTGATTGATGGAGACGTCACGCTGAAGCGCTTTCTCGTCGAGGGAGGCACTCCCTTTCTCCGGGCGGAGAACCCGCTCTACCCGGATCTCATCCCCGCCCGTGAACTGATCATCCAGGGAGTTTTCCGGGCTCTTATCCGAAGCAATCCCCAACGATAGAACTCCACAAAACACACGATGAAAACAGCCACCAAAACGACCATCCGTCCCAGTGATGACCTCTGGCAATGGGCCGCTTTGAAGCGATCCTCGGATCTTGCTTCAAAATACCCCGTCTCGAAATCCCGCCACCTTATTCCCTCGCAGATGGCCAAGGGGATTCTGAATCGGCTGTGCAACTTGCTTCGTGTTGCTGGGAGATCACGTCACTAAATCCGCTCGACAATCGTCCTTAGACTCTCGGCTTCGTAATGAATCAGTTCGACTGATCCACAGGTTCCTGATTGGGCTTCATCGTGGAGTCGGTCTGATCGGTTGAGTTTGTTGGATTGTCGTTACTGTTGGGAGCTTGCGTTTTCTCTTTTTCCTCTTTGGAATCCTTGATCCCATAGACCTCCTGGAGCACTTTTCCAATAAGTGGTGCGGCGTGGCTTCCTCCGTGGATGGTATTGTCACCCGGTTCCCCCTCATAGACTGCGGCAAATGCATACTGGGGATGCTCTGCAGGGACAAATCCCGCAAACCAAGCTGCGGTGCGTTGTTTGCTTGTGGGCCCCCATTGGGCGGTTCCTGTTTTTCCAGCAACGGTGGTTCCCTTGACCTGCGCGTGATGGGCGGTTCCCTGGCCGTCCTCGGTGACTGCGATGAGTGCCTTGCGCAGGGTCTCCATATCCTCGGGCTTGATTTTCAGATCATCGCGCAAGCGGTCGGGATATGCTGACAGAACCTTGTTATCAAGTCCCTGGATCTGTTTGACGAGACGTGTCTGGTGAAACTGACCGCCGGTTGCAATGACTCCGTAGGCCTGCGCCATCTGGAGCGGAGTGATCACGATGTCACCCTGTCCAATGCTCATGTTGGCCACGTCGCCTTTGAGAATTTTCCGTTTCTGAACCCGCAGCATATATTCATCGTTGGGAATATTTCCCTGGATTTCGCCCTTGATGGGGATGCCGGTTTTCTTTCCAAGACCGGTTCGGTTAGCCCATAGGATAATGTTAGGAGCCCCGATCTTGATACCCGCCTGAATAAACCACGTGTTGCAGGATTGGGTCAGGGCCTCGACAAAATTCAACCGGCCGGAATCGGTTTTTTTCCAGTTGTGAAACGTGAAGTTGCCGATATCGATTGCGGTGGGGCCACTGTAGATATCCTTGGCTGTGAGCTTACCGGACTGGAAGCCCGAGAGACCGACAATCGTCTTGAAGGTCGATCCGGGAGGGTAGGCCGAGCGGAAGGCCCTGGGTAGCAGGGGAGTCGAGGGATCCTCACTGAGTGCCCTGTAAATCTCTGGATTCAGGATCGGCACGAAATGGTTTGGATTGTATTCGGGCCAGGAGGCCATGGCATGAATCTCTCCGGTCCAGGGATCGATCACGACGATGGCACCCCTCTTGCAGTTTTCCTTGAGCACCTTTTCACAGATACGTTGAAGGTTCTGGTCAAGGGTTGTGATGACATTGTCCCCGGGTACCGGCTGTTGGACGATCCGTTCGGATGTTTTCTTACCATCGGCATCGTAAGTGATGTGAAGGCTTCCGGGCTGGCCCTTGAGTTGGTAGTCAAAGGCTTGCTCGATTCCCTCGCGACCCTGGCTTTCGCTGAAGATGAGATCGTTGTTCTCAATCGGACGAACAGAGAGAGGCGCCTCCTTTCCCGTGTATCCGATGATGTGGGAGGCAAGTTCCCCATTCGGATAGAAGCGTGCGTAGACCTGTTGCAGCACCAGCGAACTGGTGAGCCCCCGACGTGCCATGGCAAGTTCCTCGGGTTGCAGATCCTCGAGAAGGATCAGGGGGAGAAGACCGCGGTTATGGTAATGGTTCAGGATCGCCCGATCACTGATCGAAATCCTGCGCTCCAACAGGCCTCTGGCGAATGTGATTTGTTGTCTTGCAAAGGAGATGACCTTGGAGTCGCTCCAGTTGAGGGGAGAGGGGAACTGAAGAGCCAGATTGTAGCTGAGCCGGTTCTGGGCAAAGGGGTATCCATTCCGATCCGTGATCTGTCCCCTCGGGGCAGGGATGCCCAACTGGAACGTTCTGGCCTGCTTCTGGGTCTCCCAAGTCGGTTTGGGATTCTCATCCAGGGGTGCGTTCGTGCCAGTGTTCATCTGGCCCCTGCACGGGATGCCGGCGAGCAGCAGAAACAGGGCAAGGTGCGGGAAACACGCTCTCATTGGAGGGACGCTCGGGGCATCGTGATATGGGGGGGTTTGAGGTAAAGCGGTTCGGGGGTTTCCGTAGCGCCACAGGGTTCTCCTATTTCCGCCATCATGGCAAGACGTACAGCCTGGGGAAAAGCAATGATGAGGGCCTCGATGCCGTCGAGGGGAGTTGAAGAGAGGATTGGGAAACCGGGCCTGGTCTCGAAATGTTCCAAAGCCTTTTGAGGTGAAAAAAGCACGGGGTTTTCAAGGAAGTTTCCCTCCTTGATGGCGGCCAACCAGTAATGACCGCCGCGTGCATCACCAGCAGCCCAGAATCCGCGCTCGGAAACATCCAGGGACCCCATGGCCAAGGGCGAGGGGTAGGCATGAAGTGGAATACCGCCAGCGGTCGCGAAAGCACGAGCGGCCGCAATGCCTGCTCTCAAACCGTTATAGGATCCTGGACCCAGTCCCACGCAGACGGCATCGGGCATTCCGCAAGCAGCCACGGCGGCCTGCAGACTCTCAAAGAGTGTGGAGGAGTCCGATCGGGCGTGCGGGGTGTCGCAAAGATAGCAAATCTGAGGCACTTGATTGCCACAGATGACAAAGGCAACGGAGGATATGCCTGTGGACGAGTCGATCGAGAGGATCTTCATGGCAGCTTGTCCGCTTAAGATTTTAGAGATCGGTGATTGCCCCAGGATATCTTTCTTAAATCGTCCGAATGCGGAATGATTTGGATCCTTAAAACGCTAGGAGGCAGTAACTCGGGGAATTTATCCCCCCATTCAATAAACATCACTCCCTCACCATAATACTCCTCCAAGCCAAGGGCCAGAACCTCGGCAGCAGATTCCAAGCGATACCAGTCGGAGTGGTGAAGACGCCTTCCACCGGAACCATAGCTCTGCAGGAGAGTGAAGGTGGGACTGGTCACATCCTCGCTGATGCCAAGGGCGGATGCCGTCGCTTTGACAAAGTGAGTCTTCCCTGCTCCCAGAGGTCCCTCCAAACTCACGACCCCTGCTTGGAACATCAGGGGAAGGAGTTCGGTGGCAACCGAGGAGGTTTCCTGAACCGATCGAACCAAGCGGATCCTGTCGCCAGATTGCAGGCTGTTTTGATCCGTGACGGGATTGTCAGTTGCCATTTGTCCTTCATTTTAGTTGGCTTCTTAAAGCTGGCAACTCTGGTAGTTGTCCAGCCCCTTAAATATTCCCTCCTCACAACCCCAATTAAGAACCCAAAAAACGCCACGTCATGTCCAATCCCACTCAACTTCCAACTTGGAAAGCCCTTGCCGCCAATCGTGACCTGATTGCCAAAACAACCCTGAAAGAGCTTTTTGCATCAGACCCCGCGCGCGGAGAACGGCTCAATGCAGAGGCCTGCGGGATCTTCCTCGATTACTCCAAGAACCGTGTCACCGACGAGACCCTTAAACTCTTGGTCGAACTCGCCAAGGAGTGCGGCCTTGAAGGGCACCGGGATAAAATGTTCTCCGGTGAGAAGATCAACATCACCGAGAACCGGGCGGTTCTCCATGTGGCCCTGCGTGCTCCAAAGGACGCTGTCATCAAGGTGGATGGGGTCGATGTCGTTCCCGAGGTTCACAAGGTGCTCGGGGAGATGGGAGTCTTCGCTGACCGTATCCGTAGCGGGGAGTGGAAGGGGCACACCGGCAAGAGGATCAGGAATGTCATCAATGTCGGCATCGGTGGTTCTGATCTTGGCCCAGTGATGGCCTACGAGGCGTTGCGCCATTACAGCGAGCGGGAGATGACGTTCCGATTCGTCTCGAACGTGGATGGAACGGATTTCGCCGAAGCCGTCCGGGATCTCGATCCCGCCGAGACACTCTTTATCATCTCCTCAAAGACCTTCACCACGCTTGAGACCATGACCAATGCGCACACCGCCCGTGACTGGTCGCTTGCAGGGTTGGGTGGCGACGTGAAGGCTGTTGCCAAGCACTTCGTCGCGGTCTCTACAAATGCTGAAAAGGTCTCTGAATTCGGTATCGACACCGCCAATATGTTCGGGTTCTGGGATTGGGTGGGTGGTCGGTACTCGATGGATTCCGCCATCGGTCTCTCGACCATGATCGCCATCGGGCCTAAGAACTTCTCCGACCTCCTTGCCGGCTTCCATGCCATGGACGAGCACTTCCGCACGGCGCCGCTTGATAAGAATCTGCCTGTTCTCCTGGGGTTGCTGGCAGTATGGTATAACGACTTTTTCGGTGCTCAGAGCATCGCAGTGCTCCCCTACGAGCAGTATCTCAAGCGCTTCCCAGCCTACCTCCAGCAACTCACCATGGAGAGCAATGGCAAGTCGATCCGCCTCGACGGCGAGCATGTGACGGCTGACACGGGTCCGATCTACTGGGGCGAGCCCGGCACGAATGGCCAGCACTCCTTCTACCAGCTCATCCATCAGGGAACCCGACTCATCCCATGTGATTTCATCGGTTTCTACAAGGCTCTGAACACACTCGGCCATCACCACAATTACCTGATTTCAAATATCTTCGCACAGGCCGAGGCATTGGCCTTTGGCAAGACACCCGAGCAGGTGAAGGCCGAGGGCACCCCCGATTGGCTTAACCCCCATCGTGTTTTCGAAGGGAACCGTCCCTCGAATGTCATCATGGCAGATAAACTCGACCCGCACACCCTTGGACTTCTGGTCGCTCTCTACGAGCACTCGGTTTTCACGCAGGGATCCATCTGGGGGATTAACTCCTTCGACCAATGGGGAGTCGAGCTTGGCAAACAGCTTGCCCAGCACATCATTCCCGAACTGGAGTCACCCACGGAGCCCGAACTCAAACACGACAGCTCCACGAATGCCCTGATCCGCCGTTACAGGGCGAACAAGTAATCACCTTCAATGTTTCATCCCATGGATATCAAAGTTCTCGCCAACGATGATGCAGTAGCAAAAGCCGCTGCTGGAGTGATCGCAACCCAGGCACGGGAGGCCGTCACAGCACGTGGTGTCTTCACCCTTGCTGTCAGCGGTGGAAAGACCCCTTGGGCCATGCTCAAGGATCTCGCATCCGAAGAGGTGCCATGGGCCCAGGTTCATGTCTTCCAGATCGACGAACGGATCGCTCCGGAGGGAGACCCCGACCGGAACCTGACCCATCTCCATGAGAGTCTTCTTGGGAATGCCCCGATCCCGAAGGAAAACATCCACGCCATGCCGGTCAATGCCGCGGATCCCGTGGAGGGAGCCAAGGAGTATGAGAGAGTCCTTCAAGAGATCTGTGGAAATCCTCCAACGCTTGATATGGCACACCTCGGTCTGGGACCGGATGGACATACCGCATCGTTGGTTCCGAACGATCCCGTTCTTGAAGTCACCGATCGCGACGTGGCGCTTACCGATCCGGTGCATCTCTATCAGGATCGCCGACGAATGACCCTCACCTATCCGATGATCAACCGATCCCGAAAAATCATGTGGCTTGCCACGGGTGCCGCTAAGATCCCGATGATCGTGAAACTAAAAGCTGC
>CAIKFI010000034.1 GCA_903826635.1 uncultured Spartobacteria bacterium | reverse complement strand
TCACGGATCATGGCCTCCGGAAGTTTAAAAATCTCCCCATATAGTTCATTGATTTTGACCGCGATGTCGCGCGTCACTTCAAGGTGTTGTTTTTGGTCCCGGCCCACCGGAACCACATCGCTGTCATAGGCAAGGATATCGGCGGCCATCAGGACCGGGTAGGAGAAGAGTCCAAGCGATGCATGAAGCCCCTTTGCGAGCTTGTCCTTGTAAGAATGGCAGCGCTCCAGCAGTCCCATGGGAGTGACCGTCGAGAGGATCCATGCCAGTTCCGGAATGCATGCGATATCACTCTGTCGGAAAAGACAGGCCTTCTCGGGATCCAGTCCACAGGCAAGGAAGTCGATCGCAATTTCGCGGGAATTACGACGGAGGGACTCCGCATCCCTTACCGTGGTAAGTGCATGGAGGTCGGCGATGAAGTAGAAGGCTTCACCTTGCTCCTGCAGTTCGATGGCAGGCTTCATCATTCCGAAATAATTCCCGAGGTGGGGAAGTCCTGTTGGTTGGATGCCTGAGAGGATGCGCATTGGTTAGAAAATATTGAATGATGAAGGAGGAATGATGAAGGCAAAAGACAAGAGCAAAGATCGAATCGTTTTTGCCATCAACGGCAGTGGAGGCGTCTGGTTTAGGTGCTTTCCGGACATGTTCGCAGCAAATTCAAAGTTGGTATGTCCTGACAGGGGAATTCCTGATCTCCCTTTTTCATCCTTTATTATTCCTCCCTCATCCTTTCAGGAACTAATACACCAACTTCCTGTGAATCCAGACGCTCTGCAGAATTCCAAGGCAAGCCATGGTAATGAGAAGAAAGGATCCGCCATAACTGACCAATGGAAGTGGTAGTCCGGTGATCGGAGTGACGGCCACTGTCATCCCGATGTTCATGAAGATGTGTGTGAAGAGCAGCATGATAATGCCTACGGCAAGCAGTCGACCCAGTTGATCCTGGGCTTGGGAAGCTATAAAAAGCCCGCACAGAAGCAGGGTTGCAAAGGTGCTAATCAGGAGAATAGTTCCGATGAAACCGTGCTGTTCCCCGAAGACCGAGAAGATAAAATCGGTGTGCACGATGGTGCTGGGGAGATAGCCAAGTTCATTCAGCGTGTTGTGGGCCTTGAATCCCTTGCCCCAAAACCCAGCACTGCCGATCGCATTCAGGGACTGGTTGATGGTCCATCCTGCCCCTCGTGGATCAAGTGATGGATCCAGAAAGATCAGGATGCGATCTTTCTGATACGGTTTCAGGCCAAAGTTGACCACAAGCGGGATCATGGCGACTCCGAGTAGAAACAGAGTCACCAGATAACGGACCTGGACACCCGCGACAAAGAGCATGGCGAAGAGCACAGGTAACCACACAAGGGTCCCGCCCAAGTAGGGTTGGATGAGGATAAGCACACAGGGAACCGCCGTTAATGCAAGGCAGACCAGGATTCGCAGGACAGGATTCATCTGTGCCGAAGCATTCAGAAAGACTGCGAAGATCAAGACACCTCCGAAAATCGCCAACTGGGAGGGTTGGAAGTTTCCGAACCCAAGGTTGAGCCAACTTCTGGCTCCAAAGACTTTTACCCCGATAAAAAAAACAAGAATCAGCAGGATCACGCTGAAAATGTAGATGGGGATGGCTCCCATCCGAACCCAGCGGTAATCCGCGAAGGAAATCAGGAAGAACACTGGAAAGCAAATCAGCATCCAGCGGATCTGACCCGTCCAGAACGGAGTGTCACGCATCCAGGTCGCGCTGTAGATGGCGTATATCCCGAATAGACCCAGGGCTATGGTGAGGATTAACAGGAGCTTGTTCATTGCACGAAACTTGCGCAAGAGCATGAGAGTGTTCATGGGCGTGCCTCCTCCTCCAACCGGGGGACTGCGGCCAAGAGATCACGGGTGTAGGGATCTCGCGGGTGCTCAAGCACATCACGGGAGTTCCCAGACTCCACGATTTTACCCCTGTGTAGGACAAGCACCATGTCGCTGATATGCTCCACGACGGCTAGATCATGAGCGATGAAAAGAAGCGCCAGTCCGAGTTCTTCCTGAAGATCCTGAAGGAGGTTCACGATCTGGGCCTGCACGCTGACATCAAGGGCGCTGACCGGTTCGTCGCAGATGAGGAATTCGGGCTCCACGGCAAGTGCTCTGGCAATGCCGATACGTTGGCGTTGGCCCCCGCTGAATTCATGAGGGTGACGGTGTGTCATGTCGCTCCTCAGACCGACGCGTTTCAGGAGGCTTTCAACGCGATCGGAACGCTGGGACTTGTCGAGTTGCGGAAAATGAATTGCCAGGGCTTCACCAATGATTTGACCGACGGTCATTCGCGGGTTCAGCGAACCGAAGGGATCCTGAAAAATATATTGAATCTTTCTGCGAAGCGGCCGGAACTGCTTTTCACTCATGGAGAGTATCTCGCTTCCCTTCCAAAAGGCCTGGCCTGAGGTCTGTGGAATCAATTTGACCAGTGTCCGGCCGATGGTCGTTTTGCCACTTCCGCTCTCGCCGACCAAGCCGACTGTTTTTCCCGATGGCACCGTGAAACTGACGCCGTCCACAGCCTTGAAGCTATCGGTCTTTCGCCTGAAAAGTCCTGAGCATACTGGAAAGTGAACCTTCAGATCCCTCACTTCCAAGAGTGCTTGGTTATCCGAAGGAGGGGAGGTGACGGCAGTTTTGGATGGAGTCATTGACTGCACCCCTTTTCGAGACAGGAGATAAATTCAGCATGAGTGAGAACCTCCAAAAGCTCCTTGATCGATTCTGATTCCTGGCAGACTCGGGAGATGGCACCTAAAACACGCAGGTATTCCGGATTCAATGCGCTGGGAATTCCAGCAACAAAATACAAGTGGGATTTCGATTCTGATTGTGATCTGCCAACAGCCAAAACCAGGGAGGTGACGGTGTCCGAGCGACTATGGTGCAAGGTCATCGAGCAGGAGTTCTCGCCTGGAGAGACTGCAGGAGGGGTTGCGATGATCGACGACCGGAAACCTTCCCAATCTCGAACCCTGGAGTCTTGTCGTAATGGCATCAGAAGTTCTTCAAGAATATCTCCCGGGTTGGAACCTTTGAGTTTGAGATGGGTATCCTTGGGTAGGAGGGATTCAGAAAGGGTTCTCATGATGCACTTTAAACGTTACTGCCCGACCACTTGAGCTTCTGTCTGAGAATATCAGGGAAACTTGTGTCCGGCATCATGACGAGGGGAAGGGACATCGGCGAGAGTTTCATCCGGACATGTTGAGAGGGGGATAGGGCGTGCGGAGGGCGTCCGTCAACGCTGACAAAAACCTCCTGGGCCCCTACCGACCCGATAACGACCTCTCTTTTGTCAGAGATAACCAGCGATCGGTTGCTGAGAACATGAGGACAAACGGGAGTGATGACCAAGGCCCCGCTGTCAGGCATCAGGATCGGACCTCCTGCCGCCAACGAGTAGGCGGTCGATCCCGTCGGAGTTGCGACAATGAGGCCGTCGGCATGGTATTCCGTGAGAGGATCTCCCTCCACGGAAGCCAGCAACTTTACCAACTGGGAGCGTTCCCCCCGACTGATCGTCACCTCGTTGAGCGCCCGTTCAAGGGGAACGACACCTTCGGGTCCCGAAATTGCGACATCGAGCAGGCTTCGCTGGCTCAGAAGATAATTCCCCGAAAGGGCTGAGTCCACGGCTCGTTGGTATTCTTCCGATCCAAGGCATGTGAGGAATCCCAAGGACCCGATATTGATTCCAAGGATAGGCCGTATCGTTCCACCCGAACGGTGCAAGGCCCTCAGGATGCTCCCATCGCCACCCATGACGATCATGAGGTCGCATTGTTCTGCAACCCCCGACTCATCGAGTGGTGAAATCTTTCCAACCAAGGTGGCTGTTTGCCTCTCCATGAGAAAGGGGGCTTTTCTCCGATCCAATTCGGAGGTGATTTTTTCCACCAATTCACGGGCGCCTTCCTTGCCGGCATGTGCAATGAGTCCGATGGTCATTCCGGCAGGGGGGAGGTTGAATCGCCGCGCTTGAGAAGAGCAAGGAACTCGATGTTTCCCGAGGTGCCCGGAAGTGGGGACTCCATGACTCGGTCGAATCGGTGTCCGGCCCCGAGCACCCAGGAGCGGATTGATTCGACCGCTCGAAGCCGGGCCTCCGTATCACGAACGATCCCTCCCTTGCCGATATCGGCGCGGGAAAGTTCGAATTGTGGCTTGATGAGAACAATCATGGAGCCGTTTTGATTCAGTAACTCAAAGGCTGCAGGCAGGATTTTCGTCAATGAAATAAAGCTGAGATCGCCGACAATCAGGTCAAAACGGCGGTCAAAATCCGAGGATATCAGGTAACGGGCGTTGATCCCCTCGCGGACCTCGACCCTCGGATCCTGTCGCAGAGACCAGGCAAGTTGACCGCGCCCGACATCGACGGCCGTGACGTGAGCCGCCCAATGCTGGAGAAGGCAGTCAGTGAATCCTCCCGTTGAGGAGCCCAGATCAAGGCATGACAGCCCCGTGGGATCAATTCCGAAACCGGAGATGGCCCCCTCGAGTTTATGCCCTCCCCGTCCGACATATCGATCCCGTCCGGTGATGAGGATTTCGCTTTGAGGGCTTACCTTGGTGCCGGGCTTGTCGGCGATCTGACCGGCGACGGTTACCTGCCCCGCAAGGATTGCTCTCTGTGCTTTTTCACGGGAGTCGAAGTGTCCGGACTCGTGCAGGTGTTGGTCGAGACGAAGGCGTGCTGCTGCTGCAGTTTTCATCGTTGCTCCTTTCCGAGATCAAGGAGTTCCTGTGGGGATCCGATAAGATGGTGTGGGTTGAGGGCTGCCAGCGCGCCGGGGGAGTTGTATCCCCAGGTGACTGCCGCCATACGAAGCCCGGTTTCGCGAGCTGCCTCGATGTCCCTTGTCTCATCCCCGACATAGAGAACAGCCTCCGGGGCGACCTTCTCAGCGCGCAGGATTTTCTTCATCTCCCGGCTCTTGCCAAAAAGCTTTGAAGAGGTCCTCACGAAATGAAAGTAGGGGAGGTTGTTACGGCGTAGAAACTCGGTGACATTGGTTTCGGAATTCGAGGTCAGGATCCCGATGCGGTGACCTTGTCCGTGAAGGGTTGAGAGGACCTCTGGCATGCCGATGATGGGGTTTACCTGATCGATGCGTTCATGAAGAAGTTGAAGCCCCCTTCTTGCAATCGAGGGAACCCGCCAGTTACTGATTCCTAGGTGTCGGATGAACTCCCTTGTTCCCATGTCGCGGGCGGCTTCCAGATGTTCCAAGGGCAGTTCCTTGAAACCATACTCCCGGGCCATGTCATTCAGGATGCAATGAGCGACACTCCTTGTATCCGCAATCGTCCCGTCAAAATCGAAGAGATACACCTCCGGACGTTGATAAGGGCGGTTCAATGGATGAGTCAACCCGTCGGTTGAACCCTTCTTCGGGAAGCTGTCTGCGTTATCACTCATTCTTTCTCCGAATCGGAGATCATCGTCACCAGTTCGGCAGGTAACGGCATATCACCCTTGTGCTTGGTCTCTTCGGGTTCGAGTCCGAAATGAGCGGAGACGAGTTCTTTGATTCTCTCCAACTCGGCTCTCTCAAGCAGGGGGCACTCCGAGGTGGCGGAAAATTCCCTGATCTGTTCCGCCGAGTAAATATTCGGCAGGACGGAAAGCGTCTTGGTGTCTTCCAGCAGCCACTGCATCGCGGCCTGTCCCATCGTGCGGTCGGCCCTCTCGAGGAAACGCAGTTGCTCGATTTTCTTCACCCCATTGAGAAGCCAGCTTTTGGGGCGGTGGTTCCTGTGATCATTGGGAGGAAAGACCGTCTCGGCAGTGTATTTTCCCTCAAGCATTCCGGAGGAGTGGGGGACTCGGATCAAAAACCTGGTGGGGGCTCCCGTGGCCTCAGCAATCTTGTGAAGATCGCAACCGGGGTGCTGTTCCAGAAGATTGTAGATGTGCTGCACGATCTCAGGTTTACGTTTGGCTATGGCCGATCCGCCCTCCCCGAGCCATCCGATCGCGGGTCCAAGGGCGATCCCGCCGTGCCGGAACTTACCCTCCTTGCGAAGATCCTCCATCACCTCCCACAGGTCGTCATCATGGACCTGATCCTCGCGGATATTGTGGAGTTGAAGGATGTCGATATGATCGGTATTGAGGCGACTGAGTGCTGACTCGACCGCACTCCTGATAGCCTCCGGAGAGAAATTCTGGGGGATTTCCTTTTGACCGCGCCGCCCGTCTCCATGGTTCACGAAATCGTATCCCACCTTGGTGGCGATCACGACCTTGTCACGCTCGCTACCCGGGAAGGCCTTGGCCAGAAGTTCCTCGCTGCGTCCATTGCCGTAGGTGTCGGCGGCGTCGAAGAGATTCATTCCATGATCGAGCGCAAGTCGCATCAACACCACCGCCTCATCATCCGTGTAGTTACCCCACCAACCGGTCGAGACAGTCCAGAGGCCAAAACCGATTTCACTGATTTTTAAATCAGATCCAAGCAGGGAACGATACTTCATAGTATCCATCATTCTACCTGAGGGATTTCCGCAATCCAAGTTCCGTCACGGATGGGTTCATTAGGAGTGAATGGTATCTTGGAACGGGTTTTGCTTCATCATTCATGAGAAGTGCTATAGTAAACGGATTTCTGTGGTGGGGATTTCATTCCTACTCCACTGGATTTTCCACTAGCTTTGCCCCATCAATTTTATCTCCAATGACACAATCCTCGGAATTTCACTCCAACCTCGACACATCGGTTCAGGGGCTTAAGGCCCTGATCATCAATCAGCTGAACTTCAGCCTGGCCAGGGATCCCCTGACCGCCTCGAAGGGGGACTGGTGGATGGCCACCTCCAAGGCCGTCCAATGTCTCGTCATCGAGCGTCTCATGGCGACCCAAGCCAAGCACAGGAACGGGAACGTGAAGAGGCTCTACTACCTCTCCTTGGAGTTCCTGATGGGGCGTCTCTATATCAGCAGTTTTCATAGCGCCGGCGTGTATCAGAATATGGGGCAGGCGATCGGCGAACTGGGCCTCGATATCAACGAACTCCGTGAGGAAGAGTATGACATGGGTTTGGGTAACGGAGGACTCGGTAGGTTGGCAGCCTGCTTCCTTGATTCCCTGGCAACGCTCGACCTGCCCGCGATCGGTTACGGCATCCATTATCAATATGGTCTCTTCAAACAGGAGTTCCGAAACGGTTATCAGGTGGAGCTTCCCGACGATTGGATGAAATACGGCACGCCTTGGGAGATCGTCCGCCCCGAGCACACCACCGAGATCGAACTCTACGGACAGGTTGAAAATGTCTTCGATGATCTGGGCAACTATGTCCGCAAGTGGACGGATACCAAGAAACTCATTGGCATTCCTTATGACATCCCGGTACCCGGGTTCGGCACAAACACAGTCAACTTTCTCCGTCTCTGGTCGTCGAAAGCGGCGGAGGACTTTAATTTTGAGGCCTTTAACAGTGGCGGTTATGACGAAGCCGTCCGCGATAAAAATGCCAGTGAGACAATCTCCAAGGTTCTTTATCCAAACGATAAGACCGAGAGTGGAAAGGAACTGCGTCTGATCCAGCAGTATTTCTTCGTCGCCTGCTCCCTCAAGGATATCATCCGCCGATTTCGTAAGAATAACGAGGATTGGAACGATTTTCCGGAGAAGGTGGCCATCCAGCTTAACGACACACACCCAGCCATTGCCGTCGTTGAGTTGCAACGTCTGCTGCACGATGTCTACGGTCTGCCTTGGAAAAAAGCCTGGGGGATCGTTACCCAAACCTTTGCCTACACGAACCACACACTCCTACCCGAAGCACTTGAAAAATGGAGCGTCGGGCTTTTCCAAAAAGTTCTGCCGCGTCACCTGCAGATTATTTTTGCGATCAACAAATTCTTTCTGGAAGAGGTGGAGGCAAAGTGGCCGGGCAACTTGGAGATGGTCCGCAAACTTTCCCTCATCGAGGAGGGTCACTCCCAAATGGTCCGCATGGCGAATCTTTCGGTTGTCGGCAGTCATTCGGTGAACGGGGTTGCGGCGCTGCACACCCAGCTTCTCAAGAGGGATCTTTTCCCGGAATTCGATGCGATCTACCCGGGCAAATTCAATAACAAGACCAACGGAATCACTCCTCGTCGCTGGCTTCTTTGCTGCAACCCCCGCCTCAGTCAGTTGATCACTTCCAAAATTGGATCGGGATGGGAGCGCAACCTCAACGAACTCCGGGGGCTGGAGGCTTTCGCCAAGGATCCTGAATTCCAGAGAGAGTTCATGGATGTTAAGCATGCCAACAAGGTGGATTTGGCGGCCATCATCAAGCAAGAGTGCGGCATCGAGGTGGATCCATCAGCACTCTTTGATGTCCAGATCAAGCGGCTTCACGAGTATAAACGACAGCATCTGAATCTATTGCACATACTAGCTCTCTACAGGCGTCTGTTGCAGAATCCTGGTCTGGATATGGCTTCCCGAGTCTTCATCTTCGGAGCAAAAGCGGCTCCCGGATACGATCTCGCCAAAAACATCATCAAGGCGATCAACTCCGTCGGTGCCAAGATCAATGCCGACAAGAGGATCCATGGAAAACTGAAGGTTGTCTTTCTTCCGAATTACCGCGTCTCGCTCGCGCAGAAAATCGTTCCTGCAGCCGATCTCTCCGAGCAGATCTCGACGGCTGGCAAGGAGGCTTCCGGGACCGGGAATATGAAACTTTCGCTGAATGGCGCCCTTACCATCGGAACGCTTGATGGTGCCAACGTGGAGATCAAGGAGGAGGTTGGCGATGAGAATATCTTCATTTGCGGCATGACGGTCGATGAAGTCCAGGCGCTTTGGGAAAAAGGGTATAATCCGCATGACTTCCTCGCCGCTGACGAGGAGTTGAAAGCTGTGGTGGATTGGGTCGGATCCAATTATTTCACTCCTAATGAGTCCCCCGGAATCTTTAACATGCTTCGTGACAATCTTGTTTTCAATGATCCCTTCCTCTGTTTGCCGGACTTCCGATCCTACAGCAACGCCCAGGAGAAAGTTGATGCCGCTTTCCGCGACAAGTCACGATGGGCCGAGATGGCGATCCTGAACACAGCCCGCATGGGGAAATTCTCGAGTGACCGCACGATTGCCGAATATGCCCGTGACATCTGGCGGCTCGATCCCGTGATTCTCTGACACGATCAAGGGGGCGATCCCCTATGGTCAGGGATATTCCTTTGACTTGGGTCGCTCTCTTCATTGTGGTGATTCATGATGTTTTCCAAGTCTGGCGATTCATTCCCCCGCCCGCCCGGCAGAGTTGTCATTGTCGGGGCCGGTTTGGCGGGTTTGGCGTGTGCGACCCGCTTGCAGGAGGCCGGGGCGGAATGGTTGCTGATCGAGGCGGAACAGGCTCCCGGGGGCCGTGTCCGGACGCATCTGACACCCGGGGGATATCGGATTGATCATGGATTCCAGGTTCTGCTGGATTCGTATCCCACCGCCCGCCGGCTTCTTGATCTTGAGGCGCTGAAGCCGTGTTATTTTGAGAGTGGTGCCCTGATGGCTGGCCTGGAGGGGTGGGAGCGTCTTCTCAACCCGATCCACCACCCCGCTTCTCTGCTTGCGGCGGTTGCCTCCCCCTCGTTTTCCCTCCGTGAAAAAATCATCTTAGGCAGTTACGCCGTGAGGCAGTTGCTTTGTTCTGATGAATCGCATCTGGCAAGGGAGGCGGGACTCTCGACCAATGAAGAGTTGGCTCGCTTGGGCTTGGATGGGGCCGTAATGGAGAAGTTTCTGGGACCTTTTTTTTCAGGTGTGTTTCTTGATGATGAACTCGGCAGTGACGCTTCCATATTCCGCTATGATCTGAAAAAGTTTGCCCTCGGTAGGGCCCTGCTTCCCGCAGAGGGCATGGGTGCCATTCCAAGGCAACTGGCTTCACGCCTCCCATCGGAATCCGTGCGCTACGGGGCCAGGGTGGACTCCCTTCAATTCAACGGGGAGATTCCCTCGGCTGTAATTCTTGCTGGCGGGGAGGTCATCCCGTTCGATTTCCTTGTTTTGGCAACGGATGAGAAAACCTCTCTTCGGTTGCGTGGAAATGGGGATTCAAGGGGCCGTCCTTGGAAGGAAGTTTCGACCCTTTACTTCACTGGAGATCGTCCGCTCTACGAGGGGGGGCTCTTGGTCCTTCCAACAGCAGTTTCTGCCTCCCATAATAGGAAGCGAATCGTGACTCACTTCACCGATTTAACCAATACGGCGCCCGATTATGCGCCCCCGGGTAAAAGACTCCTTTCAGCGACCGTTCTGCATACCTCCTCCAACCATTGCCCGGATCACGGGGACTTGGAGAAACTTGTCCTCGGGGCCAGGGCCGAGATCGAGTCTCTTCTGCCCTCTTTTCAAGAGTGGGAGTTTTTGCAGGAAGTCAGGATCCGTCACGCTCTACCCTCGCAAGCGCCGGGATTCATGAAGTCCCGCCCCGAAAGGCGGCCACTTAGGAACCTTTGGCTCGCAGGCGATCAGGTGGCCCATGCAAGCATTGACTCGGCCCTTACCAGCGGACTCGACACGGCCGATGAAGTCCTCAATTGTTTAGCTTCACCCAATTTCTCCAACTCATGACGTCATGATAGCCTTTTCCACCAACTGGAATGCCAGTCGACATTACAACGGTGCCAAGATCGTTGAAGAGATCCTCGGCATGGGATTTGATACCTTGGAGCTTGGGCACGGGCTCTCGGTTTCCCAATTGCAGGGGATTCGGGAGGCCTATGCAGGTGGAGGGTTCAAGGTGATCAGTATCCACAATTTCTGCCCCATGCCCGTTGAGGTTCTGAACGACAATCCCGACTGCTACGAGTTCACCTCGCATCGTGGGTCGGAGCGTGAGCGTGCCATCAAGTTGACACTTCAGTCCTTGGCAACGGCCAAGGAGTTCGGGGCCAGTTTTTTGGTCCTTCACTTGGGGCGCATCCTGCCGCTCCGCGGAATGACACGCTCCCTGCTTCAGAGATTGGAGCAGAACGGTGTTGCGGGGAAGGACTATAACCAGCTGAAACTAGCAGCTGTGAGGAAGCGCGAGCAACACGCGCGGGTTTTTCTAAATCGCATGAACGAGTCCCTTGAAATCCTCCTTGAGGAAGCGGTGAATCTTGGAGTGACCCTCGTGGTCGAGAATCGGAGCAACTATGAGGCCGTTCCGACGGAGCGGGAATTGCTAGCACTGCTGAAGCGTTTTGACTCTCCCCGTCTCCGTTACTGGCATGATTTCGGTCATGCCCAGATGAGGCATAATATGGGACTTCTGGATCACGAGCAATGGTTGAGACAGATCGCTCCCTATGCTGCCGGCGCCCACCTGCAGGATACGGCGTGGCCGGATGAGGATCACAGGGTTCCCTTTGAAGGTGATATTCCCTTCGACCGACTGGTTCCCCTTCTGCCATTATCCTTTCCTTACATCCTTGAACTCTCTCCCGAGGCCACGCCTGAATCCATCAAGGCGGCGGTGACCCGCTGGAAGACCCTCTTTGCCCACAATGAATCTTAAAAAAATCATCATGACGCTGCTCCAGGCGGCCGTTACCCTATTCCTGCTCTGGTTGTTGTTCCATGACCCCGCAAAGCGTCACCAGATGGTCGAGGCGCTTCAGACGGCGAATCTCCTCTGGTTGATTCCCGGATTCATCTGCTTTGGATTAGTGCTGGTCACATCGGCCTTTCGTTGGCAATTGCTGATGAAAGTGCAGGGAATCGATTTCGGATGGTTCCGGGTCTGGCAGTTGGTGATGATTGGAATGTTTTTCAACCTCTGTCTTCCCGGAGGTGTCGGGGGCGATCTGATCAAAGTCTTTTTCGCAATGAGGGAAGCCCCCAAGGCCAAAAGCGGGGTATTCCTGAGTATTGTTGTTGACCGCATTGCAGGGATGTTCGCCTTGATCCTCGTCTCCCTGGGGGTCTTTCTCTACTTCCGTGAGGCGCTCATGTCCCTGCCCATGGTGAGGGCGTTCCTGGTAACCGTGGTTATCATTTTCGGTGCCTTCATGGGGTTGATCCTCTTTGGATTGATCATCGACCGATTTCATCTTGCCAAGCGTCTTCCTGCGAAAATGCCCGGACACTCGGCGATCATGGATGTCTCGCGTGCTTTCTCCGTCTACGCACGGGCTTGGAAGTCGGTTGTGGCCGCCATTGTCATCTCCCTTCCGTTGAACCTCTTTATCTTCGGAGCGGCGATCTTTGCCGCCGATGCCTTCAAGGGAAACCCCGGCGCAGCCGCCATGACTTCCGTCATCCCGATCGTCAATACGATCAGTTCGCTTCCCATCAGCCTTGCGGGCATCGGAGTGAGGGAAAAACTTTTTGCCGTGATGCTTCACTCCCTTTACGGAACTTCCGAGAATCTTGCCGTGCTGATCTCAATCACCGGCTTCAGTCTGATGGTTCTCTGGGGATTGATCGGCGGCATCATCTACATGACCTATAAGCCCGGGGATGGGGGAAGTGTCTCGATTAGCCAGATGGAGAGCGCCGTGGAGGGAGTGGAGCACCAGATCGAATTGGAAGAGGAGAAGCACGATGCGTAACAGCACTGAGGGACTGCTGTTTTCCAACCCTTCATGAAAAAGCCCCTGCTAGGGATCACTCTTGTGATGACCGTTGACGGAAGGATTCAAGAGGGGATGCTTTTCAAGCACTCGATGCCTCGGAAAACAAAAAAACGCCTGGAGGCTTCGACTCGATCGGGCGGGGATCTCCCGGATATCAACGAACTGATCAACATGGAGGAATTTCACTCTTTGATTCAGAGTGATTCAGTCGAGGAGATTCTGGTCAGGATGATCCCAGCGATCCAAGGTGAGTCAAAAAAACAGGCCGGTAAAAAGCGTGGAGATAAAACGCAAATTATGGATGCCTTTTCAGGAGGTTTTTTGAAAGAAGTGCGGCATTTCAAACTCGTAAACCTTGATAGCCAATGGGGGAACGGGGGCGATGCTCTCCTGAACTACCGCCGCCACAGGGCTGGGGGCATAGGGCAACGGGCTCAATCCTGAAAGATCCGAGAGCCCCTAGAGATCATGCACACGGATTCCTCCCTCTTGATTGATGCGCCGCTGGATCGGATTTATCGGATGACCTCCGACCTCATCCGCTGGCCGGCCTTTCTGCCTCACTACCGCTGGGTTCGATGGTTCGAGGGTGGACCTGACGAGGGGATCGTCGAGATGGCTGCCATGCGCGGGGCGATCCCGATCAAGTGGGTTTCTGAATTCCGAAGGGAAGGAGGCACTCCCGGCCACCCACCGAGTCTTTGGTTCCGCCACTTGAGCGCCTTTACCAAAGGAATGGAGGTGAGGTGGATTTACGAGCAGAGTCCCGAGGGCGTCTTAGTGAGAATCGACCATGAGCTCGAATTCCGTTGGCCTCTCCTTGCTCCGATCGCCAATCCGATCATCGGAGACTTCATGATCGGTTGGGTCGCTCCACGAACCCTCTCAACCTTCAAAAAATTGCTAGAGGTCGAACGATGAGCATCCCATCACGAGGTCGCCGTGCCGTCATCACGGGAGTCGGTCCCATCAGTTGTGTCGGTAGCGGTAAGGAGACCTTCTGGAGGGGGATTCTGGCCGAAAAAAGTGGCATTGCGACGCTGACCCGCTTCGACCTGGGAGAATTGGAGGCGCGTTCCGCAGGACAGGTCGATGACTTTGATCCCCTGAACTATTTCCCCGTCAAGATGCTCCGTCGGCTCGATCGATATGCCCAGTTTGCCGTGGCCAGCGCACTCCTTGCGCTTAAGGATAGCGGACTCTCCTATTCTCCCGATCAACCCGATCCACGTCGTGGTGTCAGTTTTGGGACAGCTCTAGGCGGCATCTCCAATGCGGAGAAAGAACATGATGCCTTCGTGAAAGGAGGATTCAAGGCGGTGAGTCCCCTGCTTGCCCTTCAGGTCTTTGGGGGATCTGCCCACTCCAATATCGCCATCACCTGTGGGTTCCAAGGAGTTGGCACCACAAACTCCAACAGTTGCGCCAGCGGGACCGTGGCACTCGGTGAGGCACTCCGCTACATCCGTGACGGGATTGCCGATGTGATGATCGCCGGAGCCTCCGAGGCTCCGCTGAGTCCCTTAACCTATGGGGCTTTTGCCAATATCCGCACCATGAGCGAGGCGGATCCTTCCATCTCCTGCAGGCCCTTTGATCAGAACCGGGACGGCTTTGTCATGGGGGAGGGGTCGGCTTCCCTAGTCGTTGAGGAGTATGAACATGCCAAGGCACGGGGTGCCCGGATCTATGCCGAGATCCTCGGCTTCTCACACAATAACGATGCCTATCACATGACCTCACCCCATCCCGATGGTGAGCCGACGATCCGCGCGATGCGGGATGCGTTGGATGATGCGAGGACGAATCCTGAGGAGATCGAATACATCAATGCCCATGGCAGTTCTACCAAGATCAATGACTTCAACGAGGCCCGATGCATCCACAAGGTCTTCGGGGCAAGAGCAGCCTCGATCCCCGTGAGTGGCACCAAGGCCTACACGGCTCACCCGCTCGGGGCGACCGGTGCCTTGGAGGCGGTGATCTGTTGTCTGGCCATGACGGAGGGATACCTTCCGCCCACGCTGCATTATGAGACCCCCGATCCGGAGTGTCAGCTGGATGTGATTCCGAACCAGGGACGTGAGGTTCGCCCCAAGAAGATTCTGTCCAATTCGTTCGGATTTGGAGGGATTAATTCGTGCCTGATTCTCGGCTCTGTTTAACAACATTAAAGGCTTGGGGTTTCTGCGGATAGCTATGTTGGCCTGCGATCGGCGTAGGATTATCTAGGCATTGATTTGGCCTCCTTGCTCTCCATCCGATCTTCCAAGCCTAAAAAAAGAAAAACCCATCTGCGCCTTTAATCGGCAGAGAATGGTCCTTATTGTGCTGCGACGGGCACAAAACGGGTGTCCGCTCCCGGCTTGAAAATGATGTAGGCCCTTTTCCAAGGAGCATCATCAACGAGACGCCATTTGTGGCCCGTGCCCGTGATGTCGACCGCCAAAAGCACTTCCCCCGGATGAACCGTGAAAGTCTCTCCGGTAGCCATGGTGAATTCGAGAATGCCGGAGAGCGAGAGGATATATTGAGGGATCGGAGCGTTGTGCCAATCGTAAGAGAAATGCGGTGAACTCTCCTTAAACTCAATGGATACCGCATCGATAAGAAAGCCTTCCGCGATTGATCCTTTACGAACGTGGGAATTCCCATCCGAGCCGGTGTAGAGATGATAGGCTGTGATCATTGATCCATGCTGTTGATGTGAAGAACGGCTGCCGTCTCCGAGCGAACCTTCTGGCAAAGTTCTGCATTCTCAATGAGAGATTCGCCAAAAGAAGGAATCATCTCCTTCAGTTTTGGAAGCCATCCACCCCTTAAGCGCTCAGAAAAGCATTTTTTCAAGACCTCAAGCATGATCCAGACAGCAGTGGAGGCTCCGGGAGAGGCTCCGAGCATGGCGATGATTGATCCATCGGCAGCGCCGACTAGTTCGGTTCCGAATTGAAGGATTCCGCCATGGACGGGATCCTTTTTGATGATTTGGACGCGCTGACCGGCCACTTCAAGCCTCCAATCCTTCTCATCGAGATGGGGGAAGAATTCACGGAGTAATGCGAAACGTTCTTCCTTCGTCTCAAATACCTGGCCAATCAGGTATTCGGTCAGAGACATGTTATCCTTACCCACGGCCAACATGGGGATCAAGTTGTCGGAATCAATGGAGGTAAAGAGATCAAGATAGGATCCATGTTTGAGGAACTTTGTTGAGAATCCTGCATAGGGACCAAAAAGAAGTGAAATTTTACCCTCAATGTGACGGGTATCGAGATGAGGAACAGACATTGGAGGAGATCCCACCGAGGCTTTTCCGTAAACCTTCGCAAGATGGCGGGAGGAGACCTTTTCGTCGTCACAACGCAACCAAATCCCGCTTACTGGAAAACCGGCATATCCATGCCCCTCGGGAATTCCTGATTTTTGAAGAAGGGGAAGGGAACCTCCACCTGCTCCGAGGAAAACGAACTTGGTCTGCACGTCATGGTTTTTTCCGGTTTTTTCATCACGGATATTCACTTTCCAATCCTTTCCCTCGCGCTTGAGATCGTGAACGCGACTTAAGAAGTGAATGGAAAATCCCTCCTTGTCGCGGAGTGAGTCGAGGAGGATTTTTGTGAGGGCACCGTAATTGACATCGGTGCCGGTGACCATGCGCGTTGCGGCAACCGCGTCAACGGGATCGCGTCCCTCCATGACGAGGGGTATCCATTCCTCAATCTGCTTCTTGTCATCCGAGTATTCCATCCCATGGTAGCAATGATGAGCAGAGAGTGTCTCAAAGCGCTTTTTGAGAAAGGAAACGTTCTCATCTCCGCGCACAAAGCTCATGTGGGGGACGGGGTGGATAAAATCCTGAGGATCCTTGATGGCACCCTTTTTCACCAGATATGACCAAAGTTGCCGGGAGAGATCGAACTCCGTATTGACCTCAAGGGCCTTTGAAATTTCTATGCTTCCGTCGCTCTTCTGAGGGGTGTAGTTCAACTCGCAGAGTGCGGCATGACCGGTTCCTGCATTGTTCCATGCATTGGAACTTTCCTGGGCTTCGCTACCCAGGACCTCGTGGATCTGGATCTTCAGACCCGGGTCTAGTTCTTTCAGGAGCACGGCAAGTGTCGCGCTCATAATCCCGGCGCCGACAAGAACGACGTCGGGATTTGCGGTGGGTGTTGTTATCATGGTTTTTTGTAGCAAGCTGAAGCCAAGATTTGTTCGATAGGGGCTCCTGAAGGATTCAAATGAGATGACTCAGCCTCAACGGGAGTGCGCTTTTTAGGCGTTTGCCGACGCTAGTGCCAAATCAATCGTGGATCACAACATCCCCCTCCATGATCTCCGGGTGTTCCAAGAAGATTGGGGCTGAGAAACTCTTCTGCGCCCACTCCACGGCAAACTTGGTGGAGGCCTCCGCACCCAGCTTATCTTTGAAAACGCTGAACGTGGCGATCTCTCCCTGACCGTTATCAATCCTGTAGTGAGATAGAAAGCCATCGATTTTTTTGATCAAAGGCAAAAAATCAGTGATGATCTTTTCGTTGATCTCGTTGCTATATTTCGGGTCGTGATGGTAATGGCGGATGACGGCATACATGGGAAGAATTTGATTCGACTCTTATTTGGTCGGCAAGACAAACCCTTGAGAGCAACCTGCCCTACTTAGTCAGAAAGACCGCCTTTTCGGGAAACTGATCGAAGACCGAGGGATCGACTCTGAAATTGGCCCTCAAAATATCCGAAGGGTTCCCTGCGATCCACTGGGAGAGATTGATGGTCTGGTAGTGCCCGCTGTTGAAGACAATGAGGATGCGGGCTTTGGTGGATCCGATGTTCTCGATGGAATGTCCAAATCCCTGCGGAATGAAGGCGACATCACCCTGAGCCAGGGTCTCCTCACGCCAACGCCCCCCGGAAAGCGAAAAGAGTCACTCGGAAATCTCCGCTGAGGGCGTATTGCCACTCCGAGGCATTGGGGTGGCAGTGGAGTTCACGCAAGGCCCCGGGATCCATCTCCAGGACAACGCCGGTCGTGCGGACAGAAACCTCGGTCACAAAACCCCATTCAGAAGCGGTCGCATGCCAATGCAACTCCCTCATCGCACCAGGCTTAATCCGCATTGAGACTCCGGCTAGTGCCTTGGAAATCGGTAGCTGTTGACTGTCGCTTCCTTGCCCGAACTGCCTCCGATGACTTTGCCGGGCGATCGCTCTAATTCAAATTTGAAGGTCGGCAATTCTTTCCCCGATGCAACGGGATCAGGGACATTGTTCTGGAAACTGGTATCTCCTCCCGTGGAACTGAGTGGCAGAATGGTTGTGAATATGACGTTAGCTAGTGAATACGGAGCCTGCTTCGCAAGTTCTTTTAGGAGTCTGTCAAAAACGTAACATTAGGGATCGTGACTCCTTCTTCGTCGGACCTTTTGCAAGGTTTCGTATTCCCCCAAACTAAATTGTAGCCAGTTGGATCTTGGTTCCAGTGAGAGTTGTGACCTGTTACAAGGTGGCCAATGCGCTTTGGTTGGAGAAGAGACCGGTGATCTTCAGCAACTAGTTATCGATGCGGCTTTGGCGGGCCTGAAGTTTTCCTCCTCCTGATCAATCGAATCAACACAGAAGATGTCGTGGCCCAATATCCACCTGCCAATCCGAGCTATATAGTTTTCTGAGATGAGGCAAAAGAAAACCCATCCCCGCCTTGGAACTGGCAGAGGATGGGGATTCTTTGAAAACTTAGAGAATCTTATTCCTTAAGAT
>CAIKFI010000033.1 GCA_903826635.1 uncultured Spartobacteria bacterium | reverse complement strand
CAGAAGACCCATCTCCTTCATCGGGGATGGGTTTTTCTTTTGAGGGGGAGAAAGATGATTTTTGAAACTTTCTTGAGGCAGAGGTGTTCGTTTATCGTAGGCCAAGGTATCGGCTCTTGAAACCAGCCATTGTAAATTTTTCTCGCATTGAAGGCTTTTGGGATACACAAGGGCGAATGAAGAAGTTTGTAACGCCCTTCACAACCGTGAAACGCATAGTTTTTTGGGTTCTGTCAGCGACTCTCTTACACGGCACCTGCCCCTTTCTGGAGGCCGGCAACATTGAGGGTGTCACTATTCCCGACTCGATCACAATCAACGGCCAATCCCTTCGACTCAATGGTGCCGGACTCAGGGAGATCTCACTTCTCGGTGTCCCGATCAAGCTGTACGTGGCCTCTCTCTACACGCCCGCCATGGTTCACACCTTGGATGAGGTGCTGGCGTCCCCAAGGCCCATTGAGATCAACTTCACCTTCCTAAAGGGAGTCTCCCGATCCATCGTCGAGAGTTCTTGGAGAAACCAGTTCGCCCACAATGCCACTTATACCTATCCGGGGTTCGATAGGGATCAGAAGACATTCATCTCCCTGCTGGGGAACCTCGACGAGAAGGGCAGAGATACGGTGCTCTTCCTTCCTGGAGAAACACAGGTCCTCGATCAGGGTAAGCTCATGGGAACCATCGAGGGGGCTAATTTCCAGCGGGCATTCTTCTCCCTTCTTTTTGGAGAAAAGCCGATCAGTCAGAGGCTGAAATTACACCTTCTAGGGACCGCCACACCATGAGCACATATTCCCGTGAGGAACTGATCCTTCAGAAGAACATCTACGGACTGATTTTTCTGCTCTATTCGGTGACCTATATCGCGAACCATGCCATCGCGATCTTCATGCTAAAAGGCCTTCCCAACGAGATCCTGCATTATAGCGGTGAGGTGATCCTGATTCTCTGTGCAGTTGCCTACGGGGCTTCCAACCTGCTTGCTAAATCTTCCGACGGGACACGCTATCTGGGAATCTTCCAGAGGATTCCGATCCTTTTCTGGCTCGGTTGCGGAGGGGTCCTGCTCAATGCATTCCTACTGATTGTCTCTCTCATCACAGGCCGTTGCGAAAAATAGGGAACCCGACTGTGATTCGAATAAGGTTCATTAAGCAAAATCGATGCCTCTCGATTTAATTCCTGTGACAACCGCGGTGACAGCTGCTGATGAGGGTTGGATTAACCGATTAGCCAATTTCACTCATCAGAACTTCATCTGGTTACTGATTTGCTGTTATCTCTGTGCTGGGTTCTTTCCAGGGTTCGGATTGATGATACGGGTAATTTCCTTTGGTCAGGTTTCCCTGTTAGGGGCCTCCACCCCTGTCTCCGCATCCATGGTGATGCTGGCGATCCTTATGATAAACGCCACAATGTCCGTGGAACGATTAAGCGGCCTAGTTTCATCCCCCAGACTCCTTTTGGCAGGAATTGGTGCCAACATGTTCCTTCCAGTGGTCGTTCTCTATTTTGTCTCAATTGCGATGAGCTACCTTGGCGCTTCCGAAAATCTGGAAGCCATCATCGTGGCCCTTTCCCTTCTCTCCACAGTTCCCGTTGCGGGTGCTTCGACCGCATACACCCAGAATACCGATGGTGATCTTGCCTTGGCAGTGGGTCTTGTTCTGACCTCGACATTTCTTTGCCCCCTGCTCATGCACGTGCCGCTGAACCTTATCAATCTTGTTGCGGTCGGTGACTACACCCAGACCTTCTCCAAAATGGAAGGCGGTGGGACGATTCTGGTTTTGATTCTTGCGGTGATCCTCCCGTCATTTTTCGGCCTTTGCATCCGCCCCCTTATTGGCACAGCAAGAATCAAATCGGCAAAACCAGGATTGAAACTAGTGAATTCGGGAAGCCTCCTTCTCCTCAACTACACAAATGCCGCTATCGCCTTGCCGAAATTGTTTTCTAACCCGGACTGGGGGTTCCTAGCCTCCGCCTTTCTCTTCAGCACATTACTCTGTTTGGTGGATTTTGTTTCCGGATGGTGGATTGCGCGTCTTCTACGCGCGACACCGGGCCAGCAACTTGCCATGATGTTCGGTGTCGGACTGAACAACAACAGCACGGCCCTTGTTCTGGGTTCATTAGTCTTCTTCAACCAGCCGAAGATTTTGGTCCCCTTAATCTTTTACGGGCTGATCCAACACCTAGTTGCCGGGGGCAGCACGCAGGTTCTTGCTTTATTCTCGCGACTCTCTGCACGTAACGCAGTGTTGGGGTTGTCGCGTGCGTGAGACTACGTTGATATAGCACCCAATCTGGGAAACGGCAGCATGGCCTACACTCCCATCACAAACACGATAATCGCCGGAGTGAAGGTCGTTGAACTCGCCAAGAAGATCGGAGTCAAAGGAACCAATCTTCATATCTGGTTTGCCACTACCGGAAAGAAGAACAAGGCCATCAAAAAGATAGGCAAGGGGCACTACCAGCTGAAGAAGTAGTCAGGAAACGATTCTTACCAGCGGAATGGTGGGGTAGCTGGGGTGGGCAGGTTCGCAACGGGATTGCTACAGGCTATGTGACGAAAATGTTGCGTTCCTCATGCATTTTTTTCTTGGCAAATCTCGGGGGGGGGAGACTCGACGGCGATTCGATAATAAACCACCCAACCTCAGTCAACTGATCCCCATGAAAAAGACCATTCTCTCCGCCCTCTTCAGCGGGTTTCTGTTGCTTACTCGGCGCATCTTTGCCTCCCGTTCCGCCGCGTTGCTTGTCCTTCTCGTCGTGGTCTCGGCTTGGCTGGGGCAGGATGCCTCGGCGGCGACTTATGTCTGGACCAACTCTCCGAACACTTCGTCGACGAGCGCGACCAATACCAACTCTTATGTGACCAATGGCGGTTCGGCCTTCGCCACCAATGGCTTCTTGGGTGCATCGAATGTAATCATCTTCACCAACAACTACTCACAGGCGAGCGCGCAAACTTTTAATTTCAATGGCGCCTCCATCACCAACGGTGGTTGGACGGTTTTTGGATACACTAACGACGTCATCTTCACCAACATAGCATTTTTTCGGTTCAGCATGAATGGTGCTTCCAATAGTATTCTCACCGCTTCTAACTCGACTGGCACTGGCACGGTATCCATTTACAACACGAACAGTTCCCAGTTGTTAAGCTCTCCTACGTTCCAGGGTAACATGGCGGTTTACCTGAATGACCTCGCCAACCACTCCGCGATT
>CAIKFI010000032.1 GCA_903826635.1 uncultured Spartobacteria bacterium | reverse complement strand
GCGAGGGGAACCTCGCTGAAGATCACCGCCGAGGATACCTTTTTGCCCCCAGAGAGGATCTTGGTGAGCTTGGCCTTGATCTCCTCATCGGAGATCTTGGCAAGGGTGCGGCGGGAACGCTTGCCGCCGGTGGGAGCTTTGGCTGATTTTGCTTTTGGAGTTGTTACGGAGGAAAGTCCTAGCCGCCCAAACATGCTGTCGATCTGTTTGAGTTCTTTAGCGTATTTCTTGTGAACGGCAGCCACTTCCCTCGAGATCTTTTTCTCGATGGACTTCTTGGCAGATAGAACTTGCTGGGTAGCCTTCTTCTCCAGGGCGGCGAACTGTTTAAGGATGTCGAGGGATGGTTTTGTTTTCGGCATAAAGAGCTTATGAAGATTTTTGGGTGCGAGAGTCAATGCAGATGAGTCTCGCTCGAGTTTCTAATGAAAACCAATCCATCTATCCCAACCCCTGAGCAATAAGAAAGGAGCGGGGAGTAGTCACGAGCATCCCGTAAACTTTGGTATCAATGAGAATACCAAAGTCGCCTGTATCAAGCGTTAGTAGGGCATCACACTTGGCAGCCAGGGCTGAGATCAAGACGGGCTTGTCCTTGGAAGCCGTGAGGAGAAGGGGGCGGTTGCTCGTGAGAGCATTTGGGGTGAAGGAAAGGTCATCCTGCAAGGCCTTCCATTTTATTGCAGCCTTGGGTGGGAACTTGCCGATATTCCGATTCGTTTCGTCGCGGCAGTAGAAGGCAGTCACAAGATCCCATTCCCATTGGTCGGCAATCGTCATGATGAGGCGGGAAAGTGATTTCTCGGATCCTGCCGCAGAGAGCAGGACGCTACTGTCGAGAAAGAGTCTCACCTAGAATGTTTTGTGGAAGTTTTTGACCGTAATGGCTTTGAGGGCTTCTTTTTTGAGGCGCTCTTCCAAAAGCGATCGGCGTCTGCCTCGTCCGCTGCGATCCATTCCTTCATTTGCTTGAGCGGAATGTCACGCACGGGCATTGCAGTGGCAGGGTGTAGGAAGACCCCTCCATCACGAAGCTCCATGAGCATCATAGGGTGATCGGCGCCCTCTAGCCCAAGCCCCTTCCTAATTTCAGGTGGGAGGGTGATCGTCCAGCGCTTGGAAACGGCGATTGCAGTCATGCAGCAATACTGCAATGCGGCTAAGCAAATGTCAAATCTCCCTCATCCGCCTGAACTCCACGCTCTGGCGGCGTGAGCACTCCACGGGAGGGTGATTGCCGATAGTGAGAACGATATACCCCTCCGCACTCTCGGAGACCTTGCTGACCTCCCTGAGATTCACAGCAGTTGCCCTATTCGCCCTGAAGAATAGCGATTCATCAAAGCGTCTAAGGACGCTCCCAAGGGTTCCATTGATCGTGATCCTCTCACTGGCGAGGATGAGCTTCGTATACGCTCCGACTGACTCCAGGATCTGAATGTCACCAACCCGGACGTAGTGGCTCTTGGAGTTGTCCCGGAAAAGGACTTTCTCTTCAGCTCCAAGGCGCGGTTCCTCGCTGAGGGATCCTCCTGCAATACGACTCAGTGTCTCCATGAGTTGCTTGGGGTCGACGGGCTTGAGCAGATAGTCGGTGGCCCTCACACGGAAGGCCCGCACGGCATGCTCTTGGTGCGCGGTGATGAATACGACGGGGATACCCTGAGCAGGAAGTTTTTCCAGTAAGTCGAATCCCTGCGCTCCTCCGCGCATCTCGATATCCAGGAGGAGGACATCGGGGCGCTCTGCGATAATGGCCTTGAGGGCCTGGTCGACCGAAGAAGCTTCTCGGACCTGCTTGACGCCGATCTCGGCGAGGGCCTCCTTGATGCCGCGTCTTGCGGGTGGTTCGTCGTCAACGATGAGGACATTCATGGATGAGAGAGTTAAAGGG
>CAIKFI010000031.1 GCA_903826635.1 uncultured Spartobacteria bacterium | reverse complement strand
TTCTGATTTTGAAAGCGTAACGGATAGGCAGGTGAACATCCTGCCGGCTTCGAAACCCGACTTCAAAAACATCAACGTCGCACAATCAAAGCGTCACGATCCAAGCCTCAAAATCTGCAGCATCAAGCCCCAATCTCTCCAACCAATGTCCACAAAACCTGAAACCGACAATCGCATGGAAAAGATCGTCAGCCTCTGCAAGCGCCGTGGCATCATCTTCCAGTCCTCGGAAATCTACGGTGGGATCGGCGGCTTTTGGGACTATGGCCCACTCGGAACAGAACTGAAACGAAATCTCCGCGATACCTGGTGGCGCGCAATGACCCGCGAACGTGAGGACATTGTCGGACTCGATGCCACGATCATCATGCATCCCGCCGTCTGGAAAGCCAGCGGACATGTCGACACGTTTGCCGACCTCATGCGCGAGTGCACGATCACCAACAAACGCGTTCGTGCCGACCATGTGGAAGCGCAGACCGGCTCAATAATCCGATTCACAGGAGCAAGGGCAGTTCTTTCCGAAGGAACTCAAGGATGGCACCTTGACCGCACGCTCACCGTCCTGATGAAGCAGGGGGAGCATATCGAGAGTTTCCGTAAAAGAGTCCGGCAACTCATCGCCCAGAATGCGGGAACATCGGCTGGAAAACCCGAGGAGATTGAGCTCCTCGGAGAGGAGCGGATCGAGGTCGTCGAGAACTCCGTGGATTATCACCCGGAATCCGGGGGCCTGCTCAACGAGGCACGTCCTTTCAACCTGATGCTGAAGACCTACATCGGGCCGACAGCCACTGAAGATGATGTGGCCTACCTGCGTCCGGAAACCGCACAGGCGATTTTTGCCCAGTTCAGGAATGTCTGCGACTCGTCCCGAGTGAAGGTTCCCTTCGGCATCGCCCAAATCGGCAAGGCCTTCCGCAACGAGGTGACCCCGAAGAATTTTACATTCCGTTCCCGTGAGTTCGAGCAGATGGAGCTTGAGTTTTTCATCAAACCCGACGAGGCGGTGAAGTTGATCCATGGCAAGGTGGCCACATGGAGCGATGAGTCCGATCTGAGCGAACCCAAGCCCGACTGGGGTTGGGAGATGTGGCACCGCTACTGGGTCGCCCAACGCACGGGCTACTATGCCTCGATCGGTTTGGGCTCAGAGGTTCTCGATTACTACTGGCAGTCCAGGGAAGACCTTGCCCACTACGCCCGCGCCTGCGTCGACATCCTCTTCAAGTTCCCTTTTGGCACCGATGAGCTGGAGGGAATCGCTGCCCGAGGGTCCTTTGATCTCACCCAGCACCAGAACCATTCCGGCAAGCAACTTGAATACTTCGACGAGGAGCTCAAGGCGGCCTGCGATGCCATGTCTGCGGAGCAGAAAGCCTCCTTTATTGAGGAAACCTTCTCACAGCGCACAAATCCCGAGGCCTCACGGGAAGAAATCACCTCAACCTGTGAGAAACTCTTCAAGGGTCTCTACATTCCTCATGTCATCGAACCCTCTGCAGGGCTTGACCGGCTTGCGCTTGCGATCCTCACCAGCTCGTTCGACGAGGAAGTGGTCACCGATGACAAGGGGAAGAGCGAGACCCGGACGGTCCTGAGATTCCATCCCCGCATCGCCCCGATCAAGGTGGGTGTTTTCCCCCTGCTCAAGAACAAACCGGAACTCGTTGCCAAAGCGAGGGAGGTTGTTGCCATGCTCCGGCCCCACATGAATGTCTTCTACGATGAGACAGGGGCCATCGGAAGACGCTATCGCCGTCAGGACGAAGTGGGTACACCCTTCGGAGTCACGATCGACTTCGAGACCCTCGGCGAAGCCTCTCCGGAACTCAAGGATACGGTTACCATCCGCGAACGTGACTCGATGGACCAGAGGCGCATTCCGATTTCAGATCTTCTCTCGTTCCTCCTCGGAAAGATTCTCTGATCGACGGAACAAAAATCAGTCTTTTGCTGATCCAAATCCCCGGTCAGTCCGTCACTTTCGATTCGATCTCACCCTTGGCAAGTTGGGTGCGGATTGTTGCTCCGGAAGCAACTTGGGATGCCGAGGTCATGACCCTTCCGTCCAGGGTCCGGGTGATACTGAAACCTCGTAAAAGGGTGGCCTCGGGATTCAGCGCAGACAGAGCGGCGGCAACCCGTTCCAAGCGCCCCCTCATCGACTCAAAGCGTTGTGTCATGAGAGCATCGGTCCAGTCGGAGAGGGAGCGCATTCTCTGCCTTGCAGAGGCCAGAACATGACGGGGATGGCTTCCCGCAAGTAATGCCTCGTATCTGAAGAGTGCAGATCTTAATCGTTCCAACCTGAGAAGCATTGCTCCCGTAAGATCCTCCTCTTGGCGATCCAATGTCTGTCTCGCCTCGTCGACACGACGCAAGGGTTCCCGAAACAGGGAAGACTCCGCGAGCAGGAGTGTTTTGTCGTTGTAGCGTTCCAGAAGAGCCGTGGCTTCACGTCCGATCCTGCGGACAAGCGAGTTGCACCGCTCCATGACCTCGGATCCCTCCGCCGCTAGCAATTCGGCGGCTGCACTCGGTGTGGGGGCTCGCAGATCGGCCACAAAATCAGCGATTGAAAAATCGATCTCATGTCCCACGGCGCTGACAACAGGGATGGCGGAATCAGCAATCGCCCGTGCCACAACCTCCTCGTTGAACTCCCAAAGATCCTCAAGGCTCCCACCTCCACGGGTCAGAACAATCACTTCGACTCTGCCAATGACTTCCGAACCTTTGGAAAATTCTCCGATTGCGGCCGCTATCTCCATAGCGGCTCCCTTGCCCTGAACCCTCACGGGATTGATCACGACACGAAGTCCGGGGTTCCTCCTGTGAAGGACCTGTAAAAAATCGTGGATGGCAGCACCGGTCGGTGAGGTGACGACCCCGATCCGGCGCGGAAATGGCGGCATCTCCCGTTTGCGGGCCTGATCAAAAAGTCCTTCGGCGGCCAGTCGGCGTTTGAGTGCCTCAAAGCGGGCCTGAAGGACTCCCTCTCCCTTGGGACGGACCAGTCGTACCATTAACTGATACTGACCGCGCGGTTGATAGACACCAATCTGTCCAAAGAGGCAGACCTGTTGGCCATCCCTGAGTTCCATGCTGTCGAGTTGGGACAAGGACCGCGCAAAGAGAACGCAGGAGAGTTGGGATCCTTGATCCTTGAGGGTGAAATAACAGTGGCCCGAGGACTGCCTGCGAACGTTCGATAGTTCCCCCTCCACCCAGAGAGGAGCGATCCCACCTTCGAGCAGGCGCGAGATACGCCTGGTCAGTTCGGAGACAGAGAGGATGACCTCCTTCTGGTTTTCATCGGTTTCGACCGGTTCCCCCCCCGTCTCCAGGCTCTGGACCACTTGCTCTCCGCTAGGTTCCACCTGGGGAACGGACTTCTTGGCTCTCTTGCTTCCCTTCACACGAGCGAGATTCCTGGGAGTGGAGATTTTTTGCGGCAGGAGCAACGG
>CAIKFI010000030.1 GCA_903826635.1 uncultured Spartobacteria bacterium | reverse complement strand
GCTTGATTGGGTCTGCATGACTTGGGATGCCGACCTGCGGTTGTCTCCTTCGCAAAATTGGAACTATCACTCATTCCGCGGGGATAAGTGGACCAATGTCCATAAATCGGAAACGAGGCAATATCTGCTGAACGCTTATCGTGTTCTCCTCACAAGGGCCCGTCAGGGCATGGCTATCTTTGTTCCGCCCGGCGATGAGGCTGACCACACCCGCAAGCCTGCTTACTACGACCACACCTTCGACTATCTCAAAGAGATAGGCATTGAGGTGATCTAGTCTTTTCCTGAGTTCTTGATTAATTCTTTGGATCAGGCTGTTCGACCGCAGCAGGACTTAAATTTTTTGCCTGACCCACACGGGCACAACGCCGAGTGCTGGGAAGCTACGGAGTAGCCTACGCCTTGGCGTAGACCGGGGGGCGCTGCTCGCGGGGGCGAGAGCGGCAAATCATTGCTTCTCCCCGCCAATCCCTTTCTCAACCCTCAGCTAGGGCAAACTGCATCTCGCGGGTGCGGTCCACGACATGGGAGGCATCAAGAACCTCAAAACGCACGACACCGCCGTCCTCCGCGAAGTCGGCGATGACTCCCGGCCGGATCTCGTCGCTCTCGCGGATCTTCGCGTCACGGAGCGAGATCGTCAGAATGTCCGTCTTGATGTCGTATTCGACCTTCATGGATTCAGGGTATGAGGTATTTGGTGATTTTGGAAGTCTTGTAAAGCGTGATCACTTGAATGCCATCAGCACTCTCCTCCGTGATGACTCTCAAGAGCATCTCCTTCTTCAAAAGCTCGTCGAAGAATTGTCTGGATGCAACTCGACGGGGAGGACGTGCATCCTCCTCCCTGTCCGGGCTTCGGACAGTTTCTTCAACCTCTTTGCGGGAGATCAACCTTGCCAACAGACTCTGCTCAGCGTGCGGGGTGAATCTGATGGGTTTCTCCAGCATGTCCCCTTTCCTGATTTCTTGATGTGTTAACAGTCAATCAATTCCAGATTACCCCTTTGCATTAGGCTGTCCGCCCACAACAGGATTTGAACTTCTTCCCTGACCCACACGGACAAGGATCATTGCGGCCTGTCTTGACTACCTGCGGTCTCTGAATGGGGATATTCATTGCCTGCTCGAATGCCGACTGTGCCGCGGTCAGAGCGGGAGCCTGCGTCGTGTCGGGCGCGCCTCCCTCGCCGAGGTGCGGGGCACTGACGAGATCCTGCTGGATGAGTTGGCGGGGGAGCGAGGCGAGCAACTGCTCGAAGGCCTGGAGATTGGTGGTGGAGCGGAAGAGGTTGTTGAGCACCTCGTTCTTGATGCTCTCCATGAGCTCGACAAACATGGCGTAGGCCTCGGTCTTATACTCGGTGAGCGGGTCCTTCTGTCCGTAGGCGCGGAGATAGACGGCTTCGCGGAGTCCGTCCATGGCGTAGAGGTGCTCCTGCCAGAGACGGTCGACGGCATTCAGGATGACATACTTCTCCAGTCCGCTTCGGGCGGCGGCATCCTCGATCTCTGCCTTGCGGTCGTAGGCCTCGATCAGGGTATCGGTGAGGAACTGGCCGTTCTCTTCGATTTCGCGAGTCTCGAAGGCGCACTTCTCCTTGGTCAGTCCGACGGGGAAGGTGGAGTTCACCCACTGGAGTAGTCCGGCAACATCGGGCTCGGCATCACTGCTCTCGGTGGTGAGGAATGCGGCGACCTTTTTCGGCACGACTTCCTTGATGACCTCGTGGATGAGGACTCGGGGATTCTCGGCGTCCATAACCTCGTTGCGGTAGCCGTAGATGACCTCGCGCTGCTGGTTCATGACGTCGTCGAACTCGAGGGTCCTGCGGCGCATGAGGTAGTTCCTCTGCTCTACGCGCTTCTGGGCGGTCTCGACGGAGCGGTTTAGCCAGGGGTGCTCAAGCTCCTCGCCCTCCTTCATGCCGAAGGTCTCCATGATCTTGGTCATGCGGTCACTGGCTCCGAAGTTCCTCATGAGGTCGTCCTCGAAGCTGATATAGAACCTGGAGCGACCCGGATCCCCCTGACGGGCGCAACGTCCGCGTAGCTGGCGGTCGATGCGGCGCGACTCGTGTCGCTCGGTGCCCAGCACAAAGAGTCCGCCCAACTCCGAGACTCCCTCGCCCAACTTGATGTCGGTGCCGCGGCCGGCCATGTTCGTGGAGATGGTCACGGCTCCCTTCATGCCGGCACGGGAGACGATCTCGGCCTCCTGCATGTGGAACTTCGCGTTGAGCACCGTGTGGGGGATCTTCTCCCGCTTGAGCATGCGGCTGAGCACTTCGGAGGACTCGACGCTGGCCGTTCCCACGAGGATCGGCTGACCTCGTCCGTGGGAGGCTTTGATCTCGTCGATGGCGGCGGCCATCTTCTCGCGGCGTGTCTTGTAGATGCGGTCGTTCTCGTCGAGGCGGCCGACGGGCCGGTTCGTCGGGATGACGTTCACGGCAAGCGCGTAGATGTCGTGGAATTCGTTGGCCTCGGTCTCGGCGGTTCCGGTCATGCCAGCGAGCTTCTCGTAGAGGCGGAAGTAGTTCTGAATGGTGATGGTGGCCATCGTCTGGGTCTCGCGGTCAATCTGGACCCCCTCCTTGGCCTCGACGGCCTGGTGGAGTCCGTCGCTCCAGCGGCGCCCGGCCATCTTGCGTCCGGTGAATGTGTCGACGATGACAACCTTGTTCTCCTCGACGACATATTCGACATCCTTCTCGTAGAGGCAGTAGGCCTTGAGCAACTGGGCGATGTTGTGCATCCGCTCGGCGGAGTGATCGCAATGGCGCTGGCGCTCGGCCTTCATGGCGGCCTTGCCGTTGGCATCCAGATCGGGGTCGTTCTCGATGTCAGCAAACTCGGTGAGCAGATCCGGGAGGACGAAGGCGTTCGGATCGTCGGGGTTCAGGAACGTGCGGCCCATTTCGGTGAGATCGGCCTCCTGCTGTTTCTCTTCAATGGTGAAGTAGAGTTCTTCCTTGAGGGCCACGAGGGCGTCCTTGGAGGTGTCCTGGTAGAAGGAAAGCTCGGCCTTGTCGGTGAGACGGCGGAGTTCGGGGTCCTCCATGGCACGGAGCAGGCCTTTGTTGCGGGGCTGGCCGAGCTTGACCTTGAAGAGGGCCATGCCAGCGGCATCCTTCTCCCCCTTCTCGAGGAGCTCCTTGGCGTCGGCCACGAGCTTGTTGATATGGGCCGTCTGCTTGCGGACAAGTTGTTCGACGAGCGGCTTGAAGCGGTCGTATTGGTGGGTGGAGACCGTAGCCGGTCCGCTGATGATGAGCGGGGTCCGGGCCTCGTCGATCAGGATGGAATCAACTTCGTCGACAATCGCAAAGTAGTGCCCGCGTTGGACCTGCTGCTCGCGACTGGTCGCCATGCCGTTGTCACGGAGGTAGTCGAATCCGAACTCGCTGTTCGTTCCGTAGGCAATGTCGCACTCATACTGGGCGCGGCGCTCCTCCGGAGACTGGTCGTGCTGGATGATGCCCGTGGTGAGTCCGAGGAACGCATAAAGCTGACCCATGCACTCCGCATCGCGTCGCGCGAGGTAGTCGTTCACGGTGACGACGTGGGCGCCGCGACCGGTGAGTGCATTCAAATACACGGGTAGGGTGGCAACCAGGGTCTTACCCTCACCGGTGGCCATCTCGGCGATGCGGCCCTTGTGGAGAACCATGCCGCCGACCAGCTGGACGTCGAAGTGGACCATGTTCCAGGTATACTCCTGATCGCAGACGATGAACTGCATGCCGACCATGCGGCGGGCGGCGTTCTTCACGACAGCGAAGGCCTCGGGAAGGATCTCGTTGAGCCGTTTCTGAAGGAGATCGGGATCCTGGATCTGCGAAAGCTCGGCCTTCCAGTCGGCCGTTTTTTGTCTCAGGGCCTCCTCAGAAAGCGACTGGAGGGACGTCTCGATTTCGTTGATCTTCCCGACAAGCGGAAGCATCCGGCGCACTTCGCGCTGGTTTTTTGATCCGACGATTTTTTTTAAGATCCAGTTGAACATGAAAAAAGGCCCGTTTGTGGAGAGTGGGCGAATGATGACTAAACCTTAAGAAAGGGGCGGGGGCAACGCCGAAACCTCCCTCTGAGCCAATGCTCCCATGCTCCTCTACGCCACTCTACCTCTGCGGAAATTATTCGGTATTCCCGCGTCTCTCTGAGAAGAATGCCTTGAGGAGTTGTCCGGCCTCTCCCCCCATCACGCCACCGGTGATTTCGCATCGGTGGCTGAGTCCGGGCATCTGGAGGATATTGATGCTCCCCCCGGCGGCACCTCCCCTGGGGTCGTGACAACCGAAGATGACACGGCGCAGTCGGGCATTGACCAACGCCCCGGCGCACATCGGGCACGGTTCCTTGGTGACGTAGAGATCGCACTCGTTGAGACGCCAGTCCCCGATGGCATTCTCGGCCTGCGTTATCGCCAGCATTTCGGCATGGGCTGTCGCATCTTTGAGGGTCTCCACCTGGTTCCCCGCGCGCGCAATGATCCGTCCCCCCCTGACCACCACCGCCCCAATGGGGACCTCTTCGGTCTCGTAGGCCTTCATGGCCTGGCGCATGGCCTGCCCCATGTAGTAGGCATCGCTCGTCAGATCGATGATCGGTTCCTCTTCCTGAGGAAACAACGTGCTGTCAGTGGAGTCATTCATGCCGGGCGGTCTCTCTCGTGCAGTTTCTTGTTCCGATACTTATCATGCCTTATTTGGCACTCAAGCTGGAGAACATGACATCCACCGTGCCTTTTTTGGCCTGCGGGTAACAGCCGGCCTTGAAGTAATTCTGGAAGGGCCAGAATGCCAGCGATCGGGTCACTTTCATTTGTCCGTCGGCTAGGATTTTCAACTGGCCACCCTCGACCACGACATCGATCTTCACCGGTTTGGATCCCAGATCCTTGACCAGCAGGGTGGTGTCGTTTTGTTTCCCGGTGCTATCGGTCTTGATGATGGCGACGAGATTCCCGTTGTTGAGAGCCACCCTGAGCAGCGGCGGGGCGTTCTTCTTGTCCTCCGTCATGCCGTGGATTTGGACCACGGTGACCTTGTCCGGCGAGAGATGCGACTCGGTATGCACCATTGCAGAGATCGAATGGCTTTCGTTGGCCTTCCAGTTCGGCTGGTGCCTGAGCTCGGAACGGACGAACTCCGTGTTCGCAGTGGCCCCTTTTTCGGAAGCGTCCAGATGGAAGCACATCTCGCCCTTGTCATTGAGATCGAAATACTTGGAGCTGTATCCTTGAAGATCCTTGATTTCAACGGGCCCGGGCAGGGTGATCTTCCACTCTTTCAGATCAAACGCCGTCGATGGGGACAGGCGCTTGTTTTGGCCGAACAGTATCCCCGACATGGCGATGAAAAAAAGAGGGGTCAGTGGGGATTTCATCAGGGGGTTCCGTTGTGGTTTGACGATTTCAAGGATAGCCTAATCGTCGTTCCCCCGCTAGAAAATGCCCATGAAAACATCCCTGATCGCCCCTTCCATACTCGCCAGTGATTTCTCCAAGCTGGGGGATGAGGTGGTGGAGATCACTCGTGCCGGTTGTGACTGGATTCACTGCGACGTGATGGACGGTGACTTCGTCCCCAATATCTCCTTTGGAGCCCCGATCGTAGAAGCCGCCTCCCGTCACTCGGATCTCCCGCTCGATGTCCACCTGATGATCCAGCGGCCCGACCGCTATCTGGAGCAGTTCCTTAACATCCGCGGAGTGGAGTCGGTGACTTCCCACCTAGAGGCCCATCACGACGCCGGTGTCACGCTCAATAGAACCCGGGCCTCTGGGAAAAAGGCCGGGCTCTCGATCAAGCCCGGAACTCCGCTTGATCAGGCCCGTGATCTCTTCGGACGCTTCGACATCCTGCTCGTCATGACCGTGGAGCCGGGCTTCGGTGGCCAGCCGTTCATGACCGACATGCTTGGCAAGGTCCGGGAAGCCGCTCGCCTTCGGGAAGCGCTCGGTCTTGGTTTCCTGATCGAGGTGGATGGGGGCATCAGCGTGGAGACCGCCGCCCTCTGCCGGGAAGCGGGGGCGGATGTGATGGTCGCCGGGACCTCCGTCTTCAAGGCCGCCGACCGTGCCGAGGAGATCCGGGCACTTCGCGGGGAACTTCCCTTATCAAAACAATAGTTCTCGGCGGAGCTGGATCAGTCCGGCGAGTCCGAAAAGGAGGCTCCCTCCCCAGAGGATTTTTTTTCGCGTGATGGCCCCGATGGCCCCGATGGCGATCGCAATTTGGAACAGCGTGACTCCATTGGCTAGTGTCATCCGCTGAGCCAGCCGTTTGGTGGAATCTTTCTGCTTCTCCTAGGCTAACTCCTTGATTTGCACCATCTCCTTTTCGTAGCGCGCGAGCTTGTCGAGATCGCTCTGCGCGGGCGTTTTCCCCCCGAGGGACTGAAGCGTCTCCATCTTGGCACCGAGGACCGCGCTCTTGATGCCCTTGGCCTGGTAATAGGACCAATGATCCGAGGCTTGGATCTGATCCACCAAGGCCTCATCAGCTTTCTCCCCCGCTAGGTAGCCGGTCACTGCGGCCAGTGCGGCGATTAGTGCGGTCGTCAGAGCAATCCGCGTGAGCAGAGCCTCCCTTGCCTCGGAGGCCCTTTCGTTCAGGCTCTCCTGAAGATCGCGGACCGACTCTTCGGCGGGGTTCTCCATGTCGCTCCGAGACGCGCTAAATATGGATGGCGTGGCCGAGCGCGGCCTCGGTCGCCTCGAACATTGCCTCGCTCAAGGTGGGATGGGCATGAATCGTTGAGGCGATGTCGTCATAGGTGGCTTCCAATGTGATGGCCAGGCCCATCTCGGCGATCATCTCGGTGGCGTCGGCTCCGATAATGTGGGCACCCACCAACTCACCGTGGGGCTCGTTGAAGATCAACTTCACAAATCCGTCGGTGTCTCCGACGGCCATGGCCTTGCCGCTCGCTTGGAAGGGGAACTTGCCGATCTTGACGGTGAGACCCTTCTCCTTGGCAGCTCGCTCGGTGAGGCCGACACTCGCAACCTGAGGATGACAGTAGGTGCATCCGGGGAACGTGCGCTTGCGGGCGGGTGTCCTCTTCCCGAACATTCCCTCGACGGCCTGGACGGCCTCCCAGCTAGCAACGTGTGCAAGCCACGGGGGTCCGATGATGTCTCCCGCGGCATAGACTCCGGGGATGCTGGTCTCGTATCTGTCGTTGACTGCAAGGTAGCCCTTCTCGTCCAGCTTGAACGGGGCCGCTCCTCCTGGAAGTAGGGGAGAGACTCCGATGGCGACCAGCGCCACATCGGCGGTAAGGGTTTCGTTCGCCCCTCCGGATACGGTGATGCTGACTCCATTCTTTGTCGTTTCGGCCTTTTCCACCTTGGTGCCGGTGAGCATCCGGATGCCCTGCTTGGTAAGCGACTTGGCGAGTGCGACAGAAACCTCGGTGTCCTCGACCGGGAGGATGTTGGGCATCATCTCGACGACGGTCACCTTGGTGCCGAAGGCATTGAAGAAATAGGCAAACTCGATTCCGATTGCTCCGGCTCCTATGACTATGATTTCCTTCGGTTGCTTTGCCAGAACAAGGGCGTGGCGGCTACCGATGACGCTGGTTCCGTTGAAGGCAAAGCCAGGCATCTCGCGGGTAACTACCCCCGTGGCAATCAGGATCTTGCCGGCCGTCAGGGTCTGTTCGGTTCCATCGCTTCCCTTCACATCGACATCGCCGGATTTCGGGATGGATGCATCACCCTTGATGTAGTCGACTTTGTTCTTCTTGAGCAGGAACTCGATCCCTCCGGCAAGCTTGTCGGCAACCTTCCGTGATCGGCCGATGACTTTGTCCCAGTCGTATTTCAGCCCCGTAACCTCCAGACCGAAATCCTCGGCATGATGGCTGATCTGTGAGTAGAGTTCGGCGTTCTTGAGGAGGGCCTTTGTCGGGATGCAACCCCAGTTGAGGCAGGTTCCCCCGGCGCGCTCTTTCTCAACAACGGCAACGCGTTTGCCAAGTTGCGCGGCGCGAATTGCGCCGACATAGCCGGCTGGTCCGCCGCCGATAACAATAAGGTCGTAAGGTGTCGTGGCCATAAGTACTCCTAGATTCCTTCCCCGAGGTGCCTGCGTCAAAAAGATTCTCTCGTTGCCTCTTACCCTTTCTGCCCGCGAGCAAATTCTTTGCGGCCCGCGAGACGCTGTGACAGCATAGCCATCATGCAAATCGAGCTTTCATGGGTCGGGGATATTCCTGTCTTCCACCTCAACGGGAGATTGGACGCTGTAACGGCTCCCTGCTTGGAAGAGCGGCTCCTTCCTCTGGGGCAACACGTCGGGCAGAAGATGATCTTCCATTGCAAGGATCTCTCCTATATCAGCAGTGCGGGTCTGCGCGTCTTTCTAACCGCACAGCGACATCATGCGGACTCGGGCGGGGGGGTTGCTTTTTCCGCGCTCAGCAGACCGGTGGCGGATCTTTTTGCCCTTGCCGGACTGGAGGGCCTTTTTGTGATTGAAGACTCTGACGAGCGGGCTGCGGCACGGTTATCTGCCAAGGACTAGCATTCGTTCCTTACTCTTCGGCGACGGGCGTTCCTGGCTCTTGATCGCTCACAACTCCTTGCCCGGCTGAGATCTTCCTGATCCAGACAGAAAGCACGGAGATATCCGCTGGCGTAATACCGCTGATGCGTGATGCCTGCCCGAGTGTGCCGGGCGAGTAATCTCGGAACTTTTGCCGGGCCTCCAACCGCATACTCGGAACCGCATCATAATCGATCCCTTCCGGGATGCAGGACTCTTCCTGCAAACGCTGTCGGTCGATTTGATCCTGCTCGCGTTTCAAATATCCGGCATACTTAAAGTCCGTCTCCACAAGACCCCAGATCTCGGGTTTGTATCGGCTTAAGAGCTCCATTGGGAGTTTGGCGAAAGAGTTTTCTGAGCGCTTCAGCCAGTGAGCCAGGGGAATTCCATCCTGCTGGACTGTTGCCGTCTCGGCGATCAGGGAATGAATGGCCGTCTGCTTGGCAAGAAAGGATTCCGACCGTTTTTTACAAGCCATTCCTATACTTAAAGCCTTGTCCGTAAGTCTGATATCACAATTATCTTGGCGTAGTCTCAACCGGTATTCCGCGCGGCTGGTGAACATTCGATAGGGCTCAGGGGTTCCTCTTGTAATGAGATCGTCAATCATGACGCCGATGTAGGCCTCCTCTCTTCCTAGCTCAAATGTCTTCTTTTGTTGAACTTTCAAAGCAGCGTTAATTCCGGCCATCAGACCCTGCGCTGCCGCTTCCTCATACCCTGAAGTCCCATTGATCTGACCCGCAAAATAAAGACCTTCAATCTTCTTGGTTTCAAGTGTTGCATAGAGTTGATGAGGTGGGCAGTAATCGTATTCCACCGCATACCCTGGACGCAAAATTTCGGCTTGCTCCAAAGAAGGTATAGACCGAATGAATTTATACTGAACCTCGTAGGGTAGGCTTGTGGAGACGCCGTTAACATAAACCTCTCCGGTATGTCTTCCCTCTGGCTCAAGGAAGATCTGATGCCGCGTCTTGTCAGCAAATTTAACCACTTTATCCTCAATTGATGGGCAATACCGAGGTCCTACCCCATCAATCACGCCGGCATAGAGTGGGGAAAGATGTAGGCTTTTACGGATAATTGCATGGGTCTCCTCTGTGGTATAAGTTATCCAGCAGGGAATTTGTTCCACATGGAACAATCCATCTCGAAAAGAGTTCAGCGTGTGCAGATCGTGGTCGCTCTTTTCAATGGTTTCGGGAATGTAAGAGAAGAGCGGTGCGGGGGTGTCTCCATCCTGTCTTTCGCATCGAGTGAAATCGATTGACTTTGCTAGGAGTCTGCAGGGCGTTCCCGTCTTGAATCTTCCCACTTCAAATCCTAATTCCTTAAGATGATCACTAAGCGTAGAGATGGACTCCCCCATCCGGCCTCCAAGTTGCGTCTTCATTCCCACATGAAGAAGGCCCCTCATGAAGGTGCCGGTTGTTATCACCACAGACGAAGCCAAAAATCTTAGCCCCAGATTCGTCTCAACTCCAGCAACATGATCCCCCTTAACCACCAGATTCGTTATATTGGCCTGTTTCAGTGATAGATTGGGGAGGTTCTCCAAGAGTGCCTTCAGTCGAAACTGATAGGCTTTTTTATCACATTGAGCTCGAGGTGCACGGACACTTGGACCCTTCGAAGCATTCAACATACGAAATTGAATTCCTGTTGCATCTGTATTAAGTCCCATAACTCCACCCATGGCATCGATTTCCCGGACCATGTGTCCCTTCGCAAGACCACCTATTGCTGGGTTACACGACATCTGACCTACGGTGTCGGCATTTTGCGTGAGAAGGAGCGTCTTACATCCAAGTTGGGCGGCTGCATGTGCAGCCTCTATTCCGGCATGGCCGGCACCAATGATCAACACATCGAATCGCTCAGGAAACGTGAACATGTGTGTGTGTTCCTCGTGGAACTTTTTTGTAATCTATTAACAATGAATACATTATGATTATTTGTTTTTTATTTTCTCCGCCGGAGTAATTTTGTGTCTTCAATGTGAAAAGATGTGCCTTTCTAAGAAAACTTGTTTCATGGAACAGTTGATCCCGATCCATTGTACTTGGTAAGATGATCGTTTCACACACGGGATTCGTTTTCAACCTACTAATTTTAAGGGTGTTATATATCCTTAGGCGGACTTACTCACACCGTTATGGTTAATAAGATATCTCTCTAGAAAAAAATCCATCCATAAACCCTGTGCATAATTGACGGCCCTTAAAAAAAGGATCTCTGGTTTTCTATCAATGATCTGTAAGTTTTCTTTCCGCCTCATCTGGTTTTCTCTAGATCTTGGTTCCTCATGGCAAAAGAATCGTTAAAAAAGGAACGATCAGGACCAAGGCCTCTTTTTCTGGGTTTTTTTGTCTTGGCCTTGATCATCTCGGTGACGATGCACTTCCTCTTCTATAAATCCTCTCAATCCTGGTTAATATTGGGTTTTTCGCCAGCATCATACGACCAGATCGTGCCACGAACATTCAGAATGAAGAGAGTAGAGATCGATCCGAAGATCTTGGAGGAAAAACTCCCTGAGGAGAAAAAAGAGGCAAATCCTAAACCCGTGGTTATAGAGCAGGAGAAACCGTTGGATGCTTCCTTTATGCAAAAGGAACAAGAAAAACCCCTGAGTTCACCAAAGCATCTTGACCCTCAACTTCTCCAGCAGGAGATACCACAAGAACTTCCGGGGAACGAAGGTGGGAGCAGTCTCTTGGCAGAAATACGATTGCCCGAACAGAGAGGAAATAAAACACCCTTAGAAACGTCCTTGGAGCCTTCTGTAAAAGATAAAAACATGCCGCCTCCTAACCTGCAGGAAGGAATGCGAGCAGAGGAAGGAGAGGGGAATAAATTCAGCTCGTTGGACGAGTTGCTGGCAGGGAAGGAGCCTGTCACAGAAAAAAATGCCCCGATCCTGATGCCAACCGATTTGCTCTTCGGTTATGATGCGGACACCTTGAAACCGGAGGCTGCTCTCTCCCTTGCCAAATTAGGGGTGCTTATTCAGAGAAACGCTCAAGCCCGTTTCAGGATCGAGGGTCACACAGACTCGTTCGGAAGTGACGAGTACAATAATGCTCTCAGCCTTCGCAGAGCGGAGGCGGTGAAAAACTGGCTTCACCAAAACATGAACATCGACACAGCACTTATGACGACGGCCGGATTCGGAAAAACCCGATTGATTGCTTCTGCATCCGGATCCGCCGATGAACAGCAGATCAACCGGCGGGTTGAGATTGTGATCACATCACATTAAGGAGACAATGGCTCATGGAGGGAATCGTTCCGCTATCCGAGCATCGCTCGCAGATACAACGCGAGGTGGCAAAACAACTGTCTGCCGTCATGGACGGACAAAAAGATCTTCCCATCCAAAGACTTCTCACGTTTAGGAAGAGAGAGGAGCACAGACTGAAACTTTGGCATCGCGCAGGAGGTGGAGGGAGGGAGATAGCAGGAAGGAGAGCGGAATTGGTGGATATCCTCCTGAGGGAAATTTTCCGATTTGCAACGAATAAAGAACTGCTGGAAAGCGGAAAAAAGTCGCCGCCTGCGCTCGTGGTCAGTGCATTCGGAGGGTATGGACGCAGGGAGCTAAACCCTTTCAGTGACGTGGACATAACCTTTATCCACGAAGGGGAGAAAACCACACCCTCGATGGAACGCATCGTCACCAACTGTCTCATGGCGCTCTGGGATTTGGGATTTAAAATCGGTCATGCAACGCGTTCCATCCAAGGGGCCATCGAGCAGGCAAATGTCGACATGATGGCGAAGACAGCAATGCTAGAAAGCCGATGTCTTGCCGGGGAGAGAAAAATCTTCGAGGAGTTCCGGAAAAAATTCGAACGGTCCTGCGTTATTGGTCAGGAGAAAAGCTACATCCACTTTCGCATGGAAAACTTGAAAGAATTGAGGGCGAAGTATGGCTCGAGCGTCTTCATGCAGGAACCGAACATCAAGTCGGGCTGCGGAGGACTCAGGGACTATCAAAATCTCCTCTGGACCGGTATGTTTCATTCTGGAGCCTACAGCCTCGCTAGGCTTGTCGAGGAACAGATCCTACATGGTAAGGAAAGGAAGAAGCTGGAGGAAGCACATGATTTTCTCCTGAGAGTCCGCACGGAGATGCACTATCAGACAGGGCGAGCGTCGGAACAACTGACCCTTCAATTACAGGGCAAGGTGGCCACAGCACTGGCCTATCCGGAAAAGAACATGCTCAGAAGGTGCGAAGCCTTCATGCGTGACTATTACCAACACACGAGAGAAATCCATCTCATTACAACCTTGGCGCTAGGCCACATCCGCGAGCAACGCGGAATGAGGACAACCTTTCTGGGAACCATCCTGGGAACGAGGGTGAAAAAAGTGGATGAGATGGAGATCCGGGGGGAAGAGATCTTTCCGAAGGCCAGGGATATTTTCAACAAGGATCCGGCACGGATGATGAGAGCCTTTCAACTGGCCCAAAAGAGACAGCTGAAATTTTCCGCGGAACTGGAGGATTTAGTGAAACGTCGCCTTAGGCTAGTGGATCGACCTTTCCAATACAACAAGGAGATCCGGACAATCTTCCTCGATATCCTCTCCCGAAAAGGAGAGGTGGGACGCCTTTTGCGCCTCATGCACGATCTCGGTTTTCTGGGAAAATATTTGCCGGAGTTTGCTCCCCTCACGTGCCTCGTTCAGCACGAGTTCTTCCATCGATACACGGCGGATGAACACACCCTCCGGTGTATCGACAAGATCGACGACCTACTTTTTACCAAGGATTTGAAGCTGCAACGGTATGGTGAACTCTTCAGACGTTTTGAGGATGCATCCGTCCTTTATCTGGCCATGCTGCTCCACGATACGGGTAAGGCGGCAAACACCCACAATCATGAAGAGGCGAGCGCCATGGCCGCACTCAAGTTGGGCCGCAGGCTCCAACTCGACGTGAAGCGGCTCAAGATGCTTGTCACCCTCGTGGATGCACACGGAGAGATCAGCAAGGTTGCCCGCTCCAGAAATATCGACGATCCGGCAACCGTGGAAGAATTCGCTAAGATCATCAAGGACCCCATCATTCTTGACGCCCTCATGGTTATCACCCTGGCCGACGGCATGGGTACCAGCGACGAGAGCTGGAGTGACTGGAAGGAGCAGCTGGTCTGGAAGCTCTACCACGAAACCCGAAAGTATCTGATCGACAGCGAAGGGTTCCTGCAGGAAAGGAAAAAAAGGATGGATGATCTCCGGAGTCAGGTGACGGGGCATCTGCCGATGGCTTTTGCGGAGGAGGCGGAGTCACATCTCGAAGGAATGCCCGAGCGGTATCTGCTTGGCAAGGATGCCAAGGAAATCGCAAACCACATCAGGCTGTTCCGAAAGTTTTTTGAGCATGGTTTACAACAAGAGGGGCCGAATCTGGAACCGGCTGTGGAGTGGGTCGACCACCCCGAAGCAGGATATACGGAGGTGATCCTCTGCGGTTGGGACCGCGATCGATTGTTGGAACGCGTGGCGGCCTCCTTTCTCGGAGCAGGGATCAATGTGTTGGGAGCAGATGTTTTCACACGCCGGGACAAGTTGATCCTCGATATCTTCAAGGTCTCCAACCACCGCAACGACCCTTTACCCGGAGAGCGGGAGCGCAGACAATTTGAGCAACGGCTCAGGGAGTCACTGATGGCACCGGGTAGCAGCCTCGTTCCCGAACCCAAGCAACCGCTCAGGATCTCTCCATCGATACCCGAGGACGAGGAGTTGCCGGTTTGGGTGAAGATCAATAACAACGCACATCCGACCTGCACGATTCTCGAAGTGCAGGCCCCCGACAGGATCGGACTACTCTATCACCTGCTTCGCGCCGTTTCCCATGGAGGAATCTCGATCGAAGCCGCGCGAATCGCAACGGAGCAGAAAGCGGCCTTGGACGTTTTTTATCTTCGCACCAAGGAAGGTGGAAAAATCGAGGAAAGGAATCTCAAGATGCGGATGGAAAAGCGGTTGCGGTTGGCCTCGTTCCGGGCAGGTTCGGAAGGAAAACGATGAGCATGATTTCTGGGAGTCTCATCTGCTGGAGGGGTTCCTTCCGGCCGATGGTCTTTAAACCGCGCGCCGCGATGCTAGGAATGCTGAGTATTGCCCTGGGGGTGGCGGTCTTTCTCGCCATCACGATAGCCAACCGCAGTGCCATGGGAAGCTTTCGCCAGGCATTCTCGATCATAACCGGCAGTGCGGATCTGGAGATTCGAGGAAGCATTCCAGAGGAGGTCCTTCCGGAGGTGCAGGCATGTGAGGGCGTGGCCATCGCAACACCTTTGGTCGAAGCGATGGTGACACTCCCAGAGAACCCCGGGGAGTCGCTGCATCTGATTGGTATCGATCCACTGAGCGCCGCCGATTTGTTTCCCCTGAGGCCTTCGTTCGGATCTGCAGGTCAGGGTGATTTGTCGGAATGGCTTGCGCGGGATGATGGGTTGGCCGTGACGGAGGGATTTTTGAAACACCATCATCTGAGACAAGGGGATTCCATCAGTCTGCAGGGTCCCGGTGAGCCCCGGCGGCTGCAGATCCGTTATATCGCCAGAAATGATGCGATGTCGTCCGATGGCAGTGCAGGGGTTGCCGCCATGGATCTGGGTGCAGCCCAAGAGTGGGTCGGGAAAACCGGGACGCTGTCAGCCATACTTATCAGACTCCGCGATCCAAAGGAACGGAAGGATGTGGTCGAGCGACTGCGCGCCCATCTCCCTGCGGACGTCCAGGTCGAACCCCCATCTAGGCGTACCCAGCAGGTGGAGATCATGCTCTCCGCGTTCCGTCTCAACTTGAGCGCGCTTAGCCTCGTTTCACTGATGGTTGGAATGTTCTTTGTCGGGAATTCCGCCGCCGCCGCGGTGGTCAGGCGCAGGGTCTCCCTCGGCATCATGAGGGCCATGGGAACAGGGCGAGGCACTATCCTAGGTCTGGTGCTGGTGGAATCTGCTTTTAGCGGCGTGGTGGGATCCGCCATGGGGGTCCTGCTTTCCCCGCTGCTAGCCGCAGTGCTGGCGAGACCGGTGGCACAAACCGTCACTGCTCTCTACCTGCCGGTGGATACCAACGGAGGATGGCCTACCCCCCTCGAAGCCCTCGTAGGCATCATCGTTGGGACGGGTGCTTCCATGTTGGCCTCTTGGATTCCTGCACGTCAGGCAGCGGGTGTCGATCCGTCGAAGGTTCTGCATCCCGGATCGGCACAAGAAATCTTCCCACTGCATTCCGGGAAGCTGGCCCTGGTGGGATTCGGGTTGCTGGTGGGTGCATTGGTCTTTTCGCTGGGTGCTCTGAACGGAGGAACTCCGCTGTTGGGATTCGTTGCAGCGTTCTGCGTCATGGCAGGGTTCTCATTGTGGGTTCCGCTCACGATGGTATTCGTAGCTTATGTCCTAAGAATGCTGAATCTCCGGCAATGGTTCCCGGGTGGCGTGATCGTGCGAATCGCGCTGGAACAGACCATGCGATCCCTGCACCGGACAGCCCCGACGATTGCGGCATTGGCGGCGGCGGCGGCGATGACCGTCGGCATCAGCGTGATGATCCATTCTTTCCGAGGGAGCGTTGTGGCATGGGCGGAGAGGACGCTAACAGCGGATCTATTCATTGCGCCTGCCGCAAATGAGCTGCTTGGATTGGAGCACACGCTTCCCGAGGGTGCTGCAGCGTGGTGGGCAAAAAGACCGGAGGTGTCAGCCGTGGGAACGTTTCGTGAAATTGAAGCCCGGACTGTGGAAGACCAACAGGTAACGCTCGGAGTCGTTGCGGGTCCTTCCCGGGGATCCGTCGATTTCCTCCATGGGGAAGTGGATAAAAAGATGAAGGCCCTGGTCGGGGGTGGGACGGTGGCCTTGTCGGAAAGTCTCGGGCGCAGGCTGAACCTTGGGCCCGGCGATAGGTTGAAGCTTCGAGGACCTGGAGGGCCCCTCTCCCTTAAGGTCGTGGACCTGTACCGGGACTATACCCGGGATCGGGGAATCGCCATGATCGACGCGGACTATTTTGCACGGATTTGGGGAACCAAGGCCGTGAATTCGCTCGCGGTCGTGTTTCATCCGGGCACGCCGCAGGAAACGCAGGATCAGGCGATCCACGCTTTTTATTCCGGATTCGGCGGCAAGGGTGCCTATGTGTGCTACAGTAACCGATCCCTGAAGGCGCGGATCCTGGAGATTTTCAACCAGACGTTTGCCGTGACGGCTGTTCTCAAAAGCATTTCGATCGCCGTGGCGGTCGGGGGGGTGATGTTGACTCTGGGGATCCTCGTGATGGAAAGGGCCCGCGATCTTGGGGTTCTCCGTTCCCTGGGTGCTTCGAAGGGGCAGATTGTTCGCATGATGCTCTGTGAAGCTATGATCATCGGAATGATTGCCAGCATCGTGGGCCTGGCAAGTGGTGCCGTGCTGGCCTTGGTCCTGACCTGGGTGGTGAACAAGGCCTTTTTTGGATGGAGTATCGATCTGGCCTATCCATGGTGGGAGATGTGTCTGCTGCCCCTTTGGATGACAGCCGCAGCCCTTGTGGCAGGATATTTCCCTGCAAACGGAGCCGCCAAAACACGGCCCGCCGCAGCTCTCCGCACAGAGTAAACAAAGAAAAAAACAAAAAACATTGAAGATGGTGAAAAAACCTATAAGCTCAACTTATTGAAAGATTGTTCTGGGGGGAACAACAGGCCGTCGTATCATCTGATGCGGCGGCCTGTAATTTTTGTATGGCGAGCTACCGGGGAGGCGTGCTTTTAGCGGGTTTTTTCAGGGACTCAAGCCATACTATCTTTTCACCATTCACCCTCAACCGAGCGTGTATACCAAAAAGACATCCCCAATAGAACACCCGCCGGCAAGATCTTCCACGCCGACGGCATGGGCTGCTTTGGTGTTGTTGGCCGTGATGTTGGCCGTGTGGGTGTTTTTTGTGCCGCTGGCATGCGGGACACTTCACGCCGTGCTGACGTGTTTAAGTTGGGTTCAGGGAGACCAACTGACGATCGGAACATTGGATTACGCGGAAAACGGATTTTTTAGAGCTACGGATGTGGAGTTTGTATTCGGGCCGCCCGCCCACCGAAGTTCGTGGAGATGCGCCCGTATGGAAATCAAGCCCATCCAACCGTGGCATCTCCTACAGGCATCGAAAAACCGAAGGCTTATCCAGGAGATGAAAATTCTCAGCGGCAAACTGCTGGTCGATCGGCGTGAGATCACCGAGGAAAACGGAGCAAAGAACTCCATCAAGGGAAGGACATTCCTGAAGCCGGAGATATTTTTTCCCAGTGCCATAGAGGGCGGTCCGATGGACATGGTGATCATCGGGGACGCCTATAGAGTCTCTCTCAGCGGTATCGGAGTGAATCTTCCCGACCGCTGGGCCGGCAGGGTATCCTATCAGGAAGCCCAACTCGACCTGGGATCATTGCACGAAACCTTCGCCCAGGGAGCTGCTGCCGCCAACTGGGACGGAACCACCCTGCACTTGGAAAAACTGAATTTGGGCAAGGATCTGACATTGCAGGAACTGACGCTGGCACTTCATCGGGATCGAATGGATTTCGGAATCCGCGGGGGGGTTGGCAAGGCCTTGCTAAGGGGAGATGGTTCCATGGGGTCACCGGGAACCATGCAAGTCACCATGGTGGGAGAAAATCTTCAGTTAGGAGCGCTTGCAGAGTTGATGGGACAAAATCATCGGGCCTCGGGAACCATCGGGCAGGCACGTCTAACCTTCCGCGGGGATCCCGCTCATCCAATGGACGCCGATTGTTCGCTCAGGCTTGCCGCAAATGATTTTCGCTGGGACGGCAGGGGCTGGGATTCCTTGAGGCTTGCCTCTACATTGACCGGCAGGAAGTTGACCGTTTCTGAATTAAGCCTTCAACAGGGAGAGAATATCCTCCTTGGCAAGGGGCTGGTCAATTTACCCGCGAACTGGCGCGATGCCCTGAAATCTCCTTTCACCGCATCGTTCAGCGCATCCCTTGATGATGCGGGTGCCCTCGCCTCGTTGGCCGGATCTCAGTTTGCAATCTTTTCGGGAGGCCTAGATATGGAAGGAGAAATACGAGGCGACCAGAACAAGGCCACCGGCTATTGCAACCTTCAGGGCGTGGGAATGAGAGTCCACGGTCTTCCAGTGGATTGGTTGAAAGGGGATCTGCTATTCGAGGGAGACCACATCGTGCTCAACCAGTTGGAGGCTTGGAGCGGGCAAGACAAAATCGCCTTGGAAGGAAGCGTGCAAAATAGCGCCCCCCACGCCTACAAGGCCTCCGCACAGATCGACGTACGCAACCTCACCAAGCGGCTTGCCCAACTCGGAATCAGGACGGCAGCGATCATCGGTGGCGGTGCTGTCAAGTGTTCCTGGCAGGGTGAGGGAACCAGCGAAACGCATACCGGATCGTTTCAGGCCAGCGTCACGGAATGGATCAGCAAATGGACAGCAACAGGCATGTCCGGAACGTTCGAAGGCGCATATGCTCCGGGACATCTGCAACTGAGCAAAGCCGAATTCCTATTGGATGATCTAAAACTCCTGCTCAAGCTGAACGCCACCCAAAAAATGTTTGAAGCCACCGGAATCAGGGCGATCCGTGGCCAGAAGGCCACACCGCTCGTCGAGGGAAGCATTCAGCTCCCTTTGGATGCCACAGATGTCTGGGAAAATGGAGAGGTGATAAAAACGCTCGAGATCAGCGCACCTTTTGGAATCAATCTCAGCCTTCACGGCATCAAGGCGGAGGAGATCGAGGAAGTGTTGGGGCAGAGGATCCGTATGACAGGAGTCCTAGAGGGAAACATCACGGCCTTGGGCACGCTAGAAAACCCGGAAATTCACGCTGGTGTCAGTATCGGGCGGTTTGTGTCGCAGGCTGGAGAGCAACCCATGGATCTTGAACTGAAGGTTGATGCGGCAAAGAGAGGGATCAAGGGATCACTCAAGCAGACAGCAGAAAAGATAACCCCGCTTGAAATCGAGTTCGAGGGCCCGCTGCACATGACCAAGGATCTGGGACAATTAAAGTTAGCGAAAGCACCGGGTCTCATCCACGTAAAGGCAAAAGCAGAGCATGTGTCCCTGGACGGATGGGCCTCGCTGATGGGCCTCGGTTGGTGGCCGTTCAAAGGGAGCGCGCTGACCGGATCCTTCAATCTGGACGGCACCCTGGATCATCCAACCCTCCTTGGAGACCTCCTGCTGGAGTCCGAGAGTGCCGCGCTCATCGGATCCCAAAGATTGGATCAAATTCGGGTGCCCCTATCACTCGATTCCACCAAAGCGGTGATCACTTCCGGGTTCGCGGATTACAACGGAAGGCCTGTGAAACTTTCTGGAGATCTGAATTGGAGTCATGAACAGAGTGAAGGGCATCTGGAGTTGGCGGGGGAGAGCCTTCCTATTCAACTTGGCAAGGAACTCCATGGTATAGGGAACGCTGATTTGAGAGTGGACATCAAGCCTGCGGGGGGCCCGGTGTTATCGGGAACCATTGCAATGAAATCCATGTCAGGAAAGATCCCGCTCCGATTGACCCCGAGCTTCTGTCCCCCCGGAATCTCCGTCCCGATGGAGAAGATTCCGGGGATGGAAAACTCCTCGTCGGTACTCGGCACCATGCAGGTGCAAATCGGGTTGAACACCCATGGTGTGATTCCGCTGGAAAGACCACAAGCGTTGCCTGCCAAAGGGGAACATGAGACCCCTGGCATTGCCTTGGATCTGACGTTGTCCGGGGATGCGGTTGCGCCGAATCTGGACGGCATGGTTCTTTTGCGGAACGGGCAGGTCGAGCTCCCCTGCGGTCCGTTCTACTTCCCTGAGGCCAGGTTGGTGGTTGCTGGTGGGAAGAGTCGCTTCAAGACAACGGCATACGGCATGACGCGCATGGGCCTGATTTCGCTGGAGATTGCCGCAACTCCAGAGACCATCCATGTCGAATCCCTGGGAGCTGTGGAGGGATCAGGACCGGATCAACTGCTTGCATTGGCAACGCCCGGCACCGCAAAAAATCCGGATCAAGAAGCGGGAGAATTCTTGAATCAGACCCCCGCATGGATTCGTCAGAACATGCTACTCGCTGAAAGGCAAGATGGGAAAATCTCCGGATCTTCGGAATCCATCGAATCTGCCTCGCTCGGCTTTCACGGATCGCCTTGGGGATGGCGATTGGCCTGGAGCGCTGCTAAACAGAACAACCAATAATTTTTATGGTGAGCATGACCGGACATGGTCGCGGCAACGCGGCAACAGAAGGATGGAGAATCAACGTGGAATGCGGCTCCGTGAACAGAAAAGGCCTCGAGATTTCCGTCGCCCTGCCAAAAACGATTGCTTCGCTGGAGCTGAAAGTGCGCGAAGCAGTGCAGAAAAGTGTCCAACGGGGCAGGGTGAACATCAACGTCACCTTGGAGTATTCGGGACAGCAGACGTCCGGCCAAAATATCGTGGACATGGTCGCCGCACGCAAGGCGCTCCAGGAAATGAGAGCTCTTCAGGAAGTCCTCTCACTTCCGGGCGAGATCACGTTGGAGCTGATCCTCAAGGCCCCCGGAGTGCTGAGGATCTCTACCGAGGAGGCCCCGGGGCCCGAGGTCCTCTGGCCCTTATTACAAGGGGCCCTCGCACAGGCCCTGGAGCGGATGACGATGATGCGCCGCAAGGAAGGGGCGCATCTTGTCACGGATCTGCTGAAGCGGGTGAAGTTGCTGGAATCTGCAACCAAGGCGATCCGGGTAAAGGTTCCACACGTCCTGCGCCATCGGCGCGAGCAGTTGAAGGCGCGTCTTGAAGAACTGGGTCTCCCATTGCCTGCCAACGATCCAACCCTTGCCAGGGAGCTGGCATTCCTTGCGGAGCGCAGTGACATCACCGAGGAATTGACACGGCTAGACAGTCACCTGCATCAGTGTCGCGAGGCGTTGCAAGGTATGGAACCGGCCGGCCGCACACTGGACTATTTGGCGCAGGAAATGTTCAGGGAATTCAACACGCTCGGCAACAAGGCCGGTGAAGCAGCCATCTCGCAACGGGTCGTCCAATCAAAGGCCGAACTTGACAGAATCCGTGAACAGGTCGCCAATTTGGAGTAATCCGCGTGAGCAATCCTTCCCTCCAATTCCGACGAACTGGCATCCTGTTCGTGATATCCGCACCTTCCGGCGCGGGGAAGACGACGCTCTGCAACGCGCTCCGGCAAAAGCCGGATTTCGTCTGGAGTGTCTCCTGCACCACAAGGGCCCCACGTTCCGGGGAGATCGACGGGGAGGACTACCACTTCCTCTCCAAGGAGGATTTCGCACGGCGGCTTGATGCCGGGGAATTCCTTGAGCATGCGGAGGTGCATGGCAACCGCTACGGGACGCTCAAGGCTTCGGTGCTGGAGAACCTCCGTAACGGGATTGATGTCCTGCTCGATATCGATACTGCGGGAGCGGAAAAAATCCGTGCCTGCGGCGACTCCCTTATCATGGAAGCCCTTGCTGACGTCTTCATTGTGCTTCCCGACTTGGGGGAGTTGCGCCGCCGCCTCATCCGCCGGGGAACAGAATCGAACGAACAGGTCGAGATGAGGCTCCGCAACGCCGAGCGAGAGATGGAGTGCTGGCGCGACTATCGATACACCATCATCAGTGGATCCATGGAAGAAAACATCGAGAAGTTCCGTGCCGTCATGCGGGCGGAGCGCTACCTCAGTCGTCGCATGACAGCCGTCGAGTTGTCACGGCGCGCTGAATAATCCTCATGACATCACCTCGGCATATTCCCTCTGCGAAGACCATCCTGCTCGGAGTCTCCGGTTCAATTGCAGCCTACAAGGCCGCTGAGATCGCGAGCCTACTGAGAAAAGCCGGGCACGATGTCCACGCAGTCATGACACGGCGCGCGGTTGATTTTATCACACCGCTCACGATGGCGACACTCACCCGCAATCCGGTGCTGTGCGATCTTTCGGAAGAGAAGGAAGGTGGATGGAAACCTGGACACATCGAGTTGGCGGACCGCGCCGACCTTTTGTTGATCGCTCCGGCAAGCGCAAGTTGTTTGGCAAGGCTTGCGTGCGGATTCGCGGACGATGCACTCGGAGCCGTTGCCCTGGCCACCCGTGCGCCCGTGTTGATTGCGCCCGCGATGAATGGAAACATGTGGAAGCATCCCGCCACGGTTGAAAACACCGAACGACTTCGTCTCCGTGGCAATGAGTTTATCGGACCCGTGGAGGGTATGTTGGCCTGCGGATACGAAGGCACTGGAAGACTCGCAGAGGTCGCAGACATCGTGGAGAAGTCCTGTCGGATGATCGCGTAGAGCGTAGGTGGGGAAAAATTTCCGCCACACACGCGAAAATAATTGAAGAAAATCCGTTGACGCATAGCGCCAAGCAACTTATTCACATTTGGCAGTGACTTATTCACAATGTTTTCACACATGCCGCCCATGCGGAACCAAGGAGGTGGATTGAAATGCCCGTAAAGAAACCCGCTGCTAAGAAAGCCGTAGCCAAGAAGGCTCCTGCTAAGAAAGCCGTAGCCAAGAAGGCTCCTGCTAAGAAAGCCGTAGCCAAGAAAGCTCCAGCTAAGAAAGTTGTAGCCAAAAAGGCCCCAGCTAAGAAAGCCGTAGCCAAGAAGGCTCCTGCAAAGAAGGCCGTCGCTAAAAAGAAATAAAGTACTCTCCCGCCGGAACATCATTTCGGCGACGAGCTAAAATCTTGGGGGAAGCGCCAAAAACGCTTCCCCCAATTTTTTGCAATAATTTGCACACCTGCATTTCAGATTTAGAGTCGCTCCTTACTCGACCACGATGACACCCTCGGGTAAATACGTTGTATGGACGAACTGATCCTTTCCACCGCACGTGAAGCCGCCCTCGCAGCGGGCGCCATGATTCGTGAAAACTTTGAGAGCGAACTGATGGTCGACGCCGCAGAGGCACACGACATCAAACTGGAGCTCGATCGCCGATCGCAGGTCTTGATCGAATCCATCATCCTTGCGGCTTTCCCCGACCATGCCATCTACGGAGAGGAAGGAATCCGGGGAGATCAGACGGCTTCCAATCAATGGATCATCGACCCGATCGACGGCACGGTGAATTTCTTTTATGGCATCCCGCACTTTGCGGTCTCCATAGCCCACCGCCTCAACGGAGAGATCACCACGGGTGTGATCTACCAGCCGATGACCAAGGAGCTCTGGATCGCCTCACGTGCGACAGGTATCGTCACACTGAACGACCGGACGATCCGGGTCAGTAAGCGCGACAAGCTCTCCGATGCGATTGTCGCCGTCGGTGTGTCCAAAACCGAAGCTGCCATCGACAAGGGCCTGCCGGTTCTGGGTCAGATGATGCGCTCGGCACGCAAGACCCGAATGATGGGGAGTGCGGCCCTCGACATAGCTTTCGTTGCCTGCGGACGCCTAGACGCCTACATCGAGAGCCAGATCAGTCTTTGGGACATCGCGGCAGGAATGCTCATGGTCGAGCTTGCGGGCGGGCGGCTGGACCTCAGGCCGCACGACACCGTGCCCGATAAATTCTCCGTTGTTGCATGTGGTGGGGCCATCGCGTTCGACCATCTTTAAATCTTGCGCAGAGACGCAGAGACGCAGAGGAAAAGAAATACGACGTCAGGTATCAGCAGAGAACCCCAGCATCAAGAATCCATCAACCCATGACCGAATTAAGGAATACCCGCAGCGGCATTGGCTATGACGTCCACCGTCTGGAGCAGGGGGAGCCGGGCCGCCAGCTAATACTTGGGGGGGTGACCTTCCAGCATCCTCAGGGCCTGACACTCTCGGGTCACTCAGATGCCGATGTTCTCTGCCATGCGATCGCTGATGCTCTGCTCGGTGCAGCCGGCCTGCAGGATATCGGGCACTACTTTCCGAATACAGACCCTTCCATCAAAGATATCTCGAGCCTCGAGATCCTGCGGCGCGTGGCAGGCATCCTTTCCGAATCAGGCGCACGAATCATCAACGTCGATTCCACGCTGGTGGCCGAGGAGCCGAGGATCGGGCTTTATGTTCTCGAGATGAGGGGGAAGATCGCGGGATCAATCGGACTCGATGACTCCCGAGTTGGCGTCAAGGCAACAACCAACGAATGCCTCGGATTCCTCGGGCGCGGCGAAGGGATAGCGGCGCTGGCCACGGCCTCCGTGGAGACGGCCGCAGTCTAATCCGTATTCTAATCGAGCCGATGGCGACCGTTCAGATCCACAATACGCTCACCAAGGAGCTTGAGCCCATTGAGCCCAAGCACGGAGAAGGGAAAACGCTCTCCCTCTACACCTGTGGGCCGACGGTCTATGCCCACGCGCATATCGGAAACTTCCGGGCCTACGTGTTCGAGGATTTACTCCAGCGCCATCTTCAGGAACGAGGCTTCATGGTCCGCCGCGTGATGAACCTTACCGACGTCGATGACAAGACGATCCGAGGTGCCCATGCTGCCGGGATCGCTCTTGCCGAGTTCACACGTCCCTTCAAGGAGGCCTTCTTTGAGGATGCGAAGACACTTCGCCTTTTGCCCGCCGAGGCCTATCCCGAGGCGACCGACCCAAAGCAGATCACTCGGATGATCGCAATGATTGGGACGTTGATGGAGAAGGGCCACGCCTACCAGGCCGAGGATGGTTCGGTATACTTTCGCATCGCCTCCTTCCCGGGATACGGGAAGCTGGCCCGGGTCGATCTGGAGAACCAGAGGAGTGGTCAGCGCGTGGCGAGCGATGAATACGATAAGGAGGCGGTAGCCGACTTTGCCCTTTGGAAAGCCTGGGTGCCCGAGGATGGAGCCGTTGGCTGGGAGAGCCCTTGGGGCAGAGGTCGTCCCGGATGGCACATCGAGTGCAGCGCCATGGCAACAGGTCTCCTCGGCGAGACCATCGATATCCACTGCGGAGGCGTCGACAATATCTTCCCCCACCACGAAGCCGAGATCGCCCAGTGCGAGTGCGTGGGAGCAAAACCGTTTGTCCGTTATTGGATGCACTGCGCTCACCTGATGGTGGAGGGCTCGAAGATGGCAAAGTCAGCGGGAAATTTCTTCACCCTCCGTGATCTTTTGACCCAGGGGTGGACCGGGCGTGAAGTCCGTTATGCGCTGATCTCGGTCCACTACCGAGGAGCGCTGAATTTCACTCTGGATGGCCTCGCAGCAGCCCGCACCGCACTCGGGCGTCTTGATGCCTGGAGGGAACGGCTTGTAGAGACCGCAGGATCAGAAACAACCTCTGAAACACCCGCTCCCGCCACCGAAGGATTCTTCGCCGCGCTTGATGATGATCTGAATATCTCCAGCGCCCTGGCCGTTCTCTTCGAGACCTTGCGTGAGACCAATCGACGGATGGACGAGGGTGCATGGACGCCCGCACATGCCCGAGGGATGTTGAACTGGCTCGTCCGTGTGGATGGAGTCCTAGCCTTGGAACCTGATGCGATCACCACAATCCCATACGAAGTGGAAGAGCTAGTGACCGCACGTGCCGCAGCCCGCACCGCCAAGGAGTGGAAGAAGAGCGACGAGATCCGTGATCAGATTGAGGCGTTAGGATGGCTGGTCAAAGACACAAAAGATGGGCAGAAGATTACAAAAGGCTGATGTTTTGGAATGTATGAGGAAAGAAGTATGAAGGATGAAAAAGCAGCAGTAAAAATCGGAAGAGGACTTCATCAGGCGGACGTTCGCCGAAATCCCTTCATAAATCACCCTTCATAAATCATCCTTTCTCCCATGTTCTCCCCTGACTCTCTCTTCGACCTCGACCGCACCGAGCACAGTGTCATTTTTGAGAATGTCACCCATGCCTGGGAGGCCTTGGCGAAGATCTCGACCTACCTCCAGTTCCGGCTCAAGCCCGGTATCCATGGCAAACTGATCGGCAAGCCCTTCATCAGCGGCGCCGTTTATATCGGAGCAGGCACGATCATCGAGCACGGCGCCATGATCAAGGGACCTGCTTGGATCGGCGAAGGGTGCGAGATCCGTAACGGCGCCTACATCCGCGAGAATGTCGTGGTTGGTAATGGCGTCGTCTTGGGGAACGCCTGCGAGTTCAAGAACTGTCTTATCTTCGATGAGGCTCAGATCCCGCACTTCAATTATGTCGGTGACTCTATCCTCGGTCACAAGGCCCACTTAGGAGCCGGAGCCATTCTTTCCAACGTCCGACTCGACCATGCCCCAATCTCCGTGGCCGCAGCCGAGGCAGTGATCAACACCGGGCTGAAAAAATTCGGAGCCATCATCGGCGATCGTGCCGAGATCGGCTGTAATTCGGTGCTGAGTCCCGGGTCGATTATTGGCCGCGATACGATTATTTATCCGGGGACTTCATGGAGGGGGGTACTAGCCTCCAATTCCATCGCTAAGATGGAGCCGCAGACCTTGCGTATCCTCCCTCGCCAGCAAAAGAATTAGGCTCGGGATTTTTGCCCCGCGCGTTGTTGCTGCTCACGCGCCTAGCCGCGCATCTAAAATCCCTGCGCCTTGGTAAAGAAACCGTCTAACTACTAGAACTGAGCGACACCATGCACGGCATACCCATGCAAACCGGCCAACATAATAATGTTTACTCCAATGATTGTTTAGACGATTGACTAGTGGGTGGTAGCAAAATTTCCATCCTCATGATTCGGCTGTGCTTGTGTCTGCTACTTTTTCATCAGTCTCCCGCTTAATTTTTGAAGGAAGCAGGCAAGCTATTCCCATGATGAATAGAACTATTCCTCCAATAACTGATTCGATATGGCTTGGTACGGGGCCTATAGTTCCGCCCGGAAGTGCAAGATTTGGCCCAGGATTTCCAAAAAACGACATTCCTGCCAGGACGAAAAATATAACGCCTATTAAAACATTATATTTCGGGGGCATTCTGAATTTCATAAGGCTTGTGTCTAACAAGAATTAGTCGTAAAGGCGTTCACTTAACAAGGGCGAGGTGTGAGAGAATCCGTAGAAATTACGAAAAGGGCTGATTACGAGGCCATCCTATTATACCTAAACACAGAGAAGTCGTTCGTTTCTAGCACTTTAGTTCCTGTATCGAAGCGTGTTTCGAACTCGGGAAAGCGGGTGTCGCCTTCGATGGTTTGGGGGACTTTGGTGACGTAGAGTTCCTGCACTCTTGGGAGGAGGAGTCGGTAGATTTCTTCGCCGCCGATCACGAAGAGATCACGTCCATCAGTTGGTTCTTTGAGTTCGTCGAGGGAGCGGAGGACGGTCACTCCCGGCCTATCGGGCATCGTGCGGGAGAGGACGATATTTTCCCTGCCCGGAAGCGGCTTGCCGATCGACTCGTAGGTCTTCCGACCCATGAGGATCGCATGACCCATGGTGGTCGCCTTGAAGAATTTGAAATCGTAGGGGAGATGCCATGGGATTGCGCCCGCATTCCCGATGACTCGGTTCTCGGCCATAGCCACAATCGCCTTAATCATCTGGCTTGTACTTTTGGCCAAAATGCCTGCGCCGGCGGGCCTGAGTTGACGGCACTTTGCTCCCGCAAAGCGGTGCCGCCCTTAGGGCTACGACACCGTCGTAGTCTTACGCGCCGATTCCCATCGGCTTGTTTCCTGATTTCCTGATTCATTCCCTTCTGTCTACACAGCGATGGGGGCCTTTATCGCGGGATGAGGGTCGTAGCCTTCGAGCGTAAAGTCGTCGTAGCGGAAATCTTCCAAGGTTTTCACTGCAGGATTGAGCAGCATCCGTGGGAGCGTGCGGGGTTCGCGGGAGAGCTGTTCGCGGGCCTGATCCAGATGGTTCACGTAGAGATGGAGATCGCCAAAGGTATGGATAAACTCCTTCGGTTTGAGTCCGCAGACCTGCGCGACCATCATCGTGAGCAGGGCGTAGGAAGCGATGTTGAAGGGAACGCCGAGGAAAAGGTCGGCACTGCGCTGGTAGAGCTGACAGCTGAGTTCGCCATTGGCCACGTAGAATTGGACAAGGGCGTGGCAGGGAGCCAGGGCCATCTTGTCGATCTCACCCGGATTCCATGCACTGATGATGTGGCGACGGCTGTCAGGATTCTTTTTGAGATCCTCAACGAGGCGGGCGATCTGATCGACGGTCCCTCCCTCGGGAGTGCGCCAGCGGCGCCACTGGGCGCCATAGACGGGACCGAGATCACCATTGGCATCCGCCCACTCGTCCCAGATGGTGACGCCATTTTCCTTGAGGTAGTTGATGTTGGTATCCCCTTTGAGAAACCAGAGCAGTTCGTGAATGATGGAGCGGAGGTGAAGCTTTTTGGTGGTGAGAAGGGGGAAGCTTTGTGTGAGATCAAAGCGCTCCTGCGCCCCGAAGACCGATAGGGTCCCGGTGCCGGTGCGGTCTTCCTTCCGCGATCCGTGATTGAGAACAAGTCGTAGGAGTCGCAGGTAGGGGGTCATCGGGGAGCGAAAGGAGGAATTAGGAAATCAGAAGGAGGACCGGAGAGTTTGTGCGGCTGATGATGAGAGACATCCGATAAAAGACCTTAGGACTTATAAACGCTGTCGGGATTGAAGAGAGGTTCTTCCCGGGGAGGGAGGTCGTTTCCGGCCTTGTCGAGCTCGGTGTAAAAGCAACTGGCATAGCCGGTGTGGCAGGCGCCGCCGATCTGCTCGACCTCGAAGAGGAGGGTGTCACGGTCGCAGTCGATAAACCATCTGAGGATCTTCTGCGTGTGGCCGCTTGACTCCCCCTTCTTCCAGAGCTTTTTGCGGGAGCGGCTCCAGTAGTGCATGTAGCCGGTCTCCGCGGAGTGCTTCAGAGAGTCCTCGTTCATCCAGGCCATCATGATCACGCGTCCACCCGCGGCAGCACTCTCCTGCACGATGGCAGGAATGAGGCCACGGTCATCATATTTGAGGTTCATCTCCATCCGCTCATTTCGGAGGTGAAGCTCCTTCTGCGCAAGAAGATTATTGAACAGGATTCCCGATTGCGGTTCGGGCATTCTTTCGTGAGGATGACGGCGTGGAAGCTCCATCCGTGAACACCCCCCTCTATCGCTACGATGAGGAGGCACCAACCACCGTCTCGGTACCCTTAGTGGAGTTAATGCAGAGGATTCCCCCGGAATACGTGCAAGATCCCATCGGGGGATCGTCAGGCAGACCCTTGCCGGAAGCCGTCGAACTACCTTGCAAGGATCTCCTATCGGGCAATACACCGAGACTTTCCCTCGGAACGCTTAGCGATCTGCTTCCGGGGAGGATCGTTCTGTCCACAGAGGCTGACCGGATTCGGAAGGTGGACCTCCCCGCCGGCTGGCTTGTGCTCCATTACCGCCTTTCCACCCGCCGCCGGGTGATGACCTCCGAGGGAGTCGATGCGACCCAACCGCAAGGATCTGAAGGGGCAGAACGACAAAAATCGGATCCTGGCCGTGTTATCTCACACACGGAGGGACGCTCTCTTTCAGGAACGGATACCAAGCCAGACATAAAACAGTTCTCTAGAGCCGGCGAGGAGCACTCGCCGCCGCTCAACCTTCCTATCGATCACCTTGAGGAGCCTGACCCTGCGGAGTTCTCGGAGAAGCATGGGGAGAAGACGATTCTACCCGAACGGGTGGTCAACCGTGGGATCTTTGCCTCGCTTCCAATTTTCAGCCGACACAGACCGGCTGAAACTTCACCCGATCCTAGGGATACCGCCGTTTTACGGGAGAGTGTCTTTCCCGGACAAAACGAACCTCTTGAGATCCAACCCCCAGTCCATGGGGAGGAGAAAACGCCTTTAGCCCTAACCGTGGAGCCCCTCTGGAAGTTGGATCCCGAAGAACAGATTGAGGATCCCTCCGCCTTGCAGGAACTCTTCATGACCGAGGAGAAGCTGACCCTTGATCGCGTGATTGGACTGGCGGGGCAGTTGCCCGGAATCCGTGCCTGCGTCCTCGCCTACGGCGACCAAGTCGTGTGCGCCTCCTACCCGACGACCGGCCTTGATCTCCAAACGCTCAGCGGCCAGGCCATGACGATGCTTTCACAGATCCGTGAGGCGTCGGATAAAATGGGTTTGGGAGCTGTTCCCGCCGTGACCCTGCATGCGGAACAGGGAGCCCTGAGTTTTGTCCACAAGGGCGAGTTATGCCTGCTCGTGATGCACGCAGACAGGGGGTTTGTTCCCGGAGTGAGGGAGCGCCTGCAGGAGATCTTGGGCCATTTGTCCAATGCCAAGGCGCTTCCAACCAAGGGAGCTTGTTGAAAAGAGAGTGGAAGCGGGAAAGAAACGGATTTTTAACCTTTTTAAGGCTTTGTTGCTGTCGCTAGAATCCCGCCATGCTTGAACTCTTGCAAAAAGGCGGTCCACTCATGTGGATCATCCTCCTCTGCAGTGTGGTGGCACTCGGGGTTTTTTTGGAACGCCTCATCTACCTGCATCGCGTTTCCATCAGGATCGGGGAGTTGCTCGGTGGACTCTCCCTCCTCATCCGCAACGGTAGGATTGCCGAGGCGCTCGGGGAATGCTCCGCGATGACCGGACCCGTTTCACGGGTTCTGCTCGCCGCACTCCTCCGGCCCAACGAGCAGAGGGAGGTCCTCCAGTCCATCACTCGGGATTCCGCACTTCTAGAGATCCCTAAGCTGGAGAAGAATCTACTGATCCTTGCCACCCTTGCCTATGTCACCCCGCTGGTGGGGTTACTCGGCATGGTGCTTGGCCTGCTGGATGCCTTTCTTGCCGTCTCCGCGCATGGTGGTTACGCCACGGCGGAGGAGCTGTCGCGGGGGGTTTACGAGAGTTTGCTCAATGCTTCGGCAGGATTGGCTGTGGCCATTCCGGCTTTCATCGGACACAGCTACCTGACCTCCAGGGTCAACGACATCATTCACGACATGGAGCGTGCCGGGATCGAGATCGTGAATCTGCTCACCGTCCCTCCGACCGGCGGCGATCAGCCGGGTGCATGAGACTTCCGCGTCTTGCGGGTGCCGGGTCACCCTTTCTGCTCCTTGCGCCGGTGCTTGCGACCCTACTGAGTCTGGCCTTCTACCTTCTGCTGACCGGATCCTTCACTCTTCAACCGGGGATCCCATTGAAAGTGCCGGATTCGCCGTTCCTCCTTCTTCCCCAGCATGACCCACAGGTGGTGAGCGTCACCGGGGCACCACTTCCTCAGATTTACTACGAGCGCAGCGTGGTGTCGCCGGCCGAGTTGGAGAAAGCCCTTGGAAAGGTTCGCAAAACCGGAAGCCTCATCATCAAGGCGGACCGGCTTGCTCCGTATGATCTGCTGCTGCAGATCATGACGATCGGGATTCGTTGCGGATTTACGGTGGTGCTGGCCACGGATTCCAAACCGGCCTCATGATGACTGAATTGCCACGGGGGCCGCTGGCACCAATATCGCCGCGGGAGCTTGGGGGGTTGGCCCATTTACTCTACCAGTGGCCGATCCGACAGGCGCCACGTCTTGCCCTCCCGCTATGCATCCTCCTTGCCGCCATCCTTCAGGGAATGATGATTTTTCTTTTTTCCATCAGTTACAGGGTTCCATCCGCCCCTAGGCTGGAATCTCCTCAGGTCTACTTCCTGCCTCCCGATTCCAAGGCGGCCCGCCTGCTCGCTCCCTGGCTTGAAGCAAATGATCCGGCAGTTTTTTTACCCCAGCGCGCCGCGCGCACGGCCCTCCCTTCGCCGCCTCCCTTAGGCTATCGCCCCAGCTACATGGAGCCACCACCACCGCTCCGGGCCCTCCCGCCGGAGACGTCCTCCCCTCTCCAACCCCCTCCTCTTCCCCAGCAGGGGGGCGTCTCCGGCGGGACGGAGGTGATGGGAGCCTTAGGACGAAAAACTCTCCCGATCCCGGTGCAAAGCCCGGCGAACATCCAGCCAACCACAACTTCTCCCCAAGAGACCGTTGTCCGATGGGAGGACGATCTAAGTGGCCGGGTGAAGGTGACCGGCAACCCGAAAACGCCCCCTTCCAGCGAGGATATGTGGGCGGAAGTCTCACTCTATCAAGTGGCTGTTAATGAAGATGGAATCCCCATGCACAATGTTCTGATCGGGACCTGCGGCGATGCGGCAAGCGATGAGGCCGGACGCATCTGGATTCAACAGGTGCGGTTTCAACCCTCGGACCGAACAACTTGGGGTCGGGTGATCATTCGCTGGGGTTCCCATGCCAAACAGACGGGCAGCCCCAAGAGTTCACCATGATACCGATCACCCTCTCCTGGTTTGTCTGCCTCTACCTCGGGGTTTTTCTGGTCGGCATGATCCTGCTCTGGATGGGTTACGAGGTGATCCGCAGGAGGAGCGAGGGGATCTCGAATCAGGAACTCGTTCACTGTAGGATCTGCGATTCCCGTTACAGCGATATCAGCACTGCCGAACTTCCCCACTGCCCCGCCTGTGGAAGCTTGAACGAGCGTCCTTCAAGGAGATCTTCCTAGGAACCGACAGGGGATGTGAATAAGTTGTGTAAAAACCTGAAACCTTCTTTGGAAGAGGATGTGGAACAGCATCTCATCCAAAGTGACGACCCCCCCGCTTAACTAGAGATCTGGGGCTCTCATCTGTGGAACATACTCTGATCCAATGAATGAGGGGCTTCTCTTTGTGACAGTCCTGTAACACATGATAAAATCAGGCTCCAAGAGGGATCCGCGCAAACGACAGCATGATCAGGGCATGTGAATAACTTGAGGGCTTTCTCGGTAATCCTCCTCCTCGAGAGGTAAGGACAGGCAAAGAACGTGGGAAAAGGTGCTCCCAAAGCCGGAATGTTGCCCCATTTCCAACCTCTTGCCAAAGAGGGCGTGACACCAGTTTCCGACCCGACGGACGATTTGCCTTGTCTCCCGCAACAGATGATGAGAGAGAAGAGGTGCTCGTAATAAGCAGCCGCCACATGGCGGGGCGGTTTAAGGCCGATTCACGGAATCAGAGGGGAAATTGTTTTGAGACCTTTCCTTCATGGTTTTTTCCGGGGAGGACGTCTTCACCACCGAAGCCGGTCGTCCCGTAAAGACTGCAGGCGGACAAAAAACGCCCACCGCACTTCATCTTCCCCCATCAAGGGAGGGTCGGGACACAGCGGAGGAGGCGGCTACCGGGCCATCAACACACCTACGTATAGAACTAGAAAAGCACTGATCCCAGTCAGCCCCGACCACGTGTCCCGGGCCGTGACCCACAGGGATTTTCCAACAACACACCATCCAATGTCCTCAAATTATTCCTCCAATCGCAACCGCTCCGGAAGCGGCGGCACCCGTCGTCGTTCCTCCGGTTCCCAAGGCTCGTCGGGCCGCTCCGGCGGATATCGCGGCGAAGACCGTCCTCGCCGTGACCAGGCCCCCAGCCAGCCCGCCAAGAAGCAGGGATTCTTTGCCAAGCTGCTCTCGTTGATCGGCATCGGTGGCGGCAAGAAGTCCGCTCCAAAAAGTCAGGGTCGTACCCAGCGTGCGGATCGCCCCGAGGGTTTCACCCCCCGTCAGGCGCGCAAACCCGAGCGCATCGAGGTCACCACACCACGCGTATATGTCGGCAATCTCTCCTTTGACGCCACGGAGAGCGACCTTCACGAGCTCTTCAGCGGAGTGGGATCTGTCCAGAATGTCGAGATCGTCTCCAACCGCGAGACCCAGCGTTCGAAAGGATTCGGCTTTGTTCAACTGACTACGGTAGACGAGGCCAAACGTGCGGTCGATACCCTTCACGACAAGGAATACATGGGCCGTAAACTTGTTGTCAGCGGAGCAAAGGCCGTTGCTGAGAGCCGTAGCGAACGCTCCGAGCGTCGCGAGGCCTCCGAGGGTGCGACAGCCGACACGGCGGCTGCGTAACAAACCGTCACGAACAACGTTTCCGTGATTCCTGCGGAAACAATCATCATTGCCGGCCCCACCGGGGTCGGCAAAACGGATCTCTCCCTCCGACTTGCCAAGGAGATTTCCTCCGAGATTATCGGTGCGGATGCCTTTCAGATTTATCGAGGTCTTCCCATCCTGACAGCCCAGCCTGGAGCGAGTCCTATCAGGCAGGTTCCCCATCATTTTGTCGGATCGGTTGATCCCTCCGAGGCTTATGATGTCGGGCGTTATCTCAGGGAGGCCCTTCCAACCCTTGAAGCTATTGTTGCCCGGGGAAAATGTCCCCTTGTCGTGGGCGGAACAGGACTCTATGTGAAGGCACTGCTCGGGGGGCTCCATGATCTCCCCTCGGGCAATCCCGAACTCCGCAAGGAGTGGGAAGGAATGTCACTTCCGGAACTTATCACGCGTTTGAGGGAGTTGGATGCAGAAGCTCCGGGAAAGATTGATCTGGCTAACCGCCGAAGGGTCGAACGGGCCCTGGAGATTATCCTGCTCACGGGTAAGCCGCTGGCTGCATCCCGCACGGGATCCACGCCTCCCCCTCCCGGGGTTCGTACCCTTCTCGTGACCCGTGATCGGGAGGACCTCAACAGCCGCATCGATGCGAATGTGAAGGCGATGTTCGATCATGGAGTGGAGGCTGAGGTGGCGGCTCTGACGGAGGAAAAAACAGGCCCCACGGCCGCGATGACGCTGGGGCTGCGGGAGATCAGATCCCACCTTCGGGGAGAGCTCTCCCGAGAGGAAGCCATCGCCGAGATCTCCGCATCAACCCGGCGCTACGCAAAGCGCCAGATGACCTGGTTTCGTCATCAGCATGACTTTCCGGTGCTCAATCTCTCGTGTTGCAGGCATGGGGATGAGGATTTGAGCGAGGCTCTCCGCCTGCTGGCGCTTTAAGCCTTCCGTCAGTTCTTCCTTGGCTGGAAGGTATCTCTGCGGGACGATCTCGCCCATGGCCAAGAAATCGAAAAAACCAGCATCGGACACCCGTAGCCTAACGCTTCTCGGCGGAGGTCCGATGCCGCAGCTCTCCTCACCCGACCAAGCCGTGCTGGAAACGTTCGCGAGCCCCACGGATCGCGATTATGAAGTCACCTTCTCGACTCGGGAGTTCACCTCCCACTGTCCGGTGACTGGCCAGCCCGACTTTGCCGAGATCACGATCCGCTACACGCCTGACCGGTTCTGCATCGAGAGCAAGTCGCTCAAGCAGTATCTCGGTGCCTACCGTAATCAGGCTGTCTTTGCCGAGGGCATCACCAACAGGATCCTGGATGATGTCGTGAAGGCCATTGCGCCGCGCCGCGCCGTGGTGATCGGTGATTTTGCACCCCGTGGCGGCATCGGCATCCGTGTGGAGGCCAGCCACCAAGGCAAAAAATCCCCTCTTGGAAAAAGAAAACGGTGAAGGTCGTCGTTCTGCTAAGCGGCGGACTGGATTCCGTCACGGCACTGTATCAGGCGCTCACGGAGCACGAGGTGGTCGCCACGCTGAGCATTGATTACGGTGCCAAACACCACTCCCGGGAGTTGCCCATGGCGGCATCGCAGAGCAGGAATGCGGGGGTTCCCCATGTCATCGTAAGCCTCCCCTTCGTCGCGGAGGAGTTCCATTCCGATCTGCTCTTGAGCGGGGGATCCATTCCCGACGGTCATTACGAGGAGGCCTCGATGAAGAGCACAGTTGTCCCGTTCCGGAACGGGATCATGCTCTCGATTGCGGCCGGATTTGCGGAAAGCAAAGGTGCGGAGGCGGTCGTTATCGCGGCGCACTCCGGAGACCATGCCATCTACCCTGATTGCCGGGAGGACTTTCTTAAGCCCATGGCTGATGCCATCCGTGCCGGAACCTATGCCGGGATTGAGCTGCTGAGACCCTTCGTCGCCATCGACAAGGCCGGCATCGTGCGTCGAGGAGCCGCGCTCGGGGTCGATTTTTCCCGGACCTGGTCGTGTTACAAGGGTGGGGAGATTCATTGCGGCACCTGCGGCACGTGTGTTGAGAGGCGCGAGGCATTCCTCCTGGCCGGGGTGGCCGACCCGACGATCTATGCAGAGATGGCTCCCCTGCCGGCAAAGCCTTCTGCCTGAAGCTACCGTGAGAATCTCCGAGATCTTCCATTCCATACAGGGCGAGGGGCTTCTGATCGGAGTCCCCTCCGTTTTTATCAGGACCTCGGGATGCAATTTGCGCTGCCGCTGGTGCGATACGCCCTACGCCTCCTGGAATCCGGAGGGAGAGGAGATGACCCTGCCTGACATCATGGAGAGGGTCAGGGGCTACAATTGCCGCCATGTCGTGTTGACCGGCGGGGAGCCGATGGTGGCGTCGGGGATTCGGGAATTTGCTACCATGCTGCGCGCGGAGGACTTTCACATCACGATTGAGACGGCGGCGACAGTCGCTCCCGAAGGCATCGCCTGCGATCTGGCCTCGCTGAGCCCGAAGCTTGCGAACTCCACTCCGGACGCGGAAGTCGCCGGCCCATGGCGGGAGAGGCATGAGGCAACCCGATGGAAGCCGGAGTTCATCCGGCAGTGGCTGGAGGCAGGCCCCTGCCAGCTCAAGTTCGTGGTTTCCCAAGCGTCGGACCTCTCCGAGATCGAGGAACTACTGAATGAAATCGGGGCCGTCCCCGGATTCACCCGTGACCGGGTTCTGCTCATGCCCGAGGGGACGGATGTCACGACCTTGAGGGAACGAGGCCCGGTGCTAGCCCGGATTTGTCAGGAGCACGGATTTCGTTTTGCCCCGCGTTTGCAGATTGAGTTATACGGCAACACTCGCGGGACCTGAAGGGACGGCTCCCGATCTTAGCGGATCGCGGCGTTGGTCTGCGCTTGCAGTCGTTCACTGCAGCAGTGATTGGTCGGCCGCGCGCGGCATCCAAATTTCCAAGCCTGAGGGAGCTAGCGTTGATCACTTAGACTTCTCGTTCCGGATTGCAAAAATGGGCTGATAGCTTTATCGACAGGGTGTTTATGCAGCGTCATTTCCTCCGTTTTCTATTTTGCCTCCTTGCAGGGATTTTTATTGGGTCTTCACTTTATGCCGAGAGTTCCATCATCGTGGACAACCAGACGGGTCGGATTCTGGAGGGCGTGAGCAAGGATCAGAAGGTGCCGGTCGCCAGCCTGACAAAGCTGGGGCTGGCCATGGTTGCGCTCGATTGGTCGGAGCTCAAGGGCGGTAATCTGGACGAAAAGGCCACCGTGCCGGAATCCGCCATCACCTCGACGGGGGGGATCAATCCCCTTGGCCTTCAGGTGGGCGATGTCCTCACGCTGAGGGATCTCCTCTATGCCTGTCTGCTTGCTTCCGACAATGTTGCGGCCGTCACCCTTGCCGATCACTTGGGCATGGCCCTGCCGAATCCCACCGGCCTTGATCCTGTCGGCAATACGGTCTCCCAGATGAATGCCTTGGCCCGCCAGTTGGGGATGCGCCGCACGCTCTTCCTGAACCCCCATGGACTCGATACTCCCGAGGGGATGGCCGAACCTCGCTCCACCGCCTCCGATCTCGCCCGTCTCGTGCGGTATGCCTACTCCAAGTCGGGGCTCTCGTTCTATGTGTCGCAGGCAAACCGGGAAATCCACGTCCAACGAGGAGCCGCAAACCTCGGTGTGCTCCTTCACAACACCAACACCCTGCTCGGCACCGACTCCATCGACGGGGTGAAGACCGGCCGCACTTCCCGCGCGGGAGAATGCATCATCCTCACCTCCGAACATGTTCCCGAAGTCATCCACCATGGCGACACTGTGCTGACCACCCCGCGCCGGATCATTGTCGTCCTTCTCGGTGGAACCAACCGCGAACAGGAGGGATTGGCTCTGGTGAGGCATGGCTGGGTTTTCTATGACAACTGGGCGGCGCAGGGGCGCCCGGTCAAGGCCTCCAACTCACTCTGAGATGATGTCAAAAAAACGTCTTGGTGTTCTGACCAGTGGAGGAGACTGTCCCGGACTCAATGCCGTGCTAAGAGCGATTTTTTGTTCCTCGGAGGAGCTAGGATGGGAGGTCCTCGGTTTCCGCGACGGCTACGAGGGGATGCTCGCCGACGGGGGGGATTACATGGTGCTCAACCGGACGAACACGTCCGGCATCATGCAGGTCGGGGGCACGATTCTCGGCACCACCAACAAGGGGCACTTCACCTCCAAAGTGGGGCCGGGCGAAAAGGCTTCGCTTCCCGAGGAGGTCATCTCCAAGGCGGCTAAGACCTGCCGGGAGCTGGATCTCTCCGCCATCATCGCCATCGGAGGGGATGGCTCGATGAGCACCGCCTTGCAGCTCTACCGTGCGGGATTCCCGATGATCGGCGTCCCAAAAACCATCGACAACGATCTGGAGGCCACGGCGATGACGTTCGGCTTCGACTCTGCGGTGGCCTGCGTGACTGATGCGCTCGACCGCCTCCATACCACGGCGGCCAGTCACAAGCGGGTGATCATCCTGCAGGTCATGGGACGGCATGCAGGATGGATCGCGCTCTGGGGAGGTATCGCCGGCGCCGCGGACATCATCCTGATTCCGGAGATCCCGTTCTCTCTTGAAAAAGTTGCCGAGGAGGTGAAGCGCCGCGATGAAGCGGGATTCAAGAGCACCATGATCGTGGTGGCCGAGGGTGCGCGCACGCAGCATGGTCAGCAGTTCCGCAAACAATCCGCGAGCGGGGAGTGGCGTCTCGGCGGCATAGGAGAGATGCTCGGTCAGGAGATCGAGGCACGCACGGGTAAAGAGACCCGAGTCTGCGTGCTGGGACATCTGCAGCGAGGCGGCGACCCCACCACGCTCGACCGCATCCTCGGCATCCGCTTCGGAGTCAAGGCCGTGGAGCTGGTCCGTCAGGAAAAGTTCGGCACCATGGTCAGCTATCAGAATTACGATGTTTGCGACGTGCCGATCGCCGATGCGGTCCACAGGCTGAAAAAGGTCGCTCCTTCCTGCCAGCTTGTCCAGACGGCACGAGCCGTTGGCACGAGCTTCGGAGACTGAGGATGTCGGTGGCAAAGCTGGCACTCACCATCCGCACTATCCCGGACTTTCCCAAGCCCGGGATCCTCTTCCGCGATATCTCGCCACTCCTTGAGGATGCCGCACTCTTTCACGAGACGATCGACTTGCTCGCACGGGAGTGCACTCCCCATCAACCCTCCAAGATCGTGGGCGTTGACGCTCGCGGATTCATCTTCGGAGCCGCCCTCGCCTACAAGCTGGGGCTCGGGTTTGTTCCGGTCCGCAAGAAGGGAAAACTTCCCTCCCTCACCCTCTCACATTCCTACGACCTGGAGTATGGATCGGCGGAATTGGAAATCCACACCGATAGCATCCGTCCCGGTGAGCAGGTCATCGTTGTGGACGATCTTCTGGCCACCGGCGGGACGGCGGGAGCCGTCCTCAAACTGCTCGCTCAGGTTGGTGCCAAGGTGCTCCTAGCGCTCTTTGTCGTGGAATTGCCTGATTTGGGTGGACGAGCCCACCTTGCCCCTTGCGAGGTCAGGTCCCTGATGGTGTTCGGCGATCAGTGATCCCCTCACTCTGCGATCGCCTCCGCTCGACAAAACGCCATACGATCCAGGCAATCACCAGTCCCAAGGTTGCAGCGGTGACGACATCCGAGGGGTGATGGGCACCCAGCAGGATTCGTGAGATGGCAATCGCAAGCGCGGCCAACATGGCCGGGATCCCCCAGGGAGGAGCGGAAAAAAGCAGGACGGCCGCGAATCCGACCGCCGTTCCGGTATGACCCGAGGGGAAGCTGTTGAAATCCGCCTCGCCGATCAACCAGCGTTCACCGTGCCTGGGTCCATACCACCCTTGTTCCGCCATCGCCCGGGGGCGCGTCCTCCCGGAGGTGAGACGCACGGTGTTCACGGCCATGCCCGTGAGGGTGGAGGCGATCATGGCTGAAAGGAGAATCCGCTGCCAACGGACATTGCCCAGCAGGCGGGCTACGCCGCATCCCAGAAGGCCCAGAACCATCAATTCCGGCCAATCACCATATTGACTGCAGAGCGCGACCAGGGGGCTGTGATTCCAATGCCCTTGGGTGGAGGCCAGGAGGAGGCGGTTCACCGTTTCATCCAGCAGAAAGGAGGCCGCGATCACAACAATTGCAAGAAAACCGAGTGCGAAGACAAGTCTTGGCCGGAGCGCTCGGCTGGAATGCGGGGCTGGAATTTCAGGAGTGCGGTCCATGGGGCGTATAGTCCAGCAGTTCGTGCCGTGGCGGACAAGAGGTCAAGCCCCGAACGATCCGTGCGGCATATTTTCACGGGAGTTTCCCTTGCCCTTGCGCGATTTGCAGATACCCAAAGATGATGCCCAAAAAAGATTTTGCAGTATTTGTTGCCATGGCGCTCTTTTTGAGTGGATGCGCGACGGATCCGGCACCGATGACAAGCCTGTCGCTAGCATCCGCTGGAGCCCCGTCCGAGATCGCTCCCCCCAAGCCGGCCACTCTCTGGCCGTCGGGGACATCCGGAGCCATCCCCGCGCCCTCCATCAAGGCCGCCTCGGCAATCCTGATTGATGCACGCACGGGCGAGACGCTTTATCAAAAGAATGCGGATGAACCGCGCCAGGTCGCCAGCACGCAGAAGCTGGTCACCGCTCTCATTGTGGCCGAGCAGGATCCGCTCGACGAGCCCGTCAAGGTCTCCCGTCCCGACACCTCTGTCGAACCGACCAAGGTCGGCATCCGGGCCGGTGAGAGCTACACGCGGCGTCAGCTCCTGAGTGCCATGCTTGTTCATAGCGCCAATGATTGTGCGGCCGCCCTCGCCCGAGCCCACTCGGGGAGCCTTGAGGAGTTCTCCGGTGAGATGAACCGCCTCGCCATGCGCTGCGGAGCGACCTGTTCGCACTTCGTGAATCCGCACGGACTCCCTGCTCAACAGCATTCGACAGCACGGGACATGGCCCGGATCGCCTTCCGGGCGTATCACAATGCCGACCTGCGCGAGGCCATGGCCCTTCGCTCTTATTGTTTCCGATATGCGAATGGCAGGCTTTGCAACCTGGCGCCCACCAACAAGTTGCTCGAACGATCACCCTTCTTCAACGGCATGAAGACCGGCTACACCGAGGCGGCTGGCAAGTGCCTGATCAGCAGTTACAGCCGTGGAGGCCGGGAATTAATCCTGGTCCAGTTGGGCAGCCACGCCCCCGTTGTCTTTGATGATGCCCAGCGGGTGATCGCTTGGGCGGATCGCAATTGAGACCCCGAGAGGCTAGGACGGGGTAGCGTCCGATCAGGCCTTCCACTTGATACTGCAGCCAAGGGCGGGAGGCCACGGCTCGCTCACGGGCAGTCCCGAGGCCACGGCTTCCAGCGCCTTGCGCAGATCATCCCCGGTGAGGGGTTGCCCGTTTTTGGGACTGCTCGCATCGAGCCGGCCCCGGTAAGCAAGGGCGTGATCCGCATCAAAGAGGAAGAAATCCGGCGTGCAGACCGCCGTGTAGGCGCGGGCCACATCCTGCGACTCGTCATAAAGGACGGGGAAGGCGAAGCCTGAGGAGAGAGCCATCTCCCGGAGCTTGTCGGGTGCATCCGCGGGGTAGGCCACCGCATCATTGGAGCTGACCCCGACGGTGGAGATACCCTTCGTGGAATACTCTTCGGAGAGACTCTTGAGGAGTTCGCGAACATGGACCACATAGGGGCAGTGTCCGCAGAGAAAGACGATCAACGTTCCCTTGGGTCCGGCAAGTTCGGCAAGAGAAAGGGTTGTCCCCGAGGTGACATCCGGCAGGGCGAAGGCGGGTGCCTTGGTGCCGGCGGGCATGGTGTCTGAAAAATCTGCGGATGAGGTGGCCATAGTGTCGGATGTGGGATGGTGTCGTGGCGGATGGTGTCGAATCGTATCTCTGAGATTGGCGGATGCTGACGGAAGGGATCCTTCAAATCAATGCCCAAGAGAATGACCGAGGAGCACAATCCTCGTGACCGGATTGCCCTGTAAGGCATAGGATAAGCCTTCGATGCCATCCAAGAAAACAACCGTATCGTCCCGAGCCAAGCGCGCCGCAAAACCTGCAAAAACATCCGGAGTGCTCAGGATCGGTTCCGTCACGCTGGGTGGGAAAGAGCCTCTTTTCATTCTCGGGCCCTGCGTGATCGAGGGTGCAAAACCCCTCCTGAAGGCGGCGCGGACCATCAAGTCGATCTGCTCCGATCTCGGTGTCCAATTTGTCTTCAAGGCCTCCTATGACAAGGCGAACAGGACGTCGGGCTCCTCCTACCGTGGCATCGGGGTTCTCGATGGTTGCAGAATGCTTGCCGAGGCGGGAGCCTCCATTGGAGTCCCTGTGACGACCGATATTCACTCCCCGCAGGAGGCGGAGATCGCCTCGGAGTTCATCGACCTTCTTCAGATCCCTGCCTTCCTATGCCGGCAGACCGACCTTATCGAGGCGGCGGCACGAACCGGACGGGCCGTGAATGTCAAAAAAGGCCAGTTTCTCGCCCCTTGGGACCTTGCTCCCATTGCCGGCAAGCTCCGTGCATCCGGCTGTGAATCCTTCTGCTTCACGGAGCGCGGAACCACCTTCGGTTATAATAATCTGGTGGCCGACATGCGCTCACTCTACTGGATCCGGGAGCAGGGCTTCCCCGTGATCTTTGATGCCACCCACTCGGTCCAGCGTCCGGGCGGTGGCGGCGGGCACACGACTGGCGACGGCCACCTCGCCCCCGTCTTGGCAAGGGCTGCGATGGCGGCGGGTGTCGATGGCATCTTTCTCGAGACCCATGAGAATCCGGCCAAGGCTCCCTCCGACGGCCCCAACCAGATCCCACATAACAAGCTTCCCGGGACACTCAAGTCTCTCCTCTCCATCCGCCGTGCGCTTGACTGATTTCAAGAGAACCTGGCTGCTGGTGCTGACTCCCTTGCTGATGGCGGGATGGGTCATGGCGTCACCGGACGATCCTGCTCCGAACACAAAAACAAAGACGATGACGAATGCTATGGTCGCCGCCGATAGTTCGTCCACCAGCACGTCCAATAACGCCTCCAAGATCGACCTCCCTGTTCCCGTGGGGGAGCCCGTCAAGGGGATCAAAATCCCGCAATACGACGAGAAGGGAAACCTCACCATGAGCCTGACCGCTGATGTCGCCCAAAAGCTGGACGAACGCCAGGTCGAACTCACCAAACTCAAGGTGCTCTTCAATGACAAGGAACAGAAAGAGATCGTGGTGGAGATCCCCCACAGTATGCTTGATCTGGAGAGCAAGAAGCTGATCGCCGATTCCGAAACCGTGATCACCCGCGAGGATTTTGAGATAACCGGCCAGACGGCTGAGTTTGACACCGTCGCCCGTAAGGGCATCTTCAAGGGACATGTCCGGGCCTCCTTCCGGAACGATAACTCGCCGATTCTCCCATGAAGCTCCGGATTTTCATCAAGCCACTCCTCTCCATCGTCCTGGGCCTCTCGTTCCAGACCGGCTCCCTCGTGGCGCAATATGCGCAGGATCCCGGTCCCACTGCTGGACCTGTGGCTGGAGGTGGGGGCAGCTCCCTCATGAACGGCATGATGGCCGGATCCGATCAACGTCCGAAAAACGCGCGCACCGTCATCGAGAGTGACGATGGAGCCACCTTTGACAGCACCAACAACACGGCCGACTTCACCGGCCATGTGGTCGTCCACGATCCCCAGTTCGAACTCACTGCCGGCACGCTCCATGTCGTTCTGCGTCCTGATCGCAAGGGCCTGGCACAAGTCATCGCGAGTGGGAACGTGGTCATCACCCAGGAGAAAAAGAACGACCGTGGGGACCTTGTGAAATCGGTCGGAAAGTGCGGCAAGGCGACCTACGACCCAGCCTCCGGCGATGTGCGTCTTGAAGAATGGCCCCAGATCCAGCAGGGCATCAACAACCAGGTCGCCACGGATAAAGGCACCGTCATGATCCTCAATGCCAAGGGACGCTCCCGCACCATCGGAGCGAGCAGGACCATGATCGTCGATCAGGGTGAAAAGGCCATCACCCCCTGACCCGATTCTTGCAATGAGCACCAACGGCGAGTTTCAATTCAGCACCGACCCGGTCGGAGCGATTCCCGATCCAAAGGATGAGGTTCCTCAAAACGATGGGACGCTAAACAGCACTCCGCAGGAGGAACCTCGCCGTGACGAACCGATCCTGAGGACCGACAAGCTGGTCAAGATTTACAATGGCCGCTCGGTCGTGAACGGCGTCGATATCAATGTCCGCAAGGGCGAGATCGTCGGATTGCTCGGGCCGAACGGCGCGGGAAAGACCACCACCTTCTACATGATCGTCGGACTGGTGCGACCCGATGGGGGCCGGACCTTCTTCCACGGCAAGGATGTCACCCACCAGCCGATGTATAAGAGGGCCCGCCTCGGCATGGGGTATCTCCCCCAGGAGGAGTCGATCTTTCGCAAGCTCACCGTCCGTCAGAATATCATGGCGATCCTGGAGACGACCTCCCTCAACAAGAAGGAGCGGAACGAACGCTGCGACGAACTGCTCGAACGGTTTGGTATTGCGCACCTCGCCAAGAACGAGTCGCTCACCCTTTCGGGTGGAGAGAAGCGACGCCTCACCATCGCCCGCTCGCTGGTAACGAACCCCAAGATGCTCATGCTCGACGAGCCGTTCAGCGGAGTCGATCCGATCGCCGTCTACGACGTCCAGCAGATCATCTCCGACCTTCGGGACATGGGGCTCGCCATCATCATCACTGACCACAACGTCCGCGAGACCCTCGCCATCACCGACCGCGCCTACCTCATTTTCGAGGGCCGGGTCGAGAGCCAGGGCGACAAGGACTTCCTCCTGCACGACCCGATCAGCCGCAAGCTCTACCTAGGCGAATCATTTGCCATGTAGGCCTGAATCAGGACCCTCCACCCATGTCGCCAAAAGCCAAGACTTCCTCCACCCAGAAGGCCAAGGCCCTTACCGTCGGGACATTCTTTACCAACCATGGTACGGCCCTCGGTCTGGAACTCATGGGCGACTCCTCCGGCATGGAGGCCATCATCGAGGAGCCGACCATCAACCGGCCCGGCCTCGCGCTGGCTGGGTTTTTCCGTTACTTCGCCTCCAAGCGTGTCCAGGTCGCGGGCCATGCGGAACTCAGCTATCTTCGGAGCCTGAGCGCCGCCGAGCGGTCGGCCAGACTCGAGACCCTCTTCGAGCAGACCATTCCCTGCCTGGTCATTGCCCGGGGTCTCCCGCTGCCGACCGGCATCCTGGAGCTTGCCGCAAAGAGAGAGATCCCCGTCTTCCGCACGCCGCTGGTCACTATGAAGTTCATCAATTCCGCGACCATCGCCCTGGAGGATGAGTTCGCCCCTGTTGCCTCCGAGCACGGCAGCATGGTCGACATCATGGGGATCGGGGTCCTGATCCGCGGGAGCAGTGGCATCGGCAAAAGCGAGTGTGTCCTAGGGCTCATCGAGCGCGGCTACAGCCTTGTCAGTGACGATATCACGCGCTTTCGCAATCTGGAGGGACGGGAGTTGATCGGCAACAGCAAGGAGCTGACACGCTTTCACATGGAGGTGCGCGGTATCGGCATCATCAACGTGGCGGCCGTCTTCGGCGCCGGATCGGTGCGTCCCGAGAAACAGTTGGACCTCATTGTCACACTAAAGGACTGGCAAGAGGTCGAGGACATTGATAGGATCGGCCTTGACAGGGATACTTACGAGATCCTTGGCATCTCCATTCCACACGTGACCATTCCCGTTAGACCAGGACGCGATCTCGCCCGCCTCATCGAAGTTGCGGCCCTCGACCAAAAACTCAAGGCGATGGGCCACGATACCGCGCGCGAGTTCAACGAACGCCTGCTACGCGCCATGACACCCACACAGGAACGTAAAAAGAAATGAGCAACTCAAGCGAAACATCCGCGGTCATCAAGGACCTCACCATCGAGAACCGCAACGGACTCCATGCCCGTCCGGCCGCTCTCTTCGTGAAAACTTCCAGCCGCTTCCGAGCCGAGGTCTGGGTCGAGAAGGATGGAGAGCGCGTCAACGGAAAGAGTATCATGGGACTCATGATGCTTGCCGCCGGCAAGGGATCGGTTCTCCGGGTCATCGCCGAGGGGGAGGATGCCGAGTCGGTGCTGACGGAGTTGGAACAGCTGATTACCACCCGTTTCGGCGAAGAATAAGTTTGGTTTTAGCGCTTTTGACGCAGTGCTGCTTTCTTGTTCGTTCACCCGACACCCAAACCAAAAAGACTAGCTTAAAACCATGGTCGTTCTCCTCCCGCTGATCCTTGTTCTCATTTATCTACTGACCTCGATTCGCATCTTGATGCAATACGAGCGGGGAGTGGTCTTCACCCTTGGCAAATTTTCCGGGGTCCGCCAGGCGGGTATCACGATGATCTTCACCCCCTTTCAGACGATGACGAGCGTCTCCCTGCGGACGGTGACGATGCAGATCCCGTCGCAGAAGATCATCACCAAGGACAATGTCTCCATCGATATCGCCGCCGTTGCCTATTATCAGATCTCGGACCCGGAGAAGGCCGTGATCGGGATCGAGCGGGTCTATGATGCAATCAATCAGATCAGCCAGACAACGGTGAGGAATGTCGTGGGCCGGTTCTCGCTCGACCAACTTCTTGCCGAGACCGCGAATATCAACGAGCAAATCAAGACGGTCATCGACACCCATACCGAGCCATGGGGCACCTGCGTGACCGCGGTCGAGATCAAGGACATCACCCTGCCGGAGAATATGCAGCGGGCCATGGCCAAGGAGGCGGAGGCCGAGCGTGAACGCCGGGCCAAAATCGTCGCCGCCGAGGGTGAATACCAGGCGGCCACCAAGCTCGGAGAGGCTGCGGACGTGATCTCGGCCCATCCCGTGGCGCTCCAGTTGCGAACCCTGCAGACCATGGCGGAGATCGCCACCGAGAAGAACTCCACCATCATCTTCCCGGCTCAATTCATGACCACCGTCGAGGAGGCCCTCAGGTTGGTGCGTCAGGATTCCAAGGGAGGGTAATCCCCGGAACAACCCGGGATCTCGAGGGGGATGCACCGGATGATCCCCGGGCGTAATCTTCTGCGACGGCCTCTCGACTTTCCGGAGGGTCAGCGGTAAATTCTTCTGCCTGTGAGCTACCGCGTCTTTGCCAGAAAATACCGTCCGCAGAAATTCGAGGAGGTGATCGGTCAGGAGCACATCACCCGCACCCTCCAGAATGCGATCAAGGGAAGCCGGCTTGCCCAAGCCTATCTCTTTGTCGGACCACGCGGCGTCGGCAAGACCTCCACGGCGCGTATCCTCGCCAAGGCCCTGAATTGTCAGAACGGGCCCACGGACAATCCGTGTGGCACCTGCGACGCCTGCATCGAGATCGCCGAGGGACGCAGTCTCGACGTGATGGAGATCGACGGAGCCAGCAACAACAGCGTGGAGAGCATCCGCACGCTCCGTGAGAATGCCGCCTATGCTCCGGCACGCGGGCCCTACAAGGTCTACCTGATCGATGAGGTGCACATGTTGACCACGGCGGCTTTCAATGCCCTTCTCAAGACGCTGGAGGAGCCGCCCGAGCACGTGAAGTTCCTCTTTGCAACGACCGAGGCACAGAAGGTCCCGGCTACGATCCTGAGCCGGTGCCAGCGCTTCGATCTGCGCCGCCTGACCCCGGAGCTGATCGCAGGACATCTCCTCTACATTGCGGGAGAGGAAAAAGTGGATCTCGATCCCGCCGCCGCCGAGGCGATCGCGCGCGGAGCCGACGGAGCGCTCCGGGATGCCGAGTCGATGTTCGACCAGGTGATCGCTTTCTGCGGGACTTCCATCACGGCGGCTGATGTGCAGATGGTCTTCGGATTCACCCCACGGGAGCGCGTCATCACGCTGGGAGCCGCACTCCTGGACCGCGACACGCCGGCCGCTCTTGCTCTGGTAAAAGATCAGTCCGAGGCCGGCAAGGATCTCTCCCGCCTGCTCGCGGAACTGGTGGGCCTCCTGCGTGACATCCTGATCGCCAAGGCACATCCGACCACCGGGGAACCGACCGATGAGGCGCGCTTGGGCGAGTCGATCTCCCAAGAGAAGCTCCTGGTCCTGCTCGATCACTTCGGCGAGTCGGAGGGCCGGATGCGGTGGGCAACCGACAAGAAGCTACAGCTTGATGTGGCCCTGATCAAGGGGGTGCATCTCCTTGAGGAGACCAGTCTTAGCGATGTGATTGATGCCCTCTCGGCCCTGCGTGGAGGCACACCGCTTCCCGATCGAGTGATCCCGAAGGTGCCGGCCTTGGCTTCCCTCTCAACGCAAACGCCTCGCTCAATACCGACTCCCCCGCCGGTTTCGGTCGCTCCTGTTCAGGCGGCATCGCCAGCGGTAACGGATGCAACTGTGTCAAAGGCGGCATCGCCACCCACTTCCCCAATTTTACCAGCAGCGGCGGAGTCGGCATCCAGTGCCGAGCCTAGCCAGCCTGTGTCCGCAAGCGAGGAGGAGCAAGCCTTGGAGGACGCACCCCTTCTCTCCATGGATGGAGAACTCCCCTCTGCAGCAGTTGCTACTGACGAAAAAACGGACGACCTTTCCCTTTCAGATCCTTGGCATAAGGTTGCCATGTCGCTTGCCTCGGAGTCTCCCTTGAAGTTCGGATGGTTGGAGGATGGCCACTTCGTGGAGATCGATGGGGAACGCTTGATCGTGGAATTTCCACCTTCTTTGGAAGCCCAAACTCAGACGCTCTTCTGGATTCAGGCGATCAAAAAAATCGAGACGATGCTCTCCACGGACCTTGGTAAGAAAATCTCGCTGGAGTGCCGCTTCAGTGGGGCAGAGCCTCCTGCTCCTGAACCGGAGCCCGTGGCTCCCCAAAAACCGAAGCCGGTTGAGAAGGCTCCCTCCTCCGCAACGTCCCCAGCATCCTCTTCGCAATCCCCCGCCCAAGCCAAAGCGGCGGAGTCTGCTCCGAATATTAGCCCCGAGGAGCTGGAAGCTTTTAAAAATGATCCCCTGATCAAAAAGGCCTTGGAAATCTTCCAAGCCGAGATCCTTGACGGCGGAAAAACGGCCTGAACCTGATTTTCACCAAACCTCCACCAACGACCAAGAATACCAGACCATGAATATTGCCAAAATGATGAGCGCCGCGGCGAACGCACAGAAGAAGATGGCTCAGATCCAGGAAGAGCTGGCCAATCGCGAGGTTGAAGCGACCTCAGGCGGTGGCAAGATAACGGTCAAGGCCTCAGGTGCCGGAGACATCCTCTCCATCAAGATCGCTCCCGAAGTCGTGAATGCCGATGATGTGGAACTCCTCGAGGATCTTGTCCTGAGCGCCGTCCGTCAGGCCACCAGTGATGCCAAGAAGCTGGCCAACGATGAGATGGGCAAGCTGACGGCCGGACTCGGGATCCCGGGCCTGCCCTTCTGAGCGGGAGCAAGTCACCAAAGCCTCACGTTGAAATCATGAGCACACCGACCCTCTTTTCACCCATTCAACTCGGCCCCCTGGCTCTTCCCAACCGCATTTTCATGGCGCCGCTGACCCGTTGCCGTGCCTCGGAGGGGCATCTCCCCAATGATCTGAATGTCGAGTATTATACCCAGAGAGCCTCGGCCGGTCTGATCATTTCGGAGGCGACCTCGGTATCACCACGTGGATACGGCTATCCGAACACTCCCGGCATCCACACGCAGGCCCAGGTGGAGGGATGGAGAAAGATCACCGACTCGATCCATGCCAAAGGGGGACACATCTATCTCCAACTCTGGCACGTCGGTCGGATCTCCCACCCCTCCTATCAGGAGGACGGGACGCAGCCTGTCGCCCCCTCTGCCATCAAACCGAAGGGTCAGGTTTTTACCGGAACCGCCATGGAGGAGTATGTCACCCCTCGGGCTTTGGAGACCGACGAGATCCCCGGCATCGTGGCCGAGTATGTCCACGGTGCCAGGCTTGCAAAGGAGGCCGGATTCGACGGAGTGGAGATCCATAATGCGAACGGCTATCTGCTCGATCAGTTCCTCCGCGACGGGACGAATCATCGTGGCGACCAGTATGGCGGAAGCGTCCAGAACCGGTCCCGCCTGACGCTGGAGGTCACGGAGGCCGTCGTCGGCGTCTGGGGTGGAGACCGTGTCGGGATCCGTCTCTCGCCCGGAGGAGTCTTCAACGACATGCACGACAGCAACCCCGTCACGACCTTTGGACACCTGCTCGAGGAGTTGAATGCTTTCGATCTGGCCTATGCCCATATCACCCAAGCCACCGCCCAGGATATCGCGCATGGTGCCAAGGAGGGGGTCGGACCGCAGGAGCTTCGCCCGTTCTGGAAGGGCGCAATTGTCTCGGCGGGTGGATTCAATCTGGAGTCGGGTAATGCAGCGCTTGCCGAGGGATGGGCCGATGCGATCGCCTTTGGCGTCCCCTTCCTTGCAAATCCGGACCTGCCGGAGAGATTCCACAGAAATGCACCGCTTAATCCTCCAGACGAGGCCTCTTTCTACGGAGGAACAGAGAAGGGTTACACGGACTATCCTGCTCTCTGGCAGCAAGCTCTCTACGGATCATGAAATTTCTTAGGGTCTTACGTAGTTGAGAGAGGGCGCTGGCGGAGATGTTTAAGGAGTATGGGATTCCTACCCGAAGAGTCCGATCTGAGGATTGGATTCCCCGGGCGCGCGCACGGCAGCTTTCTTTTCCCTCAAGGAATGGGAAGGAGTTTTCGTTGTTGGCTCAGAACCGACGGCCAAGGTTTTGGAGCTTTGGAGAACGGTTGCAAGCAGAAGAACGCCTGGGATCACGAAGGAGAGGAGATCTGCTATGCAACGAATGATCTCGCTGCAAACGAGCGTTGCATCCGTGGTCTTGCCCGATGGAAGAAGGTGATAAGAGCTTAAGAGCAGAATAACCTCTGCCAAGAGGATGCTGACGACCGCCCATCTTGTCGAATAAGTCCAAAGAATCCAAGGGGTCCAAGGGGCTTTCTTATCAGGGGATGAGGTCGGTGATGAGACCGAACGGGGCAATCTAATGCATAGAAGCCATCCCGTACCGAGGAGTAGGAGCGCCGCAAGCGTGGTGGAGAACATTGAGGCCAGAGCCAAAAAAACCAGGATCAGAACCAGCCTCCCCATGATAGAGTGAGAGACCTCCTCCTTGTCCCCCATGCTCTCTTTCCTGTCTTTCATGAGGGTGAGGCTCACCATGCCGAAGCAGCATAAAATTGCGGGAACGCCCACGATCCAGGCCATCAGGCGATCTTCACCCGGCAGCAGTTGACCGGTCACGCAGTAGGAGGTGCCTGCGAGCTCGAAGGCCTGCTTCCAGCCGATCCAGACACCGGATTCAAACCACGTCGCTCCACCCAAGGCGGCTCCCCCGAACAGCAGGGGAAATCGTGCGTGCCGATCCACACAGGTGGTCGAGGCAACAAGCAGGAAGGCGACCATCGCCATCAAGGCAACGCAGAGCTTCAGGGCCAACTCCACGCTGCTATACTGGGCGATAGAAATCGTAAGGAGTGTCTCCACGGTGAAGCCGTTGCCGATGGATCCCACAGCTCAGACTTCGGTGGGGTCCCCGAAATCGATCTGAAGATTCCGGGCCAGTCTGATCAGCTCGGGAGCAGGATGCTTTTTCTTTCCAATCACCTGTTCGAAGGAAACCAAGGTGGTGCGTCCCTTTGAAAGGGATGTCATGCAACCGGTCTCCTGCTGGAGAAGCCCGGTGACGGCAAGTTCACCGAAACGCGACCCGAGCATGCGGTCGAAGTGTGTCGGGATGCCTCCCCGCTGAACATGACCGAGAACCGTTTTGCGGACTTCCTGTTCGAATTCAGCACCGCGCTCCTGAACCAAGCGGTCGATGAAGGTATCCGCATCACAGACGCCCTCGGCGAGAACGATGATCGAATTGTCCCTAGTCTGCTGATACCGCTCGTGAAGCTGGGTGACGATACGCTTGATATTGCAGAAATACTCTGGGATGACGGCGAACTCCGCTCCGCAGCTGATGGCGGTGGTCAGCGCCAGGTAACCGGAGTTGCGACCCATCACTTCGATCAGGAAACAGCGTCGGTGGGAGCGTGCAGTGTCCCGAATGCGGTCGATCAACTGCATGATGGTATTGGCCGCAGTATCGACGCCGATGGCCATCTCGGTTCCGGCCATGTCGTTGTCGATGCTAGCGGGGATTCCCATGACTGGCATTCCCCGCTTGGAAAGCTCTTGAGCCCCAGTCAGGGAGCCGTCACCACCGATCACGACGAGTCCGTGAATCCCCAATTCCTGAAGGCGCCGACGGGCCTCGTCGATGCCCTCGGGTGTATACATGCGCTTGCACCGGCTGGATTGAAGGATGGTGCCACCCCGATCGATCATGCCCGAGAGAAGGCGGCCGCCAAGTTCTTCTAACGTCCCGTCAAAGATGCCGTCGTAGCCGTTATTGATCCCGATGATACGGCAACCATTCTCAAAAGCGGTTCTTGCAACAGCCCGTAGGGCAGGGTTCATTCCCGGGGCGTCGCCACCGGATGTCAATACGCCGATTGTTTTCATGAAAAGGGACCTTTCGCTTCCGAAGGTAATCGTTAAGATATCAAGGGGCACTAAAAAACGGGCAACGAAATTTTTTTTGAACGGAACTGCTCCCGGATGGTCAGAATAAATACAGGTTTTTCATTGGGAGCGGGCCATCTCGCATCGGTTTCTTGGTTTTTTCCGGTGCAATTCGAGGTGGCCCGCTTTTTTTGTCCGGAAGCCATGCTAAAGATCTCTTGCCTCTTGCTTCGCGGAGGGGAGTCGGATAGCTCATTGGAGTCCCTCCATCACCAAGAAATCTAACACCCCGATGCCAGAAACCATTTTACTGATCGAGGACGAGGACGATGTCGCTGACTTGGTCCGATATCATTTGAAGAAGGCGAAATTTCGGGTGATTCAGGCCATGGATGGAGCCGAGGGGCTCGAGATGGTCCGGCAGGAACGCCCGGATGCCATCGTTCTCGACGTCATGCTGCCCAAAATGAACGGATTCGAGGTTGCCAAAAAATTAAAATCCGATCTGACCACGGAATCCATACCCATACTGATCCTGAGTGCCAAGGGGGAGTCCGAGAGCAGGATCAAGGGGCTCGAACTGGGGGCCGAGGATTATCTTCCCAAGCCGTTCAGTCCGCGCGAACTCATCCTTCGCATCAAGACGCTGATCCGGAGGAGTTCCGTCGTCCCCATTGACGAAAAAGTCACGGCCGGTCCCTTTGTGCTGGATCGGAATGCCCTAAAGATGACTCTGGATGGCAAGCGACTGGATCTCACATCGACCGAGTTCAAGCTGATCTCCCTGCTGCTCGGCAAGCTGGGGTCCATCCAGTCCCGTGAAGATCTCCTTCAACAGGTCTGGGGTTATAGCGGAAACATCGACACCCGCACCGTGGACACCCACATGAGGCGACTCCGTGAGAAGCTGGGAGATCATTCCCACTACTTGGAGACGGTGCGAGGCGAGGGGTATCGGTTTATCCTGTCCTCCGGAAATTCGTGATGAGCGCCACGCTCGGGCTCGCTGTGACCGCGGCTCTCGTGTGCGGAGTGGCCGGACTTCTCCTGATCCTTGCGGTTCTACCCGCCATGGAGCTGTGCGGAGTGATTCGGCGGCTTGCCAAGGGGGATTACCGACCGGTGATGCTGAACGGAAGTCCATTGTTTTTCTGTGATACCGCCGTCAACCTCCGTCAGATCGCAGAAATGCTCGAGCGTCAGAAGACACTGCTTGCAGAAGAGGAGTTCAGCCTTTCGATGATTCTTGAGAGCATGACCGAGGGGGTTGTCATCACGGGTGCGGATCTCAAGATCCGGTTGGTGAACAAAGCCGCCTCCAGCATGTTCCATCTGCAGGGAACTCAGGAGGGTCTTCTGCTCCACGAGGTTTTCATGAGCCACGAACTCCTAGGGGTTGCCCAGCGGGCGGTTGGTACGGGAGGGGTTCAACAGGGCGAGTTGGCATTCGGCATACCCGGACGAGGGGGGCGCTGTCATCTTGTAGTCACGGCTGCGGCGCTCAAGACCCCCACCATGGAGCTCCCGGACGGGCTCCTGTTGGTGTTCTACGATGTCACCCGACTCCGTGAACTTGAGGCGGTGCGCCGCGAATTCGTGGCCAACGTCACCCATGAGTTCCGCACGCCGCTCTCTGTGATCAATGGATATTTGGAGACGCTGGGGGAGAAGGGCGTGAGCCGTGAGATGCAGCGTAAGTCGATCGCCATCATGCAGCGACACGGGGAGAGGCTCAACCGACTCATCGACGACCTGCTGACCATCAGCAGGATGGAGGAACGGGGATTACGTCTTGAGACGGCGCCCACCGATATCGCAAGAATCCTTCGTGATGTGATCCAGCAGTTGGAGGGACAGATAGCGGATCGCGGCGTCGCCGTGACCCTGGAGATGCCCCGGGAACTTCCTTCCATTGACGTGGAGGGATACCGGATCGAGCAGGCGCTCTCCAATCTGCTCGCCAATGCCCTGCGTCACGGTGCTCCCACCGGCGGGAAAGTCACGATCTCCGCGATGCAGGAGGGCCCTGATCTGGCCATCCGTTTCCGCGATAACGGGCCGGGCATTCCGCTTCAGGATCAGCAGCATCTTTTCGATCGTTTTTACAGGGTCGGCGGAGACCGGGCCAGGCAGACCGGAGGCACGGGGCTCGGTCTCTCCATTGTGAAGAATATCATCACGGCTCACGGCGGAAGAGTCGCCTTGGAGAGTTCCCCGGGGGAGGGGTCCACCTTCAGTGTTTTTCTTCCCTTGATAACCCTTCAGGAATGAACCCCTGATGCGGATGGGTTCTCTTCGGTTGACAATTTCTCCCCGCACGCCGAATTTCGGTGGCATTGGCGCCCTTTCTACCTCCTGACTGCGATACAACATAAGCCACCAAAGCCACCCTTGAATATTCATCCCACCGCTCTTGTGAGTCCCAAGGCTAGGCTTGGGAGAAATGTGGAGGTCGGTCCTTATGCCATCATTGAGGAAGGTGTCGTTCTGGGTGACGATTGCGTCGTCCAGGCCCATGCGATACTCACCAATAATGTCACGATGGGGGACCGGAACCTCGTTGGCTATGGAGCGGTGATCGGCGCCGCTCCCCAGGACTTCGACCATAAAGCCTCCACCCAAAGCGGGGTCATGATCGGGAATGACAATCAAATGCGCGAACACGTGACCATCCACCGGGGATCCAAGGAGGGATCCCTCACGCGTGTGGGAGATCGCAATCTGCTGATGTGCGGAGTGCATCTAGGGCACAATGTCTCCGTGGGCAACAGGACGGTCATGGCCAATAACTGCCTTCTGGCGGGCTATGTGGAGGTGGGTGACGACGTGGTCCTCGGCGGCGGATCCGTCTTTCACCAGTTTCTGCGAGTCGGAGAGATGTGCATGATCCGGGGAGGCACTGCTTGGAGCAAGGACATCCCTCCCTTCACCGTGGGCGTCATCATCAATGTGGTCTGCGGTCTCAATGCCGTGGGAATGCGGCGCAATGGGATCTCCGCAGCCGCCCGGGCCGATGTGAAAAAAGCCTACAAGCTATTCTACCGGAGTGGCCTGAATGTGGAGCAGGCGCTTGAAGCGGGAAAATCGATCCCATGGAGCGAGGAGGCGGACCGCTTCATGAAATTTGTCTCACACCGCACCAAGCGGGGTCTTTGCAGCGCCCGAAGCCGCCATGCCGAACTGGCGGATGCCTCGGAATAGAGACTAGGTCTGACAGGACCCTCTTGTCATCAGGCGTGAGCCGATCCGTCCGGTTTCCGGAGTCTAGTGAAGGATTTCCGCAGGAGAAGCGATGTGGTCCTGATCGTGTTCATGGAGGTGTTTTGCAATGAGGTCGTCGAGTTCCATGAGGGATGAGATGGCCGACAGGCTGGCCCTCAGGGGTCTGGCATCGGGCATCCCCCTTGTGTAGGCCATCAATCGCGAACGCATGCCCTGCATGGACTGTCGCTCGTCTCCCCGGGCAACCACCTCCTCTCCGCAGTGCCGCCGGACGAGAAGCCAACGATCCTCCATGGTGGGGTGCTGGAATGACTCGCCAGCAAGCGTGGAGCGGATCTCCGTGAAGATCCACGGATTGGTCATGGCGGCGCGGCCGATCATCAGTCCCGAAACCCCGGTCTTGAGACGCTCAACCGCCGTCTCTCCATCTGCAATGTCGCCGTTTCCGATCACCGGGATCTTGACCGATGCCGCGACCTCGGCGATCACTTCCCAGTTGGCTGTTCCGGAGTAGCCCTGGGCTCTGGTGCGTCCGTGAACGGCGACGCGTTGTATGCCGGCCCCTTCCAGCAGTCTTGCCGTCTGGACGGCATTGATGGAAGAGTCATCCCATCCGATCCGGATTTTTGCGGTGACGGGCAGGGGGGCACAGGCTCGCACCACGGCGGCCGCAACCCGCTCCAGAAGGGGGCAATCCCGAAGGAGTGAGGATCCTCCGTTCCTGCAGACAACCTTGTTGGCAGGGCAACCGAAGTTGATGTCGATGAAGTCGGGTCGCACCCAGTCGATGACCTGTCTGGCAGCCTCGCCAAGACGGTCCGGATCACTGCCGAAAAGCTGGACCCCCATCGGGCGTTCCATGTCCGTGAACTCGACATAGCCTCGGGTGCGGGCATTCCGGTGCATGATGCCGTCCGCGGAGACAAATTCGGTGGTCAGGATATCGGCTCCCTTTTCGCGGCAGATTCTACGGAAGACGGAGTTGGTAACCCCCGCCATCGGGGCCAGGAAGAGAGGGGCAACCTCTTTTTGAGGAAATGCGACCCCTGACAAGGTCTCCAAGGTCTGCACGGGAATCGTCGGAGGTTGATTTTACTGGTTGACGCTGGTTTTGGCTAGAGGGCTTCCGATGATTTCAGGGAGTCTTCTGCCGAAGCAACCTGATCCGGTTCGGAGGCGGGCGCGGCCGGCACGTGCGGCTCGGAGAGTCCTGACAGGAGTGCGGAGACCTCGACCTGAACTTTTTCCAGATCGGAGAGGGAGAGATCCGGATCGGAAACAATGAAGGTTTCTCCCGTTCCGGCGCGTTCGTAAATCAGTGTTCCCTTATCGGGCGAGGGTTGGGGGCGGAGGACCCGCTTGCGCTCGAGCATGACGGCCAGAAGATACCGGGCATTGGTGTGATCCGGGTTGTTCTCCTCAAGGAGTCGGCGCAGCATGCCCTCGGCATCGTCACGTTGCAGGGCTTCCTTGGCTGGAGGTGCCGGGGGTTCGAATTTGGAACGCCAGGAGGAGAAAGGGGCTGCCGCGGCGGGATCCTCTGCCCGGGCCACCCAGGCCTCCTCGCTGAGATCCACGCGTTGGAATCCCTCCTTGGTGGTGAACAGGGCGGTGTGAAAAAGCTCTCCTTCACGGAAAGGACGTCCTGTTGCAACACAGGCTTCCGATCGCGATTTAATGTTCCATTCCTGTTGCATGGCCTGAAAGTAACCTTGGGTCAAAAACCGGGCAACCTGAACTTGGGATAGTCCCGGCCGGTGGCTTTGACCCAGAAGAGGTAAATGCCTATGAGAAGAAAAATCGCGATCGGCCCCCATGCGGCCACGATGGAGGGGATACGGTCTCCCTTGCCAAGAGCAAGGAAGAGGCTGCTGGAGAAAATCAGCCCTGCAAAAAGAGCGATTGCCACGGCGATCCCCCCCATGATTCCGCGCCGCCCGGTCACCACGCCCATGGATCCCGCCAGGAGGATCACCACCATGCAGATCCAGGGCAATGCCAGGCGGTAATGCCAGTGGGTGACATAAGGGGCTAGGCGCGCTTTCGGGAATTCGGCATTGAAGGTCAGGTAATCGCCCAACTGAGGCAATCCCAGGAACTCGGAGTTCATGAGGGAGCTGGCGATTTTCCAAGGGGTCTCCTTCCAGGATCTGATCTCAAGTTTTGGAGCATCCTCCGTTGTCGCCAGGTTGCCCGATTCGTCCACGGTGACATGGCGGGCCTGCTCGAGAACCCAGGTCCTTGTATCGGGGAGATAAAAGGCGTGCGGGGAATACCATTTCTCCGTCACGACACCGGATTCGTTCTGCTGGATGATCTCAACGCGGATCGCCTGATTGGATTGTTGGAAGAGGGCTGAAATGAACCAGAGCCTCCGATCCTCACGATTCCGGAAAAGCAGGTTGCTGATGCCTTGGTGGAAGTTGGCGCCGTGTTTGATCTCTTCCTTGATTTGATCCCGGACCGATCCAGCCTGGGGAGCGAGCTGATAATTCAGCAGAAAGAGCAGGCCGGTCATCAGGAGGCCGAAGGCAAAGATGGGGATAAAAATCCTGAAGAGGCTCCGCCCGGAGCAAAGCATCGAGATGATTTCATTCCGCCGGGACATCTGCGTGAGCGTGTAGAGCAGTGCTAGCAGCAGCCCCACTGGGATGCTCAGCATCAGCACGCTCGGAATCTGCAGCATGTAAAATCGTGAGATCACCACGAATCCTGCATGACCCGAAAGGAAGTCGGGCAGGTTGACGCTCAAATCCCAGACGAGCCACACGGAGATGAATCCGGCGACGCAATAGAAAAAGGGGAGCAGAAATTTTTGAAGAAGATACCTGTCGAGCAGCGTCATGGATGATTCCGGCAGAAACCCGTTGCAGGAGACCGGAAAGAACGAGATTCTGACCCCTCAGCTCTCCACTCTGCAACCGCAATCAACGCATCCCGACAACCATGATTTCCCTCAACGAGGAGTGGCACACTCCCGCTTCCCCAGCTCAAGGGGCGTTTTCCAGGGAGATGGGGGACCTTTTCGGTCCCAAGGGCCGGCTCGCCGCGATCCGGGGCTTTGAGTGGAGGCCGGAACAGCAACTGATGGCTGAGGCTGTCGCCTCGACGCTTGAGGGACGTTCCCATCTGGTCGTGGAGGCAGGAACGGGGGTTGGCAAGTCGCTTGCCTACCTGATGCCGTCGGTGCTTCATGCGCGAAGAACAGGGCGTAAGGCGCTTATCAGCACCCACACGATCAATCTGCAGGAGCAACTGCTCTACAAGGACATCCCCTTGGTCAAGGGGTTGCTCGGGGAGGATTTCGAGGCGGTCCTGCTCAAGGGGCGTCAAAACTATGTCTGTCCCGTCAGGTTGGCGCGGGCCGTGAGGCACGGGGCGGATCTCTTCACCAACGAGGAGAAGCCAGATTTGGAACGCATCCGGGAGTGGGCTGCCACAACCTCCGACGGATCCCTGAGCGACCTTCCGTTCGAGCCCCCCCAGCAGTTGTGGTCCCAGGTTTGCAGTGAACAGCACCTCTGCACCCCCAAGTCGTGCGGGCGGGATTCGGGCTGTTTTTATCAGGCCGCTCGCCGCCGCGCCCAAGCCGCACAGGTCCTTGTCCTCAACCACACGCTCTTCTTCACGCTGCTTGGCGAACCGGAGGAAGGTGGAGCGGGATATCTTTTTCCGGAGGACTTCGTGATCTTTGACGAGGCCCACACGGTGGAGCAGGTGGCGTCACGGCATCTGGGATTTTCGCTCTCGCAGTATGGCCTGAAGCAGTCGCTTCAGAGGCTCTACAATCCGCGCACGCGCAAAGGGTTGCTGCAACAGGTACGGCATGCCGAGGGAACCAGCGCCGTGGCCGATCTGATTCCCGAAGTCGACCGTTTCTTTGAATCCCTCTCCGGCGCCTGCAATTTCAAACAGGGACGGGAATGCCGCGTCCGGGGTGATCGGTCGGCGGAACTCATCGGGGCTGTCGCCGAAAGCACGCTTGCCGAGGGACTCTCCAGCCTTGCCGATACGGCTGGATCCGCAGCAGCCAAGGCTCAGGACGAAGGATTGCAGGGGGAACTCAACGAGGTTGCCTCACGGCTCAAGGTTTCGCGCTCCGGGCTTGCCGATTTCCTCTCCCAGAGTGCTCCGGATCATGTCTATTGGGTCGAGCGAAGCGGCCGCACTTCCACCTGGCACAGTCTCCACGCGGCCCCTGTCGCCGTCGCCCCGCTTCTGGGACGACTCCTCTTCAGGGAAGGAAGCACCGCGGTGATGACCAGCGCGACTCTCTCCGTGGGATCCTCCGAGCTGGATTATTTCCGGGGCCGGGTGGGTGCTCTCGATGTGCCCTCACTGCAGCTGGGCTCCCCATTCGATTACAGCAGGCAGATGAAGCTTCATCTCGTGAGGAAGATGCCCGAACCCAAGGATGCTGCTTACGAGGATGCCTTGGTGAAGTGGATCGGACACTTCACCGGCGAGAGCCGGGCGCGCGCATTCGTGCTCTTCACCAGTCACCGCACCATGCAGGCGGTTGCGGCAAAAATGCAGGGATTCTTCGAGAAAAAGGGATGGAATCTGATCGTGCAAGGGGCCGGCCTTTCCAGATCAAGGATGCTGGAGGCCTTCCGTGAGGGAGGGGAGAGCGTCCTGTTCGGCACGGATAGCTTCTGGACCGGAGTCGATCTGCCGGGAGAAGCGCTCTCCAGCGTCATCATCACCCGCCTGCCCTTCGTGACACCCGACCACCCCCTCACCGAGGCCAAACTCGAGGAGATCGAGTCCTCGGGGGGAGACCCTTTCCAGTCGTATTCCCTGCCGGAGGCGATTCTCAAACTACGGCAAGGGGTTGGAAGACTCATCCGAAGCGGCTCCGACAAGGGGACCATCGTGATCTTGGACAGCAGGATTCTTACACGGCCCTACGGCAAGTCGTTTCTCAAAGCCCTGCCTGAGTGCCCGGTCGAGATTGCCTGAGGAGTTTTTCAACACTCAATCTTGCAAGATCGTTAGGTCTGAGATCCGTCAGCCTATCAGGGCAACTTGTAGTGAAGTGACACCAACCTGAAGGATCGCTCGTTCTCGGAGACACTATAGAAGGTCAACTCCAGCGCGATCGTGGCCTGACCCCATTGATAAGCGATCAGGGTATACGTCATCTCCTTGGGGGTGGAGGGATCAGAGGGGTGCTCCCGGACTTTGTTTACCAGCAGGATTCCGGGACCATAACGCTCATCGACACGACGACGGGTCCGGTCAAAAAAATCGAGGGTTTTTTCCTCATCCCATGATGGATCGGCATATTGGAGCTCCACCTCGATGAGCATGCCGTCGCGAAAAACAAAAACCGACTTCTGGAGCAGGGTGTCACCGACGGCAAGCCCTGTGGCCTCCAATTGGGACCTTCCGGGAGCCCTCTCCGAGCAGCCCATCTCCTTCCCCTTGATGGCATGGATCATCTCCCTGACCTTATCGGCCGAATCCCCCCAACTCAGGGCATACGGCACCTTGATCTCCTTGAGGGGCTGCTCGGCAAAGCAGGTGCCCGACACGCCCGTGAACCAAAGCAAAAGGGCAACCAGCCAGCTCCGGTTGGCTTGAATTAGACTCCGTGGGAACGGTAACCCGTGAGCGTCACCATCGTGTAAGCGCTCTGAACCGGAAAAATCTTGGAGTTGGCTAGCCATGGTCAGCGTTGGGATTCTTTCCCAACCGGTGGGGATTGAAAAGCATCGGCAGCATCCTGCGCCTCCCGAGCACCTGCTACAGCGGCAGGGATTTCGAGGGTCCCGGCTTCCAAGGGAACAACCTTGTTGATTCCTGAGACAAAATAGGACTCCGAGCCCTGCGGATCGTGAAGGCAGATCCGTGCTGTTCCAAGAGTGGAGCCGTAGTGAAGCGTGATGGAGCGTGCTCTGGGAAAATTGTTTTTGCCCCCTCCGGGGCAGACGGATGGGGTAAATTGTGCAAGGGGCAGTCCCTCCGCCGTAATCGTGATGAATGGATTGCCGATGACCGCTCCGAAACGGAGCCAAGGGCGGACCTCCTGAAGTTGATCCTTTGCAGCAAGGATCATCAGTCTGTCAGGATGTTCGAGCGGCCGTTGGTGGAAGAAGTCTTGATCATCCACTTCGAATCCGACCGGCAAGTTCTCCTGCCATTCCTCGGTCTTGAGGTGCGATGAGAAGTCTTTGCCCAGTGTATCCACCGACGGAAGATCCGAAAAAGAGAGCGGCCCATGAACCAGCCCCCTGACCGTGTAGGTTCCCGGTAAAACCGGCTGGCCACCTGCATCCCTGCCATCCCAAGTCATGATCAGGCCGTTCAATCCGGCCGGAATACTCTCCACGGCTACATCCCGACAGAGCACCCGAATCAACTCACCTCTGGGAGAAAAGATGCCGACGGTGATCGGCCCTTCCAATTCCGGTAGGGCCAAGGCAAACGTCTGAATCCTCTTATCCTCCGAACCTTGGGCAACAGCCCTCAAGGGACACCAGGTGATGACGATGCAGAGAACCATCGACATCAACAGAGAAGGAATGCCTGTGCAGATATTGCCAAGATCTTGTTGCCATGTCACGAGGGGACTCTTCATGCTTTGGGAATCGTTGACAATGACGGCGTATTCTCCCAAGACTTTTCGAAAATTCCGGCCCGGATTCTTTGGCGCCGCGTCGATGGTCGTGTTTCTGTTCTGTACGGTTTTTCCTCCGGTGTGGGCATTGAACGCAGCGCCACCACCGCTTGATGTCAATGTCGTCATGAAGTCATCGGCGGCCTCCTTGGAGGACAAGCAGTATCAGAAAGCCCTCACCACCCTCACCCCGGCACTGCAACAATACCCCAACGACCCCCAGGTACTCAACTTGCACGGCGCCATCCTTACCAAGCTCAAGGACTATCTTGGTGCACGGACTTGCTACGAGGCGGCGCTGAAGATTTCCCCCGGGTTTTTTCCAGCGCAGTATAATCTCGGATCGCTTATGGCTCTTCAGCAGCAGTGGGATCCGGCGATCACCTACTACAGGAATCTTCTCATCGATCAGCCCAACAACGAACTGGTGCAGTATAAACTTCTCCTGCTCCTCCTGCATCAGAACGCCGATCCCAATCTGCAGGAGAAGCTTTTTGCGTTCGACGTGCCTTCAAACACCCCTGCCTGGTATTATGCCTCGGCCGCACGGGCATACAAAAAGGGAGAAAAGAAGGAGGCGGCTAAATATCTCGATGTGGCCAAAAGTGTCTTTGGAGATAAAACAACGATCTTTCAGGAAGAGCTCGACGAGAGTGACCTGAAAGATGCGAAAAAATAACGGAACCAACATTCTACAACTGCGCCTACCACCATGTCCGCATCCATCCTTGTCACCGGCGGCGCAGGACTCATCGGCAGTGCCGTCATTCATGCCCTGAATCTGCGTGGTCAGGATGACATCCTTGTCACGGATGTCCTTGGCAGGGATGCCAAGTGGAAGAATCTTTCCCCGCTTCGCTTCCACGACTACGTCCAGGCCGATTCCTTCCTAGACCGACTCGAAGAGAACCCGGACAGCCTTGGCTCGATCCGCACCATTTTCCATCTCGGGGCCTGCTCTGCGACCACGGAGACGGATGCCGGATACCTCATGGAAAACAATTTCGGATACACCAAGCATCTTGCGCATTGGGCCCTTAAGAGAGGCATTCGTTTCATCTATGCAAGCTCCGCGGCGACCTACGGGGATGGTCTTCAAGGAATGGATGATGGCATGGAGCATCTCGAGACACTCCGCCCCCTCAATGCCTACGGCTACTCCAAACATCTCTTCGATCTCCATGCCAAGCGCAACGGGTGGCTCGGAAAAATGGCCGGAATCAAGTATTTCAATGTTTTTGGCCCGAATGAGGGACACAAGGGTGAGATGCGCAGCCTTGTGGCGAAGGCCTACGAGCAAATCCTGGAGACGGGCAAGGTTAGGCTCTTCCGCAGTCACCGCCCCGACTACAAGGATGGCGAGCAGGTCCGGGATTTCGTCTACGTGAAGGATGCCGTCGCCATGACGCTTCATCTCGCCGACACCCCCTCCGCGCACGGCCTTTTCAATATCGGGACCGGAACGCCCCGCACATGGGTCGATCTTGCGACCGCGCTCTTCACCGCGTTGGACCGGAAGCCGGAGATCGAATTCATCGAGATGCCGGAGCACATCCGCAACCAATACCAGTATCACACCTCCGCCGACGTCACTCGTTTGAGGAATACCGGTTGGACCGCGCCGACAAGCACATTGGAAGATTCCGTCAGCGACTATGTCCGCAACTATCTGGTACCCGGCAGGCATCTGGGGGACGAGGCTTCCGCATAATTGGCCGAGGGGTATTAACTCCCCGAACGGTGGTGCCATGCAGAACAAAACCAAGGCGCTTATTGGAGGATTGGCTCTGCTGCTTCCTTCACTCCATGTTTCGGCTCATGAAACGGTGAATGATGTCACGCAACTCAACCCCGTTACCGTCGACAGGATTTTAACCCCGACATCTCTGGGAGAAATTGTCGATGCTGTGAAAACCACGCACGGGCCGATTTCCATCGGCGGAGCCCGTCATAGTCAGGGTGGGCAAATCTCGGAAGAACACAGCCTCCATCTGGACATGAGGCATTTCAACCGGGTCGTTGCATTGGATCCGGGCAACAAAACCATCACGGTGCAGTCGGGAATCACATGGCGTGAGATTCAGGATGTCATTGATCCTTACAATCTCTCCGTGAAGATCATGCAGACCTACTCGAACTTCACGGTGGGAGGCTCGCTCAGTGTGAACTGTCATGGGAGGTATGTCGGTGCTGGTCCAATCATCCTCTCCGTGCTCCGAATCCAGGTTGTTCTTCCGGACGGACGGGTTGTGGAGGCCTCACCCGAACAAAACCGCGATCTTTTTTACGGTGTGATCGGCGGCTACGGCGCCCTGGGAGTGATCACGGAGGCCACTCTCCGGCTTGTCGACAACACAAAGGTCGAGCGCTCCGACAAGGTGATGCCGATCAGCCGCTACAAGGATTACTTCCTGAAAGAAATCCGCCTGTCCCCGACGGCGGTTTTTCATAACGGCGACATCTATCCACCCGATTTCCAGACGGTGCGCGCCGTGACATGGAGCGAAACAGATAAGCCCGTGACGATCAAAGAGCGGTTGATCGGCAGGCATGAGGACTACACGTTCCATCAGAAAATGATCGGAATCGTTTCGCAGTTCCCTTTTGGCAAGCAACTCCGGGAGTATCTGGCGGAACCCCTCCTCTACATCGACCGACCCGTTGCTTGGAGAAACCACGAGGCCAGCTATGATGCCTCGGAACTCGAGCCTCCTTCACGGGCGCGGAGCACCCAGGTCCTTCAGGAGTATTTTGTGCCGGTCGAGCGATTCGACGACTTTTACCCGAAAATGATCCAAGTCCTGAAGGAGGCCAACGTGAACGTGATCAATATTTCGATCCGACATGCCCTGCCGGATCCGGGATCACTCCTTGCATGGGCAAAGAGGGAGATGTTTGCCTTTGTTCTCTACTATGAGCAGGGAACAACCCGGGAGGACAGGGAGGCTGTGGGGAATTGGACAAGGAAACTGATTTCAGCCGCCCTCTCCGTCGACGGCTCGTATTATCTCCCCTATCAGGTTCACGCGACCGACGATCAGTTTCGTGAAGCTTATCCGAGGTTCGGCGAATTTTTTGCCCTTAAGAAGCGTCTCGACCCGGAAAATAAATTCCGTAACAAGCTCTGGGACACCTATTATGGGCCTGCTCAGATGAACAATCCCGGCACGATTTCGGATGAGAAGGCCCGATGAACCTTGGATGGAATAACTATCATGCAAATCGGACTCGATAGTTTTGTCGCCACGCTGGCTGATCCGGTCAGCGGGGCTCTGGTGGATCCGGCGCTGCGGCTCCGCAATTTATTGGAGGAGGTGGAGACGGCCGACCGTGTGGGACTTGATGTCTTTGGCATCGGGGAGCATCACCGGCAGGAATTCCTTGATTCCGCACCCGTTGTCCTGCTTGCGGCCGCGGCTGCCCGCACGGAGCGTATCCGCCTTGCCAGTGCGGTCACGGTTCTCAGTGCGGCCGATCCCGTGCGTGTCTTTCAGGAGTTCGCCACCCTGGATCTCATCTCCGGTGGCCGGGCGGAGATCGTGGCAGGACGAGGTTCCTTCACCGAAGCCTACCCCCTCTTCGGCCTCGACCTGAGGGATTACGATTCGCTCTTTGATGAGAAACTCCGACTCTTGCTGGCTATTCGAGATCACGGACGAGTCACCTGGTCGGGAAAGCACAGGCCCCCGCTTCGGGATCAGGAGATTCATCCCCGCCCCCTCCAGAACCCCCTCCCCATTTGGGTCGGGGTGGGAGGTTCGCCGGAATCCGTCATCAGGGCGGGTTCCCTCGGCCTGCCCCTCATGATCGCCATCATCGGGGGTCAACCGGATCGCTTCAGGCCGCTTGTTGATCTCTATCGCGAGACCGGTTCCCGCTCAGGGTTTTCGCCCGATCGTCTCCAGGTAGGCATCCATGCCCTTGGGTCTTTCGCGACGACGACCAACGAGGCTCGCGATGATTACTTCCCAGGATATGAGCGGATGTTCGGTCAGATCGGCAAGGAGCGGGGATGGCCCGCGATCCGTCGCTCCCACTTCGATGCACTCTGCGGGCCGGAGGGGGCCCTCATTATCGGCAACGCTGAGGAGGGAGTGGAAAAGATCCTCCACTACAATGATGTGCTCGGCGGGATCGACCGGATCACGATCCAGATGAGCCCCGGCACACTCCCTCACAAGGCCGCCTTGGAGGCGATCCGAATTCTGGGTGAACAGGTTGCCCCTGAGGTGAGGAGGGAGCTTGGGAAGTCGGTGAATTCCTAAATTAGGAGTCCCTAAACAAGATTTTTATAGCGAGATACCCAGGCTCGAGAGGGTTTTCAGATCGAGTCGTCCGTTGACCGGAAGATTGTTGTCGGCCTGAAACTGCTCCACGGCCCTTGCAGTCTGGGGACCGTAATAACCATCGATCGTGCCTTTGAAATAACCCAAACCCGACAGCTTCGACTGGGCTTTGCTCAACGTTTCATTGGGGGGTGCTGATGGTTGCGGGACTTCTTGGGCCGCGACCGTCTGTGGAGCGGGTTGATAGTAGCCGGGAGCCTGATACAGGACAGGAGCAGCCGGAACGGCGTAGACGGGAGGGGCCAGATAAGGGGCGGCAACGGTCGCCGCGACTCCGGCCGCACCGAGCCCAAACATCGTCCACCCCAAACCATTCGGGATGCCGGTGCCATACCAGCCCCCGTTCCCACCCCAGCACCCTCCATGATAATAGCCACCATAGCCACCACGATAATAACCCCCTCCCCCGTAGTAGGCAGGTGCGTTCTGGATGGAGGTGGTTGCCAGGCAGAGCAGGGATAGGATCGCCAGGAGGATGGGGGATCTGGGTTTTTTCATGGGAGATTTTAGAACATCCTGACGCACGGAACGTAACACCCTGCCTCGGGAAATCAAAAAGTGATTTCTAGAATCGCCCCGCGCAGGCTGGTTTTTAGCCGGCTAGTTCCACCCGAAGCGCCTCAAGCTCCTCCCACCGGGCCATCGTCTTCTCGATGGTCTGCTGGAGTTCCGTGAGTTCTTTCTCGATGCGTTGAAAGGCACCATCCTTGCTCTGGTAGAGTGCGGGGTCTGCGAGCCGCCCGGAAAGTTCGGCCTGTTTGGCCTCCAGTTCCTCGATTTTCGAGGGGAGCTCATCCAGCTCCCGCTGTTCCCTGTTAAGAAATTTGCGGCCCTTTTCCGATTTGCCAGGCTTCACGGTTGTCACAACAGGAGTCTGGACTGTGGGCAGGGAGGCGACGCGATCCAGTTCACGGCGTTGGCGAACCCAATCCTCATAGCCGCCCGTATATTCGCTGATGCGTCCCTCCCCTTCGAAGACAAAGGTGCTCGTCACCACATTATCAAGGAAGGCTCGGTCGTGGGAGACCAGCAGAAGCGTGCCCTCGTAGCCGACAAGGAGCTCCTCAAGGAGTTCCAGGGTCTCGGCATCGAGATCATTGGTCGGCTCGTCCAGAACGAGGACATTTGCGGGCTGCAGAAACAACCGGGCAAGAAGAAGGCGGTTCCGCTCACCCCCTGAGAGCATCTTGGCCGGCATCCGGATGCGATCCGAGGGAAAGAGGAAATCCTTTAAGTAGGTATGAATATGGACAGGACGCCCCTGGAAGGTGACAGTTTCGGCCTCGCCGGCTACATTCTGGCCGAGGCTTTTTTCCCCGTCGATCTGGTCGCGGAGTTGGTCGAGGTAGACGATCTGCAATTGGGTGCCGAGCTTCACCTCACCCTCCGTGGGGGTCAGTTTGTCGAGAAGTAGCTTGAGCAGGGTGGTCTTTCCGCTCCCATTGGGTCCGATGATGCCGATCTTGTCCCCCTTCCATAGAGTCGCCGTGAAGTCGTTCACAATGGGGTGATCGCCATAGAGGAAAGAGATGTTCTTTGCCTCGATGACTTTCTGTCCGGAGGAAACGCCATCCTGAATTTCCAACTTCGCCTTGCCCTGACGCTCGCGTCGGTTACCCCGCTCGGTACGGAGAGCTTTGAGAGCACGCACACGTCCCTCGTTCCTTGTCCTCCGGGCCTTGACTCCCTGCCGGAGCCAAGCTTCCTCCTGAGCAAGCTTCTTGTCGAAGGCGGCCCACTGCTTCACCTCCGCCTCTAGGTTCGCCGTCTTGCGCTCCAGATAGGTCTCGTAGTCGCAGGCCCAGCTTGTGAGTTTTCCCCGATCCAGTTCCACGATGCGGGTCGAGAGCTTCCTCAGAAACGCACGGTCATGGGTCACAAAAAAGAGGGTCGGCTTGACCTTGAGCAGGAAGGACTCCAGCCAGAGGATCGACTCAAGATCCAGGTGGTTGGTCGGCTCGTCGAGCATCAGCACGTCGGGTTGCCCGACCAGAGCGCGTGCCAGTAGAACGCGGCGTTTGAGTCCGCCCGACAGGCTCTGGAATTGTTTTTCGGCCGGCAGATTCATCTCCTGCATCAAGTCCTCCACGCGCACGTCGGCCTCCCACTCCTCCTCCGTCCCGCCCACGCGAAGACCGGCATGGATCACCTCATAAACGGATCCGGCGATCCCCTCGGGGACCTCCTGAGGAAGTCTGGTGATGACAACTCCGGGGGGCTTGGTGATCTCGCCCTCCTGGGGTTTTTCCTCCCCGGCAATCACCCTCATGATGCTGGTCTTACCGGTGCCGTTGCGTCCCACCAGACAGACCCTCTCTCCGGGTTCGATCTGCAGATCGACCTGATCCAGAAGCGGGAAGTCGGTGTAACGCAGGGTAACCTGACGGAGTTGAAGAAGAGCCATGAGGCTGAAAGGATGAAGGGTGAAATCTGAAGAATAAAAAAGATCAGGCCATCTGCCTGATTGCAGCGCAGGACCCTAACACCCTTGGGTCTGACCTGCCATACCCTTTAATTCAGCGTGCCGAACGGATTTCCGGGAAGCCCCTGGGATCCCGTCGGGGCCGGAGCGATGGGAGATGGAGCTGAAGGAGTGCTCTCATTCATCCACGGTGTCTCCCCGGAGCTCATTTGAAGCGAGTTCATCAGCACATAGAGGAGTTGCTCCAGATCGGCTGCATTGCAACGGTAGAGGTCTTTGGCGTCCTGAGGTGGCTGCCAGGTGGAGGTGGGGAAGTCGGGAGCGAAGGTCAGCTCCTCGATCAGGAACGACATCGCAAAGTCACTCCGCCGGATGTCGATCCGTTTTGGGGTGTAGTCCGAGCAGATCCAGAGTTTTGCGGAGAAATCCTCCGCATTCGCAGCCTTGGCAATTTCAGGCATCAGGCCTCCCGAGATGACCCGGCAGGGCGTGCCATCGATGGCGGCAACATCATTGGATGGCTCCAGTTGAAAGAGCGCTGGAAGCAGGACCGCCTGTTGTGCGGTGAAGGGCAACTGGAGAGGGGCGCCGTTCTTGGGTGCCGGAGCCGGTTTGTGCTTAAACTGCGAAAGAAGAAACTGAATCTTGGAGCCCGGGGATGCCCAAACCTGATTGCCGTTGCGGCAGATGGTCAGTGTTTCGCCAAGCACCGGGGCCTCCACGCGGATGCGGCCGGGATATTGGATCATGGCCTTGAGGGAGGCCCCCTTGATGGTCTGCGGCAGGCGGCCGGCGACTTGTCCGACCGTTGCCCTGAGCGTCATGGCGCGGTCTGTTGTCTGATTTCCACCCAGCAGAACCCCTGCCATCGGGGTGATCATTTTGGAGAGCACGTCGTAGCGGTTTCCTGAGGGGGGTGGACTTGCGGGGATCTGCTGAGCTTGGTTTTGCTGGGATGGTTGCTGGGCGGGGGAGACCTCCGGAGCATTTGTCATCAGAGGGATCGGCTCGGCGATGGTTCGGCGATCTCCGACGATCCCCGTCACGACAAGGGTGAGGAGGAGCATGGGGGGAAGGCTGTGACGACGAATCATCCGGCATGAATAACCTCGGGGGGGCTTTCTGGCAAAGCCCCATTATGGGAGCGATTGTGAGTGAGGTTGCAGGCGCTGCTGATTTCCCTTGTCCTTCCCCGGGGCATTCCCATCATGGGTTTATGGATGTTGATGTGCAGGCCGGAGAAATCATCGGGATGCTTGGCCTCCTTCCTCATCCGGAAGGAGGCTACTTCAGGGAGACCTTCCGATCCTCCGACATGGTCACACTTGCTGATGGCCGCGAGCGTTCTGCGGGAACGTCCATTTACTACCTCCTTCCGCAGGGCACGTTCTCAGCCCTTCACAAGGTTGCGGCCGACGAGATCTGGCACTTTTATCTGGGAGCTCCGCTCGAGTTGCTGACGATCACCCCGGCGGGAGACCTTGAGGTTCATCTTCTTGGATGCCAACTCGATGCGGGCCAGCGCCCGCAGTATACGGTGCCTTCAGGAGTCTGGCAGGCGGCGCGTGCTCTTCCTTCATCGGGCGGTTTTACGCTGGTGGGATGCACGGTCTCGCCGGGATTTGATTTCGCCGATTTCGAGATGCCGGGGAGGGCTGCCCTGGGGGCTCTGTTTCCCCAGCATCAGGCAATCATCGATTCGTTCACCCGCGATGAGGAATAGCGTTAGGGATCCGGATTTTGACTTGCTGGCTCCACGCTAGGAAGTGGGGCGAGGAGCAAAATCTGGGACCTAAGGTTTTACCACCAAGGAAACAGCCAAGGACTTGCAAAGTTTTACCGAAAAAACTTCAGGCTAAGACTCCTATTATTGGGCAATGGCATGGATGCAATGTAACCGGTGTGGGTGCGGTGCGGTTAGGATGGCCTCACTGATCACCCTCACTGGCGAGCTTGCAGGGTTGACCTCATGGGTCATCCCGATCCGATCCTCGGAGCTCTTGCCTGTTTTAGCCGCTCCGTTGGATTCCAACCTTGGATGGATCTTGGATCCCCCTTTGTGGTGAACACCTCTTTAATCTTGCGGCGGAGGGCCTTGCGCCGTGATTCTCTCCATAATGTCCTTGTTGCTCGGCAGCGGTATCGTCTACGCCTTCCTCGAATCAACAATCGAGGGAAAGATCGTTCTGCTTGTCCTCTTTGTGGGGTCGATTTTTAGCTGGTCCGTGATGATCACGAAGATCCGCGAATTGAATTTTGCAAAAAGCCAGTCAGAACGCTTCATGACACTTTTCCGAAGGGATCGCGAGCCGCTCAACATTTTCGAGACGGGTCTCGAGTTCGAGGGGTCCCCGCTTTACGAAATCTATCATGCCGGGTGCGAGGAACTCTGCTTCCAGGTGCTCGGTTCGACCGAAGTCGACGAGACGTTCCAGTCGCGTCTCAAATACGCGGACCGGATCACTCCTGCCCAGATGCGCTCTGTTCAGGCATCCATGGAGCGTGCGGTCGGCGAGTCCGCTCTCCGGCTCGAATCACAGATGATCATTCTCTCGACAGCTGTGAGCGGCGCTCCCTTTGTCGGTTTGCTTGGGACTGTCTGGGGCGTCATGGATGCCTTTGGCGGCATCGCCGCCTCGGGAAGCGCGAGCCTCGCGGCGATGGCTCCCGGTGTCTCGGGGGCCCTGATCACCACGGTGACCGGACTGCTGGTAGCCATCCCCGCGATGTTCGGATACAACTTTCTGGTCACCAGTGTCCGGGGCATGATTGTTTCCTGCGACAACTTCGCTGCTGAACTCTCCAGCGGTATCGAGCACCGTTACGTCAGCCACGGAAGCCGTATCAGCTAAGGGGGGTCTTATGCGCCGATACTCCGACCGCAACGCCCTTCACACGCTCAGCGAGCTGAACGTGACGCCCCTGCTTGATCTGGCCTTTGTGCTCCTGATCATCTTCATGATCACGACGCCGCTCATGGAGAACAGTATGGATCTCATCGTGCCGAACAGTTCCACCGCCAAGACGGAGGTCAATCCCTCGCAGGTTCAGACCGTTTCGATCGACCGGAATGATGTGCTCAAGCTCAACGAGGAGATCATCACCGCCGGGAATCTGGAGAGCCGTATGGCCGCCCTCAAGCAAGAGCAGCCCGGTGTGGCTGTGGTCCTGAGACCTGACCGCGACCTTCCGGTGCAGAACTTTGTCAGCGTCATGGATCTTCTTCACAAGGCCGGGATCAGCAAGGTCGGCGTAATGACCCGTCCCGAGGCCCCCGGGAATGGACCCGCTCAAGGTGCCTCCGGCAACTAGGACGGATTCATGAACAGGAAGGAACCCCGCTTTCGCAGGGCGCTGATCGCCGTAGCGTTGATCCATGTTCTGGTGATCGGAGGTCTCCTTTGGTTCTTTAACAGGCCAATCAGGAAACCCGCCGGACAGCTCACCTGGATGGAGACGGGATCCTTCTCCTCGCCCCAGGAGAACTCGTCCGAGGCGGTGCCGCATCAAAGTGAGGAGATGCAAAATCCGGACGAGATTCCCGAACAAGCCGCCCTCCCTCCCTCCATACCAACACCAAAACCAACACCTCCCCCCCTCCTTATTCCTAAGGAGGATCCGAAAGCCTCGCAAGCTCCCGAGGCTCCCTCGGAGATTTCCCTCGCGCACTCCACTCCGACGCCGACACCCTCTCCCACTCCGAAGCCAACGCCCAAACCCACCCCGAAACCGACTCCAAAGGCACCCCCTTCTCCGACCCCAACGCCCATGCCAGAGGAGAAGCTTAAGGAGAAACCTTCTCCAACTCCGGAACCCGAAGAGACCCCCACTCCGAAGCCCTCCCCCAAGGTGACACCTAAGGTGACCCCCAAGCCCTCTCCTAAAACTTCTCCGAAGGCTTCTCCGAAGCATACGCCCGCCAAGCCGAAGGCATCAACCAGCCCAAAGCCCAAAGCCTCCGCCAAGCCGAAGACCTCTCCGAAGGCTTCTCCCACAGCCTCTCCAAAGAGTGAGAACGCGGATCAGAGCGACGGGGATCATCCTCACAAGTCCTCCGCTGAGAAATCGAACACAGGAGCCAAGAAGAGTTCCAGCGGCACGAAGAAAGCCTCCACAGCGAAGGGCGATGGGAAAGGGAATTCCGATGCCAAGAATGCGTTTCTGGCCTCAAAGGGAGGAGGAACAGGTGCAGGTGGGGCAGGCGGCAATGGGGCCGATGCGGGCACGGTCGATGCTTACCAGACCCTCATTCACGACCGCTTCTTCAGTCAGTGGGAGCAGCCGACCTCCATCCCGACCGAGCACAAGCATGACTTCTCCACCACGCTCAAGATCACCATTCAACGGGATGGCACGATCAGCGATTTCGGTCTCGCCAAGCCGAGCGGCAATCCGGTCATGGATCAGTCGGTCCTCGAAGCGGCCCGCAAGGTGATCAAGATTGCCCCTGTTCCTGAGGGAATGGGTGGAGCAGGCGGCTATACGATCAATATTAATTTCGAGCTGGAATAGTGGTGGAGGCTTGAGATTTTCGCGTGGGGCGGTGTCACCGCTCGCTAGCTGTAGGATTTGCTGCTGCAGCACTGGCGTTCCTGAGTTCCAAATTGATCCTGTCCATCTAGAGTTGCCTTTTGCCACTTAGCCTTAGGTCTTTATCCCTGCCCTAAGCAAGCGTGGACGATCGATCCAGTGATCGTTTTACTGGAACATAGTAACACTTGGCCTCGCTACAGGATGACGTTTCTTGCTTTCAGGCCGAAGTGTTTGGCTGCAGTGAGCATATGCCGGTCGTTGGAATAGATTTCCCGGAAGCCGTTCTCCTTGGCACATGTCAGGTGGAGCGCATCGACTGCCCTCAGAAAGATCGTTGACGAGAGCTTTTCGTATCTTTGGCACGCCGTTTCGATGATCCGTGCATCGGGCTCCAGCCAGACCCAGATCCCGGAGGAGCAGTCAGATCGGAACTGCCGGATGACGGCGCGGTGTGCTGCCGCGGGAATCTCTTTCTCCCTTAGCTTCCGATGGAACACTCCGGAGAGCTCCAAGCGTGCCAGGGAAAGGGAGGAGACTGCCCTCTGTTTACCGATCAGTTCGCGGACTTCGGAGCTACCCTTCTCGTCCAGGTACCATTTGAGGAGGTAGGCGGTGTCGCAATAGATCATCAGAGTTCACGCAGGCCGCGATCTTCATCCTTGATTCCTTCTTTGAGGGATCTGAGGGCACCGTTTTCCGCCAAGCGACGGTATTCGGGTAGAAGCTTCCGGCGTGCGCTGATGGTTGCAGCCTGCCCCTTGTCGGAGATCGGGTTCAGCGGGATTAACCGGGCGGAGGGAACGCCGCGTTCCGTCACTACGACTTCCACGTTCGAGGCCGCCTTGCGGACATAGTGACCTGTCCTCGCATGAAGCTCCCTGACCGGGATTTCGATCGTGATCATGATTTAATGTGTCTCACGAGACTCATGCCGTCAAGGGGTTGGCCGAACGATGTTCGCCCGGGCTGTGATGTCGTTCCTGTCTTGCTGCTGAAAAGATAGGATTTTTTGCACTTTAGCCTTCGGCCTTCATCCTTTAATTTGTTTTCATGTCCACTGCCGTTGCCTCCGAAACTCTGATCGACCGCGTCATCGACGGTGAGCGCATCACGCCTGCGGAGGCCCTGGAGCTCTATAGGTTGCCTCTGGAGGAACTCGGAGCCCTAGCCGATCACCGGAGGAAGTTAGCGCTGGCAGAGGCCTATGGTGAAGCGGGGAATGAGATTGTCACCTACATCATCGACCGGAACATCAACTACACGAATATCTGCAACGTTTACTGCAAGTTCTGCGCCTTCTATCGCACCGAGAAGGATGCTGACAGCTACGTGATTTCATTTGACGAGATCGATCAGAAGCTTGATGAGCTGACCTCTGTGGGTGGAATCCAGATCCTGATGCAGGGAGGGCATCACCCCTCCCTGACGATCGACTGGTATACGGATCTCCTCTCCCACATCCGGGAGAAGTATCCCCATGTGAATATCCACGGTTTCAGCCCGCCGGAGTTCACTCACTTTGCGGAGGTCTTCAAGATGCCGCTTGAGGAGGTGATCCGTCGCTTCAAGGAGGCCGGTCTTGGTTCCATACCCGGTGGCGGCGGCGAGATTCTCGTGGACCGCGTCCGCAACCGGATTGCCCCGCTCAAGGCCAACAGCGATCAGTGGCTCAAGGTGATGGAAGTAGCCCACCGCATGGGACTCAATTCCAGCGCCACGATGATGTTCGGCCATGTCGAGACCGTGGAGGAGCGGATCGAGCATCTGGATCGTCTCCGCGTCCAGCAGGACGAGACGGGAGGATTCACGGCCTTCATCTGCTGGACCTTCCAGCCCGATAACACCAAGCTGAAGGCCGATCCGGTTGGCTCTGCGGAATATCTGCGGATGCAGGCCCTCGCCCGCATCTACCTCGACAATATCACCAATGTGCAGAGCTCCTGGGTCACTCAGGGGCCTAAGATCGGTCAGATCGCCCTTCGCTACGGCGCCAATGACTTTGGCAGCGTCATGATGGAGGAGAATGTCGTCAGCAAGGCCGGGACAAGCTTTCGCCTTGAGGCCCTGGAGATTGAGACGCTTATCCGGGAGGCAGGCTACTCGCCACGCCGCCGCAATAACTGGTATCAGCTGGTGGACTGATCAGCCGCCCGTGAAGCCGTTGGCCCTCTTTCTCCTGCTCTGTGCAGGCCTGATTGCCCGGGATCAGACCGGAACCAATGGTCCGCCCCCCGACAACGGGTCTCGCTACATTGTCGACGACGAGAGCTTCGAGAAGGAGGCCTGCAAAAAAGTTGATCAACTGGCCAAGGAGGGGATGCTCAAGAACTACTCCGATCTGGCGAAAACGGCGCCCAAGAATCATCCCTCCACTCCGCTTGCACCCGTGTCCACCCAGTCACTGGAACCCACCGAACTGGCCAACGTCCTGCGGCACAGCACGGTCGCCATGGGTCTGCGCTATCAGGATCCCCACACCCGCAAATGGCATTTCATGATCGGTGCCACGGGTTTTGTCGTGGCTCCGGGGATTGTGTCGACCTCCCTCCATGTGATGACCATCGATCCGGGAATGATGCGCGACGCCCAGGCGGTTGCGATCACGGAGGGGGGAAAGGTGTATCCGATCACGGAAATCGTGGCGGCCAGCGACCGCGCCGACACCTCCCTGGTCAGCGCCCCCGGCCTTGACCTTCCCTCCCTGCCGCTGAGGGCTGGAGTCCTGCCCGGTGAACAGGTCTGGTGCATGAGCCACCCCGATGGATTCTCCTACATGTTCACCTCGGGACAGGTCGCCCGGATCAGCCGTGACCGCTGCGATGAGAAGCACCAACCCGCCCTTCATGTCGAGGTGACCGCCGAATACTGCCCGGGATCGAGCGGTGGTGCCGTGACGGATGCCGCCGGCAATGTCGTGGCCCAGGTCTCCAGTATTAACAATTACGACGGCTTCACCACGGGCAATGGCAAGGCCGTCTCCGGCATTGTCTCGGCCCGTACCTGCACGGCGGCCGAGGAGATGCTGACGCTGGCCACCGCGGGAGCGAACGAACCGATCCCTCTCCCGACACCCCCGCAGCGGAGGAAGACGCACGCTCCGAAGAAGCCGGCGGGGGAAAAGAGTGGAACAAGCAGAAAAAGCGGGTCTCCCGCCCCGTAGAAAAACACGCTTTTTTTCACTTCTCTGTTGCCAAGTGACCTCAACTCTGCAATTGTCCACGCCCCATGCCAAAAGCAATCGCCCGCAGCAAAACCAAGAAATCCGTGGCCAAACGTTTCAAAATAACGGCCACGGGCAAGGTCGTTCGGTCGAAAGCCGGTCGCCGTCACTTACTCGAGTGCAAAAGCTCCAAGAGCAAGCGCAAGCTCGGCAAGCAGGTTTTAGTCCATGACTCCGATGTGAGTCGTGTAAAGATGAATCTGCCCACAGGGCTCCGGTAGAAACCAACAAGACGATCCGTGGATCTGGCCGGGAGTCTCCCGGTCTACCCGGGCGGGTGAGATCCCGGATCGACATCAAACAAACAGCCTGCCCGAAGAGGCCCGACGTGTCACAGCGTCGGGAATAAAAGATGCCAAGAGCAACCAATTCACCCGCAAGCCGCGCACGCCGCAAGCGGGTCATCAACGAGGCCAAGGGATACCGCGGCCGCCGTTCCAAACTCTTCCGTTACGCGAAGGATGCCCGCATGAAGGGCAAATACTGGGCGTATCGTGACCGCAAGACACGCAAGAGGAATGTCCGTTCCCTCTGGATCGTCCGCCTCAATGCCGCCGTCCGCACTCACGGCATGAGCTACAACCGCTTTATCGAGGGTCTCAAGGCCGCCAACATCCTGCTTGATCGCAAGGTCCTCTCGGACATCGCCATTCAGGACGAGGGTGCGTTTGCCCAGATCGTCGCCAAGTCCAAGTCGGCCCTTGAGGCAAAGCCAAAGTCTCCCAAGGCTTCGGTGGCCAAAGCGGCTTAAGCAGACCTTCGGGATTTCCCCCGGAACACTCCGTGGATATCCAGACAGTCCAGCTGGTCAGCCAGATTGAACAAATCCGGATCGAGGCGCTCTCCCATATCGAGGGGGCGTCCGATGCCGGTGCGGTCAAGGAGGCCCGGGTCCGCTATCTGGGCAAGACCGGATCAGTCTCGCGTTTGAGCGAGGGAATGAGAGGACTCTCCAAGGAGGAGCGTCCCGTCATGGGAAAGCTCCTGAACGAAGCGCGTGAAGCCGTCACCGCGGCCCTCGACGCCAAAGAGTCGGCCCTTACCGCCACCGCCGATGCCGCCGCCCTCGTCTCGATCGATGCCTCTCTCCCTGGCACTTCCCCCGAGGCCGGATCGCTTCACCCGCTCACCCTCCTGGTCGACCGTGCGGTGCAGATCTTCCGCAGGCTCGGCTTTGCGATCGCCGACGGTCCCGACATCGAGACCGAGTGGCACTGCTTTGATGCACTGAACACGCCCGCCGATCACCCTGCACGCAATGAGCAGGACACCTTCTACCTGCCAGACGGCCGCCTGCTTCGCACACACACCTCCTCGATCCAGATCCGCACGATGGTGGCGAATCCCCCCCCGATCCGCATCATTGCTCCCGGAGCGGCTTACCGCAGAGATGAGGTCGATGCGACCCACCTGGCTCAGTTTACCCAGATGGAGGGCCTCTACGTCGCGCCAAATGTCAGTCTTGCCGATCTCAAGGGAACGATCGAATTCTTCTTCCTGGAGCTGTTCGGGCCCGGAACCGAGATCCGCTTCCGACCCCACTTCTTCCCCTTCACCGAACCGAGCTACGAGATCGATCTGCGCACAGAGGCTCTCGGTGGCAAGTGGATGGAGCTTGCCGGCTGCGGCATGGTCGATCCGGCCGTTTTTGAGGAAGTGAGCAAAAAGCGCGGTGACAACGCCTATGATCCCGAGAAGGTGAGCGGTTTTGCGTTCGGCTTCGGTCTCGACCGCCTTGCCATGAACCTGACTGGGGTCTCCGACATCCGGATGCTCACGGAGAACGACCTGCGATTCCTTTCGCGCTTCACCGCTTAGGCCATGAAGATCTCCTTTTCCTGGCTCAAAGAACATCTCCGCACCGACAAGACGGCCTCCGAGATTGCAAAGATCCTGACGGATGCGGGTCTTGAGGTCGGGGCGATCGAGTCGAACGGCGTCGCCATTCCGAAGGTGGTTGCGGCTCAAATCCTCGAATCGGTCCAGCATCCCAACGCCGACCGCCTGAGTGTGTGCAAGGTGGATGATGGCAGCGGAGCGCATCGCCAGATCGTCTGCGGAGCCAAAAATTACAAGGTCGGCGACAAGGTGCCACTCGCCCAGCCGGGGGCCGTGATGCCGGGCGATTTCAAGATCAAGGTCGGCAAACTCCGCGGTGTCGAGAGCGAGGGGATGATGTGCAGTTCCAAGGAACTCGGCCTCGGCGAGGGAGCCGACGGATTGCTCATTCTGCCGGCTGACACCGTGATCGGCACGCCTCTGAGCGAGCTATTTCCCGCCGAGGAGGTCTTCGATATCGAGATCACCCCGAACCGCCCTGACTGGCTTGCTCATCGAAGAGTAGCCATCGAGGCGGCTGCATTTGGAGCGGGTGAATTAAAGGCTGATGTACTATTCGGTTGGCCCACAAAGAGGGTAGACTCCCTGGTTGCGACAATCGAAGTATCGGAGGTGGCTTCTTATTATACCATCCGCCGCATCGATGGGGTGAAGGTTGGTCCCAGTCCTGAGTGGCTCCGCAAGCGTCTCGAGTCGGTCGGCCTCCGCTCGATCAACAACATTGTCGATGTGACGAATTTTGTGATGTATGATGTCGGTCAACCTCTCCACGCCTTTGATGCCGATATCATAAAAGGGGCTTTGAGAGTCCGCTTTGCGCATCAAGGAGAAAGCTTTACCGCTCTCGATGGGAAGAAATATTCACTAACTTCTGAAGATCCAGTCATTGCAGATGACAATGGGGTTCAAGCTATTGCGGGTATTATTGGGGGTCTTGAAAGTGCGGTTACGGAAAAGACCTCCTCTATCATTCTTGAAAGCGCGGTGTTTAGATCTGCAATCATTCGACGATCCAGTCGCCGGCTTGGAATTTCCACCGATTCCAGCTACCGATTTGAACGAGTTAGCAATTCAGTAAATGCGATTTTCTCTTCAGCTAGAGCCACAGAACTAATCACTGGGGAAAAGGGAGGTGCCGACGAGGCAATCGGCGGAGGCACCGCAGAATCTCATGTGATTGTCGCGGGAACGGGAACTAATCCGTTAATTGTACCGCTGAACAATAATCGCCTTCGTTCTTTGCTTGGTGTCGAGCTAGACGATGAGTCAATCGAGGGTTTATTGGAACGCATTGGCATGAAAAGAACACCACGGGGCTGGAAAATACATTTCCTTCGCCGTAATGACGTTCGCCGAGAAATTGACCTGATCGAGGAGGTCGCGCGCCTCCATGGCATCGGCAATATCACCGCCCGCGTTCAGGGGATTCCTTCCCACTCCAGTGAGGCCGACAAAGCCTACGACTTTGCCCGCGGACTGCGACGCCGTCTCTCGGGTGGTGGCTTCCATGAGGCACGTAGCGGCACGCTTTCCGGAAGC
>CAIKFI010000029.1 GCA_903826635.1 uncultured Spartobacteria bacterium | reverse complement strand
CCGGCAAAACCCAAAGTATCTGATTCAAGAAGCTTCAGGAGCCCCTCGCATCGCTTACAGTGATGTTATGGATAACAACTACATCATCCGAGTTGACTGCAGCCCCGAACTCAATGGTTTTTGGGATGATACATCAGCGCGCATAATTGCACGATACGACTCCATAGAGGCAGTGGTCGATGATGGTTGGATACTAGATTAAGGAGAATAAGATCCAGAAGGCTCAGGGTTTCGGCGTCCGTATAACGCATCAAAACCCCGTGCCTACCTACCTCGATCTGAAGCTATGGATTCTTTCCTCGGGCCCCTCTGTCAAGGTCATCGGTTCGAGTGAGTTGAACGAGCGGGTCTCCACCGATCCCCATAAAAAGGCTGAGATTATCTAGTCGCGCTTAATGGCAGTAGCTGTTTCCCCTATTTTCTTTCTTAGCTCCCGATCAAGCACTGACCCTGCGGAGTAATCTGCCTCTGAGATGAGGTTCACGCGGCCTTCATCCAGAAGGATGCGGGCCTTCTTTTTAGCTGTGGCACCCGGCTTGTGCACGGCGACGGAGTATCCGCCCATGTTCTTGACCAAGCTCATGCAGGGGACGTCGGTCTCCCCGTCACCGATAAAGATCATCTGACTGAAGGGTACGGGACGTTTCTCCATAGGTTGGTAGGCATTAATGCCGGTCGTGTTCCAGACATCCAAGCAGCCCTTGTTGATGCGGAAGAGGAATTGGGTCTTCGTCGTGTAGTTCACGGCCATGGAGGGCCACTTAGCGATGCCGTTTTGGTCGTACAGGAATGATGAAGCGTAGATGGTCTTGAACTCCTTCCCAATCCGACACCCCTCGATCATCTCCTTGATGCCCGAGGAGATGATGTAGTGCTCTAGATTCACTCCCTTGCTCTTGGCGAAGCGGTTCATCCTCCCAAACCATTCTGTTACCCCAGGGAAGAAATCAATGCCCTTCCCGTGCTTCTGGAAAGAGGCACGGGTAAGTTCGACCCCGTTGTGCATCCCTGCCTCCCTGACCATCAGGAACATGTAGCAGAGGATCGGGTCTGCGTTTTGCTCCTTGGCCAGGTCCATCGCCATCTTCCAGAATTTCTTTGGCTTCACTCCTAGCTGTGGGATGTAGCCGTACTCCTGCATGTATCGGGGGCAGAGCGTGCCGTCGAAGTCATAGCACAGGGCGATTGTTGGTTGCATGAACGTTGAGGAATTTTTACCCGCTCAGGACAATACGTGTCACCCTCAATCATGTAGCATGATCTCATGAATACACCTGATCCACAAAAAAAGCGGTCTACGAAGAGCCGCATGGAACAACTGATCGAAAGCCAGTTGCAAGTAACGAAAAAGCTTCATGAGGAGAACCCGGATTTACATTCCGGCACATTCACGGGTTCAGAGATGGCGCTTGCTCAGCGTGAATTGGAACAGCATCTCGATAAGAGCCTCTATTACCTCCTCACGGATGGATCTCATCTGATTTCCTTTTCTACAAAGGAGTGGCTCCTAGAGATGTGGCGGTGGACTTCGAAATCCACAGATCTCAGAGAGTATCTCCCTTTCAATCTCTGGCCTGACTGGTGCAGAGAAGAGGGATTGATTAAGTAAGTCATCCAATCTTGTTCATGATTTCCGAATCCTAATCGAGCTCATGACAGCTATTGTCGCCCCGGATCGGATATTCTGGGTGCATGAAAATACAACACCTCATCAACAACTGGCCCGGAACAATCAACAACTCGGAGAACACTGTTCTCACGATCAGAAAAGTG
>CAIKFI010000028.1 GCA_903826635.1 uncultured Spartobacteria bacterium | reverse complement strand
TCTTGTAGTGCTTAAACCTACATTGCAACCAAATCCAATCAAGGGCGAAGTTTAGTTGTTGGAAATTGGAGGTCGGAGGGCACGGGGGGCGAGGGATGAAACCTGAGGTATTGAGACCTGAGTCAGAAAATGGCGGAAGGATGGGGAAAAGTATGAAGTCAAAATTATGAAGTATGAGAGAATTTGCCACAAGGGGCGGAAGATGGAATGAAGAGGTCGGAGGACAGAGGACGGGGGGCACGGGTCAGGACATAGGTGGCACGATTAAAGATCGTTTATTTTTTATTGTTGATTCCTGAAGTTTTTCTCGAATCAGCAATCAGCAATCCGTGGCGCGGGTCAGGATATTCCATCATGAAAGAAACCATGCTTTACATCCTCCGCGTTAGGTGTAAAGTCCGGCTTCAATGATGGTTGATCGTCCCTTCTGGAAGAGTCGTCTAGAGCGTGCATGGACTCAGGTTCCCTTGGTCTGGTTGGCGGGGGTACGTCGTGCGGGCAAGACAGTGCTCGCCCATGAACTTGGTGAAGCAGAGTTCCTAAACTGTGATCTTCCCAGTGATGTCTCACGACTTGCCGATCCGGAAGCCTTTTTCCGATCGATGAAAAAACCTCTGGTGATCCTCGACGAGGTGCACCAGCTTGCCGACCCGAGCAGGGTTCTAAAGATTGCGACGGATGCATTCCCCCATCTGCGTATACTGGCCACCGGATCCTCGACGCTGGCGGCGACCAGGAAGTTCCGCGACTCGCTGACGGGGAGAAAGCGCTCGGTGGCACTCTCCCCAGTGCTGGCGGAGGAGTTGCCCGCCTTCGGGGTGAATGATCTCAATGACCGCCTCCTACGTGGAGGCTTGCCCCCCGCCCTGCTGTCGCAAGAGCCCAACTGGGAATTCTACGCTGAGTGGCTCGACTCGTATTTCGCCCGGGATGTGCAGGAGCTGTTCCGCGTGGAGAAGCGGGGCGCCTTCCTAACGCTGGTGGAATTCGTTCTGCGGCAGAGTGGAGGTCTCATGGAGGTGACATCCCTCGCCAAACATGCGGGGGTGAGCCGCCCTACCGTCATGAGCTGGATGGAGATTCTGCAGGCTACACATGTTGCTCATGTTCTGAGGCCCTTCTCAGGGGGCGGACGGAGGGAACTGATCGCAAGGCCGAAACTCTATGGATTCGACACGGGCTTCGTGTGCCATTCCCGCGGGTGGGATCGCCTAAGGCCGGAGGACTGCGGCCTGCTCTGGGAGCATCTTGTCCTCGACACCCTACTGGCGGCACCCGTTCAGAAGGTTTATTTCTGGCGCGATGAGTCGGGACGTGAGGTCGACTTCGTTGTACCCAAGCCGGGCGGGCATGTCGATGCGATCGAGTGCAAGTGGAATCCCGATGCCTTTGAAGCCAAAAGTCTCCGCACCTTCCGCGAGGCATATCCGGAGGGACGGAATCTCGTCCTCTCTCCGCATGTGATGACCACCTACGAGCGGCAAATGGGAGAACTCAAGGTAGAGTTTTTGCCGATCAGAGATCTAAGGGCGGCTGTGGCATAGCATGGGCTGAGTCTCAGGGGCACGGGATGAAACCTGAGGTCTTGAGACTTGAGTCAGAAAATGGCGGAAGGAGGAAAAGTATGAAGTCAAAATTATGAAGTATGAAAGAATTTACCACAAAAGTTACAAAAGGGGGAAAGAGGAGCGGAAGACTGAGGTCAGAGGGCAGATAGCACGGGCAGGCGACGTATTGGGAAAAATTGATGATTGTATATTGTTTATTCCTGAGGGCTTCAGCAATTAGCAAACAAGGACAGAGGTCAGAGATGAACCTACCAGATGACGTGACAACCGTATTCCCGAAAGGGTTCATCGGGCGTAAGAATCGGCATCTTGTGGATCAGTGAATCCGCGGCAATCATCCTATCGAAGGGGTCTCTGTGAACTATAGGCAGTCTCCCGGACTGATAGATGACCGAGCGCTCAAGATTCATTATGGAGATATCCTGCACGCGAGTCTGCTCTTCTATCCACTCCTCAGGAGGTTGAGGGAGTGGCAATTTGCCATTGTGATATTTCAAGACGATCTCCCAAACGGAAGCGGCACTCAGAAACCTATCCTTATGAGGATCCTCAAGAGCGGATCTTGCACCCGAGCCAAGGTGCTGCGGATCACTTGCAAGCCAAATGAAGGCACACGTATCGAGTAAAATCCTCACGAAACTCCCCACTCCCTAATCTCCTCCTGACTCAGTGGGGCAAAGGCATCAGCAGGAAGCTTGAAAGGCTTCGAGGTAGGATCTCCAACATTTGGGCGTTGACGCGGTGAGGATAAGGCAGGGACGAGTCGGGCAACAGGATGCTTGCCCCGGCAGACAATCACCTCTTCCCCCTCCTCCATTTTGTGCAGAAGTCGTGAGAGATGAGTTTTGGCTTCGTGGATTGTTACCTGCATCAAATCAAACTAGACTAGACCTTGACTAAGTCAATTCAGCGAACGCGACTATTGGAGCCAACTTGAGATAACAAAGTTGCCAAAAAAAGGAGGGGTTAGCCTTTTTAACTGTGAAGACTGTCAGAGAGTTGAGGTCTGAGAGCGGAGGTCGAAGGGGGAGCGGAGGTCAGAAGTCAGATGGCACGGGCAGGCGACGTATTGGGACAAATTGATGATTGTTCATTGTTGATTCCGAAATTTTCCAGCAATCATCAATCACCTACCAACCCTGCATCCTTTATGGGCGCTGGATTCGCAGAATATGGGCAACCCTTCGCGAGGGATCCAGGGAGACGAAGTTCCTCGACCCCCTCCACGAGAAGACCTCACCGGTGAGCAGATCCTCGATCTGGTATCCGGAATCTCCGGCGATCCCGAGATCACTGGTCGGGACTTCGATCCAGCCACTCTGAATATTCCTGAAGTCGGTGGTGACAATAACCATCACCATGCTGGCATCATCGGAAGATTTCTTGAGATAGAAAAGTATGGAGGGGTTATCGCTTCCGCAGAACGTCAGATGATTGGTCTGCTGGAGCGCCGGGTTTTCGGATCGGATCGCATTGAGCCGTGTGATGAGGGGCTTGATATTGCCGGGGGCATTCCAATCCCGGCCCTTGAACTGGTATTTCTCGGAATCCAAATACTCCTCACGACCAGGGAGGGCGGCATTCTCACAGAGCTCGAATCCACTGTAGATTCCATACACTCCGCTCAGAGTGGCGGCCAGCACCGCACGGATCATGAAGGCTGGGCGTCCCCCCTCCTGCAAATAGAAAGGGAGAATATCCGGGGTGTTGGGAAAGAGATTGGGGCGGAAGTATTCTTGCATCTGGGAGCCAGTAAGCTCGTTGAAGTAGGCCTCGATCTCCGGGCGTGAGTTCCTCCAGGTGAAGTAAGTGTATCCTTGGGTGAATCCAGCCTTCGCCAGCAAGCGCATCATCTTGGGCCGGGTGAAGGCCTCGCTGAGGAAGATGACATCGGGGAACTTGGCCTGAACCTCTGCAATCGCAAACTCCCAGAAAGCAACCGGCTTGGTGTGGGGGTTGTCGACGCGGAAGATCCTCACCCCGCGCTCGGCCCAGAAGAGGAGGACGTCCCGAAGTTCATTCCAGAGGGACTTCCAGTCGGGGTTGTGGTAGTTGAGCGGATAGACATCCTCGTATTTTTTTGGGGGGATTCTCAGCATACTTGATGGTGCCGTCGGGGCGGTGGAAGAACCACTCCGGGTGATCCTTGACATAGGGATGATCCGGCGAACAGTTCAGTGCAAAGTCGAGCGCAACCTCCATACCGCGTGATCGGATCTCACAGAGTAGCCAATCGAAGTCGGCGAGGGTTCCCAACTCGGGCTCGATTTCACAATGCCCGCCGGCGGGACCACCGATGGCATAAGGAACACCGGGTTCTCCGGGCATGCAGTCCAACGAATTATTGGCCCCTTTTCTTGCCGTGATACCGATGGGGTGAATGGGTGGAAAGTAGATCACATCGAAACCCATGGCCTTGGCATCCTCGATGCGTTCCAGACACTGGCGGAAGGTCGAACCACGATCCCCCTTCCCTTCTGCGGAGCGAGGGAAGAACTCGTACCAGGCAGAGAAGGCAGCTGCGGAACGGTCAACACGGACTCTCTGGGTGGGGGCGTAGCTCGTGGCAAGTGAACGATCAGGCCACCGGGACATCAAGAGTCCGAGATCCGGATCAGTTGCCATCTCAAGAAGAGCAGCAGGTTCACTCCCCGAGGAAGCGATAGCCTCAGCAGATTTCAAGAGCTCCTGCACCGAGGCATCCCTGCCGGCTCTTATTGCCGCATTCCGGATAAGAGCAGCTCCCTCCAATGCCTCAGAGGCCAGTGAAAGGGCTCCGCCCTTGACCTTCTTTCCGATCTCCTCGACCCAGGAAGCAAAGTCATCGTTCCAAGACTCGATGGTGAATTCCGTGAATCCAACCGGCCCAACTGTGAAGCGGCCATTCCATCGATCCTCACCCATCGTGGTCATGGGGGCCTCCTGCCATTTCTTCTCCCCATGAGGACGCCACTTCACCACGGCACGGACGATATCGTGTCCTTCCTTGAAGATATCCGCATACACCGAGACCTCCTCTCCCGGGGTACGTTTGATTGGATAACGACCTCCCTCGATGAGAGGCCAAAGATTTTCGATCACAACGGTGGGGAAGCGATTTTTCATGGCAGGATGTTGATGGTTCAAGGGGTGGGTGGTGACTTGAGATCTGCCACCAAGGTGGTCAGGTCGTCGAGACGATCCTTCGGGTGAAGTTGATGAAGAGCCTCCCTGAGTCGCACGAGTGCAGGCAGGACATGCGATCGAAACGAGCTCTTCCCCCGGTGGATGCTGAGATAGCCGTAAGCTCCGAGTGCCTGCATGAGGCGCTGGACGGCGCATTGCCAGAAGATTTTTTCAAAATCCTCACCCACGGGAGTGCCGG
>CAIKFI010000027.1 GCA_903826635.1 uncultured Spartobacteria bacterium | reverse complement strand
GCCTACATCGTTCATTCTGCAATGGATTTCAACATGCAAATCCCTCAGAACGCTCTAGTGATCGCTTTTGTCTTTGGCGTGCTGGCAAACCCTGGAGGCTCAAATGAAGAGCGCAGCATGGAACGACACCCTTGGTTCCGCGTGCTACTGCGCTGGTCTCTTCCTCTGCTTGGAGTGGGGATCCTAATCTACGGTATCCCCCGAATCGCCGGGGAATACTATTGCGAACGTGCCCGTGTCGCTCTCCGTGACGGACATCCTAAAGAATCGCTAAAAATTGCCCAGAAAGGCCTTCAGAAGACCCATGACAACCCCGAGTTGTATTTTGCCGCCGGTAATGCAGCCATGCATCTGGCTCAGGAATCAGGATCTAAAAACAAGGGGACTGATAGGGTTTCTGCTCCAGAGCTCATTCATGAGGCCCTCGCTATGTTCAGGGATGGGTTGCGTGTTTTCCCAAATGACGCCCGTCTAGCTCTCAAACTGGCGATGGCACAAGCTCTCTCGGGGGACTACTATGGCGCGCTTGACTCAGCAGAGCATGCTAAAACGCTCGATCCGAATTCGTCGTTTGTTGCCGCTTACCGCGGCTTCATTGAATACACATTCCACTACTATGATGACGCCGATTCCTACTTCCGAGAGGCGATAGAACTCGGGGGCGAGGGGGCTGATATTGCCCAGCATGGGATGGAATTCTCCGCGAAAGCAAGACAAGCACCTGAGGCTGCCAATGCTATCAATTCCACTTGGTGGGGGCCATAGAGAGCCTTAACTTAACCGGAACCAAGGAAGCTTCCGGAGAAAAGCCAAAGAAGTAATTTTTTGGGTGTAAAGGGGGGAGAGATCGTGAAGTAAGAATCGTTGCCTTCCTCTTCCCAAATAAGACCACGAGATATTACGCACTGGAATGTGGTGTTGCTTATGGTAGATTCTACCTTCATGAAGAAGCTTCACATTATCGCCGCTCTGCTCCTCCTCTCTTCGACTGCGCACGCCTCATCTTTTCCGGACATCAGCCTTGCGGATCTAAAGGCCGCGATGGCGGCAAAAAAAGTGACCCTACTGGATGTGAACGGGCCCGTTACCTACGCCAACGGCCACATCCCTGGAGCCATTGATTTTACAGCCCATACTGCCGATCTTGCCAAGGTTCTCCCGGCGGATAAAAACTCGCTGATCGTTGCTTATTGCGGCAACGAGCATTGCGGAGCCTATGCGCGTGCGGCGGAAGCCGCTAAAAAACTTGGCTACACCGATGTGGAGCATTTCAAACCCGGCATTGCGGGATGGGAGTCGGCAAACGAGCCAACAGAAAAGTAAGGCCCAGATTTACTCGGGCAGCGAAGCGATGGCCCTCAAATAGGAAGATCGCGCCTCCTCCGTTGACGAGGCACTCGCATTAAGATCCCGAAGCAGACCATCGCTCATTCCATAGATCCATCCATGAACACTGAGAGACTGCCCTCTATCCCAAGCATCTCTGATCACGGTGGTCTTGCAGACATTGGACACCTGCTCAATGACGTTAAGTTCGCAGAGATGATTCAGACGGTTTGTTTCATCATCCGATCTGTCCAGAAGTGATCGATGCTTCTGGAGAACGTCATCCACATGACGCAGCCAGTTATCGGCGAGGCCGACACGGTCCCCTTTAAGAGTGGCTCTCACGCCTCCGCAGCCGTAGTGACCACAAACAATGATGTGTTTTATTTTCAGCACATCGACCGCAAACTGAATCACTGAAAGCGAGTTGAAATCCGTGTGGACGATCACGTTGGCCACATTCCGGTGCACGAAGATATTTCCTGGAGCAAGGCCGACAAGCTCTTCGGCCGGCACACGGCTGTCAGAACAACCAATCCAGAGATACTCAGGTCGCTGTTGAACCGCGAGGTCCTCGAAGAACTTAGGATCCTTGGCGCTGAGATCCTGAGCCCACTCCCTATTGTTTTTAAAAAGCTCTTCTATCTTCGACATATCATTGTGATTGAAGATCCACGCTCAAGGATTCACTAGAAAAAAACCACTTTTAACAAAAGATCTTGGACTGAAAGTCTCTACCTCTTCAACGGATCTCAGCTAGTGACCGCATTACGAAATCCCTGTCACCCGGGTAGGTGAGTCCGAACCAGGGGTCGTCGGATTGAAGCAGCTTCACCGAACATTCTCGGGTATCAATGAGGGCACCGATGGCGACGGGTAGATAAAATTCCGCTTTTGCATCAAATTCCCTCTCCTGCAAAAACTCTTCGAAAAGACGCTCCAAGGGGGGGAAAAGATCCGGCAGAAATCCCCAGAAATTCATGGAAGTGGGCTCGAATCCTGACAAAAGGATGGAAGGATCCCCCTCGGCAAGAATCTCACCGTTCTTGCGGGAAATGGCTGTCCTCTCGATAATCTCCAGAAGATATCCCTCCTGATCCGTCCTGCAGATTCCACGGGATACCGATCCATATTCGGAGAGGGTTTTTTCAAGGGAATACCCAACCATGAAATAATTTCCCTGCGTTGCCGTCGTAAGAAATCCGGCCAGTTTGCGAAATCCCGAACCGCCATAATAATCATCGGCATTAATGACGGCAAAAGGACCGGACACAAGTGGGGCCGCGGCAAGAACAGCATGACCGGTTCCCCATGGCTTCGTTCGATCGGGTGGGGAAAGCCTTCCTCCCGGAAGAGGTTCCAACTCTTGGAATGCATAGGCCACCTCCAGCTTTCCCTCGTATCGTATCCCCACTGATTCACGGAAAACATCCAGCATGGCCCGACGGATCACGAACACAACCTTGTTGAAACCGGCTGCCAGTGCGTCCTTTACGGAATAGTCCAGAATGATCTCTCCATGTGGTCCCACGGGATCAAGTTGCTTCAAACCTCCGTAGCGACTCCCCATTCCGGCAGCTAAAACGACAAGAGTGAGATCCATCTTCAACGTTGATCAGGGTTTTTTGCGGGGAGCCGAATCCGGTGCCGTGTCGCGATAAAAAATGATGCCATGCTGGCGAAGATTGGCGATGAAGGCCTTCAAATCGCCAGCCGCACCCTGGGCAGAGTCCATTGTCTCATTTCCCTTTTTCAGGAAAGTGCCGGTTTGGTTTACGATTCCTTGGATCTGGCCGGAGACAGTTGCCAGCGAATCACTCGCAGTATGGAAGTTGGCCAGCGTGGCCTGGAGATTTTCGACCCCTTCCTTGTTGAACACTTCTTTTCTCAGGGACTGACTGACGGCATCGATGTTACCGAGCGCACTGCTAAGCTTCGGAAGAATTTCGTCATGCATCTGGCGTTGCAACTCGGCGATACTGGATTCGCTCAGACCATTCTTGATGACAGAACCCGGAGAAATCGGAATAGGATTCAGTGCCTCATCATTCATGGTGACGGTGACAAAGCGGTCACCCAACAGCCCCGAACTACCGATTGAGAAGATGCTTCCATCAGGAATTTTAACGGATTCCTCTATTTTCAACGGGACGGAAACACCCCTCATGTTGGTGAGCACGACGGGTGCGGAGGCAACCTCGCCAATCTTGGCGCCAGCAAGCATGACGTCGGCTCCCTTGAGAAGGCCACTTGCGTTACGATACTCCACCGTGAGCGTGTAATATTTCTTGACGCTATCTCCGAACCGTCCGAAGTAAATCAGCAGAGATCCGATACAGAAAAAACCGAGTAGCATGAAAAAACCGGCGCGAAGCTGGGTGGAGGTTTTGGTGGTGTCCATGAAGTGTGTCAGTCAATTTCGTGAGAACGGCCCTCGATGAAATCCGTAATCACGGGATCCGTCGAGGCGTGAAGCTCTTTTAGGGAACCGTCGAAGTGTATCTTCCCCTCACGGAGAAGTGAAACCCGGTCGGCGATGTGGTTCGTGCTGATCATATCGTGGGTGACCACGACAGAGGTGACATTCAACTGGGACTGGAGGCGCCGGATCAGTCTGTTGATGGTGTCCGACACAATAGGATCAAGCCCTGCCGTTGGCTCATCATAAAGAATGCAGGCGGGTTCGGAAATAATCGCCCTGGCCAACGCCGCCCTCTTTCTCATCCCCCCACTGAGGTTGACCGGCATCTTTTTTTCCTGCCCCATCAGCGAAACAAGCTCAAGGGAGCGGGCCACTTTTTCACGGATCAGATTTTCGTTCCGTTCGCCGCGCTCACGCAGGGGAAAAGCAATATTCTCAAACACAGTCATTGAGTCGAAGAGGGCGCCATCCTGAAAGAGCATTCCTATCTTTCTCCTAACCGGCTCAAGTTCCCTCTCTTCTAGTCCTGCGATCTCCTCTCCCTCAATCCTTATGGAGCCCGAAAGCGGCCTCATCAGTCCGATCAGATGTCTGAGAAAGACACTCTTCCCTCCACCGCTGCGCCCAAGTAGCACCATGGTCTGACCCTTCGGGATATCGAGATTCACTCCCCGAAGAATCTCCTGGCCTGAGAGCGTCTGCCGCAGATCTCGGACCTCAATGAGATTGCCCTGCGAAGGCTTGGCCTGAAGTGCGCTCATCAAAACCTCCCTCCCGCGGGAAAGATGATGTTGAGTCCCATTGTCAGGAAAAAATTGATCATCAGGATCGTGAGGGAGCTGATCACGACAGCCTCGGTGGTCGAACGGCCAACGCCGACGGCTCCATTGCTGGTCGTCAGTCCCTGCTGGCACCCCACGAAGACAACGATCAGGGCAAAGACAAACCCCTTGATCATCGCCATAACCATGTCCCTGCTGTGGGTGTAGAACCACATGTGTTGGAGAAAAAAGACACTGTTCACATTGAGAATCTGGGTGGCCACGTAATAACTGGCGGTTAGTGCAAAAAAGATACACTCACCGACAAGGAGCGGCATGGACACCATCATCGCCACAGCGCGTGGCACCACGAGATAATCGACCGGATTGACTGCAAGAGCCCTCAGCGCATCGATCTGTTCGGTCACTTTCATAGTGCCGATCTCCGCGCTCATGGCAGCACCGACGCGTCCGGCCACCATCAACCCGGTCAGCACCGGTCCGAGTTCGCGGCAGAGGGCTATGGAAACAACGGGGCCGACGGCGGAACTCATATTCAGGGCATTGAATTGGAAAAAGATTTGCGCGGTGAACACCGCTCCCGTGAAAATTCCCGTAATAATCACGACGGCTTGCGAACCGAAACCGATCTCGACGATCTGGTTAACGACAAGCCTCCATCTTACCCGTCCTGAAAAAATCGACGTGAATGCCTCCCCCGCAAGCAGGACAACCTGCCCAAGATAGAGGCAGAAAGCCCGGGTCAATGGGAACGAATAGGGAAACTTCATGACAGCGAGGTGCCAGGAAATCAGCTTTCCAGAGGCTCCGCCTCCAAATCATACCCGCGGGTTCCGGTGATCCTCACCCGATGAAAGGCCCCGGCGGCGACAGGTCTTGTGAAGTGAACACGGCAATCGACATCCGGAGCATCGCCCTCGGTTCGACCCAGGAGGGGCGTATCGGAAAGCACCGTCAACTCCTTGCCAACCTGTTCCAGCGCCAACTCAAGCGCGATTTCCCGTTGGACAAGCATTGACTCGCGATGACGGCGCTTTTTCGTACCGCCATGGATCTGGTTCGGAAGTTTGGCGGCACGTGATTCCTCTTCCCTGGAGTAGTTGAAGACTCCCAGTCGTTCGAATCGACGTTGAGTGATAAACTCCAAGAGGCTTTCAAAATGTTCCTCGGATTCTCCGGGAAAACCGACAATGAACGTGGTTCTGATGGTAAGCCCGGGAATGCCGGAGCGCATCCTGTCAATGAGACGCTCAATATGCCCCCGGTCCGTCTCACGCCTCATGGAATCGAGCATCTCATCATGGATATGCTGAAGGGGCATATCGACATAACGGGCCACTTTCGGATTCCTCGCAATGGCCGAGATCATATCATCGCTCCAGTGGGCAGGGTGGGTGTAGAGCAGGCGGATCCAAAACTCGCCGGGAATGGCTCCCAGTGCATCAAGAAGAGCAGGCAATCCAGGCCCTCTGGCCTCGTCAACCGGTTGTCGGGGTCCGGCCTTCTCCTCCCAGAGATCCATTCCATAATAGGTGGTGTCCTGACTGATCAGATTGATCTCCTTCACACCGGATGCGACAAGACCTTCGACCTCTTTTACAACTGATTCGATGGTTCGACTCCGATGACGCCCCCTCATCCTGGGAATCACGCAGAAGGAGCAGGGATGATTGCAACCCTCCGCGATTTTCACATACGCGGTATGCGCGGCGGTCAGGCGGACCCGAGGAGTATCGTAATCGGGAATATAAGCCGCACGGCGCGATACTTCCACCAGGGCACCCCCACCCCGTTCCTGATGCTCGTCATCCAGCAGGCGATCAAAGAATGAGCCCGCATTTTTGATCTCATCGAGTCCCATGAAAGCATCAACCTCGGGTAGTTGAACGGCAAGATCGGAAGAATATCTTTGAGAGAGACAGCCTCCAACGACGAGTTTTTGACCAGACTTGGCACCATGGAGTCTTCGACGATGCGCTTCAAGGATGGCCCCGATACTTTCTTCTTTTGCAGGGTCGATAAATCCACATGTATTGACCAGAACGACATCTGCTTCGTCCGTTTCAGATGTTAACTCGTATCCATGACGCTTCGCATCTCCGAGAAGGATCTCGGCATCAACCAGATTTTTCGCACAACCAAGGCTAATGAGCCCGATCTTGCGTGATTGCGTGGCCTCTTGAACTGAAGATTGGAGTGTCATGGCTGAGGAATATTATGAGTGGTGTTGTTTGCAATCGTCGTCCACGGCAGGTAACGCACACGGGCGAGTTGACGAACGACTCCCCAAGTTCCCAATAAAGTCGTCGCGATCAGTAGATAAAGGACAGCCCTTCCCATCGGGGCAAGAAAACCGAACAGTTGTGATAAAACCATAAGGAAAGGATGATGCTGCGCGGCTTTCACAGATAGAAATTTGCTTTCTTTGGAAACAAGCGCCGGCATGTCGGGCAAGGAATTCTTCAGGTCAGAGGGGTTTAATCCCAGCGATCGGGCGTAACTGACCGCCTTGAGCCTGCTTGAACTTACTTTCGTGAAGTCCCCCTCCTCCAAGTGCCGAGCATCCTTGGGTATTAGACAGGCACGGAGAGCCGCCTGTTCCAAAGAGAGGGCCGCTTCATGCCTTGCCTTCCTAAGGATCTCCCCAAGAGGAGGAGTTGAAGGGGAATGATTAGGGAAAAAATTCATGAGTTCAAGGAATGGAACCCTCGTCGTCCAAGCTATCAAGATCAATCATGATCTCGCGGTCTTTGGCACCATCCTTGGGACCAAGAATGCCACGCTGTTCGAGAATGTCGACGACACGGGCTGCTCGGGTATAACCCAACCTTAAACGTCGCTGTAACATGGACGTGGAAGCTTTTTTCTCCTGCCTGATGATTTCCAGGCATTTTTCAACCAATTCCTCCTCTTCGTCGGTCACATCCTCTTCCGGCATGATTGTCCCTGAAAGTCTTGCTGAGATCGTTGGCTCGAAATGCGGTTTCCCTTGGGCCGATAGATTCATGACAACCTTGTGGATCTCCTCATCTGTGACCAAGACTCCCTGAGCCCGCGTCAGTTTGGCGCTCCCCGGTGGGAGATAGAGCATGTCCCCCTTACCAAGAAGCCTCTCGGCTCCGTTGGTATCCAGAATAACCCTGCTATCGATTCCCGAAGCCACCTGAAAAGCGATGCGTGACGGAATATTGGCCTTGATCACACCGGTGACGACACTGGATCGGGGAGTCTGGGTCGCCACGATCATGTGAATCCCCGCCGCCCGCGCCTTCTGCGTGATGCGGGCGATGGCTCCCTCAACTTCGGCCGGGGCAGTTTGCATAAGGTCCGCCAACTCATCCACGATGACGACGATAAAAGGTATCTGTTCCGGAAT
>CAIKFI010000026.1 GCA_903826635.1 uncultured Spartobacteria bacterium | reverse complement strand
CGCTTTGTTATCGGGTCGATCCGCCAGTCCCGCGAGCAAGCATTGCCTGACGGGCCTGCTCCAGCGAGTTGCGTTCCTCTGCACTCAGGCTCGTGATCCCCTTGCTACTGATCTTATCCAAAAGAGTGTCCATGACCATTTCGGGGTCAATAGAGTTTACCTTGCCTGCCTTGACCTCTTTCTTCCGACTACCTAATACACTGATCTTTTGAGCCGATGCGATGCCGCCACTAGCACCAGAAAAGGGTGCCTGATGCTTTTTCAACGTCGGCAGCGAGAAACCAAAGGCCCAACCGAATAGGGGTTCCTCAAATCCGGAGCGGCGCATTAGGACAATTGCCAGAATACTCGAGCAGACGAGAACCAAAACCCGGGGGGACTCGTGATCGGCAAGCAACTGCAATGACGAGATCGCCAACAGACCGACAAAGACCCATCTTGCCGCCAAACCGAAAAAAAACTGAGCCCCCGGATGCATTGCCACAAAAGCAGCAAAGACGGCAAAATTTACCTCCTGCGCTCCCGCGCTGCTCTGAGGGATCCCCGCATAGGCAAACCCTTGCAAAAGCATTGGCCCCAAAACGATAAGACCGATGTAGAGAATCCCGAACCGGCGCCAACCGAGCCCGTTCTCCACCTCACGTCCAAAGTAGTAAAGCATCAGCATTTCAAAAAGAAACCAGATGGAAGGAGTGGCCACGAATGCATAGGTGATCAATCTCCAGGCCTGACCATGTGCCACGGCCGCACTTTTGTAGGCCAACGCATCAATCAGGGCACCATGGCCAGAGGCAAGCAGGAGACTCGCAACGATCATGGCAACACTATGAAGCGCGACCAGAAGGGCAATGAGACGCACGGGAAAATCCCCGAGGTAGAAGAGGGGGGCGTTCTCCTTGGGAAGAAGGAATGCTGACATGGATTGAAATTAACTAGTTAAATCTTCCAGACAAGGGGGAAGGAACAAAAGTGCCGATCAAGCCCATTCATTCGGCCTCAGGTGCCGGGCAACCTCAATCTTAAGGGCATTCAGGGAGAGGAAAATGTCCGCCAAAAGGAACCCCATGGCCCCCAATAAAGAAGCCAGATTCAAGGCAAAGGTGCCAATCACGATGTCATCGATTCCCGTTCTGCCAGAGCCTTTCAGAAAGAGAAAAAGAATCATCAGACAGGAGAAGAAGATGCTCATGACAAGAAAACTGACCGAGAGGCGCAGCAGGGAAGCCCGCCGCACCAGGATTCGCAACTGGGCGACCGCATCACCCCGGACGGTCTGTTCCGAAAGATCGAGATCTTTCACGATGTTCCGTGAGCGGTCGATGGCTCTTCCCAGTCGATTGGTCACCGTAAGAAGCAAGAGTCCGACCGCCGAGATCAAGACTGCTGGGGAAATCGAGAACTGCATTAACTTTGAAAGAGACTCGATATTCAGAGATTCCATTCCTTTAAAACTCTCTCATGAAAGCCTTGCGGGCAAGTCCCGGAAACTCGACCGCTTCAACAAACGGAATTTTCCTCTTACGATCACGATCTCAGGAGAACCCATGTCCCTTGCACTCATCAGAAAAATAACCGACAACTGACCCATGAACTCCACCACACCCACTTCCGACCTTGGAACCAAGATCCCCTCCCTTTCCTGTGCGGTGGAATGGGTCCACGAGATTGCGTCCGTCACAAAACCCGACTCGATCTTCTGGTGCGATGGATCCCAGGCTGAGGACAAGCTGATGAAGGAACGCATCGTGGCTTCCGGGGCCGGGCTTTGGCTAAACCCCGAGAAACGCCCGAACTCCCTCCTTGTCCGGAGTGATGTGCGTGATGTGGCCCGGGTGGAGGAGCGCACCTTCATTTGCTGCAAATCGAAAAAGGATGCCGGGCCGACCAATAACTGGCGCGATCCTTCCGTCATGAAGGCCAAGCTGAACAGTCTTCTGAAGGGTTGCATGAAGGGTCGTACCCTTTACGTGATCCCCTTCAGCATGGGACCGATCGGCTCTCCCATCGCCCAGTATGGCATTGAGATCTCGGACAGTCCCTATGTGGTGTCCAACATGCGCGCCATGACCCGCATGGGTTTGGAAGTCTACGACGAGATCGCCAGGACCGGTAGCTTTGTCAAGTGCCTGCACTCGGTCGGATTCCCGTTGGAAAATGGAAAGCAGGATGTCTCCTGGCCCTGCGATCCCGAGAACACCTATGTCACCCACTTCCCGGAGGATCGTCTGATCATCAGTTACGGCTCCGGATACGGCGGCAATGCATTGCTCGGGAAAAAATGTTTCGCGCTGCGCATCGCCTCCGCCATGGGACGCGATGAGGGATGGATGGCGGAGCACATGTTGATCCTCGGAGTGAAGAATCCGGCGGGAATAAAAACCTACGTCACCGCCGCCTTCCCGAGCGCCTGCGGAAAGACCAACTTCGCCATGATCATTCCGCCCAAACATCTCAAGGAAGAGGGGTGGGAGGTCTCCTGCGTGGGGGATGACATTGCATGGATCAAGCCCGGCCCCGACGGATGGCTGCGGGCCATCAATCCAGAGGCAGGGTTCTTCGGCGTTGCGCCGGGCACCTCCTATGAAAGCAACCCGATGGCGATGGACTCGATCAAGCGGGACACCATTTTTACCAATGTCGGCCTCACTGACGACGGTGACATTTGGTGGGAGGGGATGACTCAGGAAGCACCGGCCCACCTGATCGATTGGAAGGGGAAGGATTGGATTCCGGGACAGAAAGATGCGGAGGGTAAACCAATCCTCTCAAGCCATCCGAACAGCCGCTTCACGGCCCCCGCCGCGAATTGTCCCATCATCGACCCCGATTGGGAAAACCCTGATGGTGTTCGCATCAGCGCCATGATCTTCGGGGGACGCAGGGCGACCACAATGCCCCTGATTTTTCAAGCCTTCAACTGGGTTCACGGAGTCTATCTGGGGGCAACGGTCGGCTCCGAGATGACGGCGGCAGCAGCAGGAACAATCGGCCAAGTCCGACGGGATCCCATGGCGATGCTACCCTTCTGCGGTTACAACATGGGCGACTACTTTGCCCACTGGCTCGAAATGCGAAGATTCGTGAAATATGTTCCCCGTATCTTTCATGTGAACTGGTTCCGCAAGGGTGAGGAAGGAAAGTTTCTCTGGCCGGGATTCGGAGACAACATGCGGGTCCTCAAATGGATCGTTCAGCGCTGTCAGCACGGTGCCCATGCCCTGGAGACCTCTGTCGGCTGGGTCCCTGAATACAAGGATCTCGACATGAGGGGGCTCGAGGGAAAAATAACCCCTGAGGCCTTCGAGCAATTGCAGAAAATCGACCCCTCGGAATGGCATCGCGAGCTTCTGCTTCAGGACGAACTTTTTATGAAACTCTACAGCCACCTGCCTAAGGAACTCATCTTCCAGAGGGAACTTTTGGTCTCAAGGCTCTGAGACAAAATGCCCATCAGGATCCCTTGATGGAAGGGAGTAGAGGTATGGCGGCTTCGGAGGGTATCCATCCGGTCAGTCCGGCGCCCACCGAAACATAACACCAAGCCCCGTTATGCGAGAGAATCCGGACCATTGAGCCGGGAAGTGCAGAACCGGTGGAGGAGGCGCTGTCCGCTGGCGTGGATTTCAATTCTTGGGCCTCCCTGGTCGTGACAACCGCCACTTTCGTGGCGCTTAACCTCGGGTCGACAAGGGTGCCAATCACTGCACCTCCGTGGCCGACAAGAATCAACAGGAGAGCTGCAAGAACAAGCCACTTCCTCCTGCAACCCTTAACCAAAAGCACAATCAGGGCTAAGATTCCGATCCATCCCAGAACGGATCCGGCGAGAACAAGGTGATCGGGGTGAATCATCGCCGGGAGTGTCTCGGCCCATCCTGAAACGAACGGAATTCCGAGAACCCCCAAGACAACGCCTAGTTGACGGCGGGCGGGCGCAAATCCTGGGTCGAGAAGGAGAGCTCTGCGAAAAGAGAGGGAGGCGGCAGGTGCATTCCCGATCTTCTCCTCGGCAAGCCCACGATTATACCATAGCTCAGCAGAGCTGGATACGGTAAGCGCGGGGGATGAAAGGATCGTCTTGTAAGAGTCAAGAGCATCGATGGGGCGGCCCGCAGCTAACGCGGCATTTGCCGAGGCGACCTGTTCAGCGAGTCCTGCACGGGACGGAGCGACACCACCCATGACAAGCAGACATCCCATAAGAATTGTTAAGATCCGTTTGTTATGCATGGTTGGGCGTCGGCACCAAGGCACATAGTTCTGACATGAGTTGCTTCCTGTCGGTTTGGGAGAGTGGGCGAACGCCTCCGGTTCCGTATTTGAAATGGTCCCTCCTTGCAGTCAGTGGTGCAAGGATTGCTTCTCGGGAATTTTCCGGAGCACTCATTTCCAGATACTCCAGCACCGCATCATACGTGGAGGCGGCATCGAGGGCCTCGTTGTTGATGATGGACCAGAGCTCGGAAAGGCGTCTCTTGTGACGTGTAGCAACCGAACCGCCCCTGGCTTGAAGATCCCAGTACCAAAGGACACCGGCAAGGGCTGCCGCGGCGATTATCATGGAGAGAGATGCTCTCAGGAACTCAGAACGCAGAACCGGAGTTGTCCAATAATGCAGGGTCGCCCCCGGGATCGGATTCTGATCCCCGGGTGTTGCAGCAGAGGGAGCCTTCGCACTTGAGGGCGAGGAATTGGGAGGGGGGGATTCTTTTCCGGGTGTTGCAGTTAGAGGAACATCAACCGCACTTCCGGGAGTAGCCTCCAGTGGAAGAGGTTTGACAGTCAGTGTCTGATACTTTCCGGATTGAGGGTCAAAGTATGAGAATTCTGCTCCCGGAGAGAGATGGGCCGGTTTCTGGGCAATCAATGTGAAATCGAATGATTTTACTCCCGTATAGGCAAGTTCATCCGAGCTATCGAACTTGTCCGTGGGCGGGTAAGTCCTCCAATCATCGGTCCCCGTCAGAACGGGCGGTCCCATTCCCTTAAAATTTCCTTTTCCGCCGATTTTCACATTCAAGGTGGCGGGGTCCCCGGGTGCTGGATGAGGGTTGCTGACGATTATATCAATGTCAAATTGACCGACTGCCCCCGTAAAAGTGGGAGGGCGGCCTTCCTTGGGCAAGGGAAGGACTTCCAGGTGAAGTGGAGCCGTCTTTACCGCAACTTCGCGGGTCTGACCGAATCGAGCCTGTCCGCCGAGAAGTTGCTGGAAGACAGGATCATCAAAACCCGGAGGAAGCTCACCCGGCAACTGGATCTCACAGTCGAGTTTTGCAGGTTTGAGATCAAGGGGGCCGGGTTTCACTCCGGAAAGGAGCGAACGAAACGTCAGGACATTGTAAAGGATTCCATTCCTCTCCTCCCTTCCCTCTTTTGGATCGGGAAAACGTTCCAAGAGGACCCCCTCGCCTCCGAAGTCGACCCTTCCGCGAACCTGGGCCGCATAACGCGCGTCAAAATAATACCTGATCTCGACAGGAACCATTTCGCCCGCATAAACGGTCTTTTTGGAACAATTAATCTCACCGAAAGCAACCCTCTCCAGATCCGGTCTGGAGGGGGCGGGGCGGGATCGTGGTTGGGAGATTCCGACCATTCCAGGCAGGGCGGGGATCTGAGGCTGCATCGACGGAGAGGTTGCACCGACACCTCCGCTCGAGGAAGGTCCACTGGTATCGAGAACTGAAAAAGGGAGGGACTGCGTCCGGAACTTGCTTCCGTCTGCACTCACCGTCACGGATGGAATCGTGAAATGTCCGGTGCGCAACGGCATCACGATGTAACTGTAAACAACGGAGGAGGTCACCTTGAAGTTAACCATCTGGACCTGGGTGGACTGACCCGTCAGACGAACATTCAGACCCTCCACGGGGATTTGTTGAGGCACATCAGCCCGTTGAGCGCCCGAAACCTTGATCTGCAACTCGGCCATGTCTCCCGAGTTTACCTCCGATCTGGAGAGCCCCGCCGTCACCGAGATTTCCTCTGCGCGGAGTGAAACCCCCGTTGCAAGAAAGAGGAGAAGCGTCAAAGTGCTGAAAAATCGTGATTTCATCGCCTGGAAAGATTTACCAGTCATGGCGGGGTTGTTCCACTGCCCGGTTCTGCTGATTATTCAACTGGTGAGCTTCCTCATCCTGCACGGATCTCAAGAGCGCCTTGGCCTGATTGGGTGACATTTTTCCATCCTTGCCCTCCTCAGCCTCCGCTGCTTCAGCCTGCCGCTCATCCTTCTTTTCCCCTTGTTGCCCCCCGGAGATCGGTCCTTGGTTCTTACCCCCAGGGGAAGGGGTTGGAGTGGGTTGAATTCCATGCCCGGGTTGCTGGTCGGCTTGTTGCTGATTTTGCTCCTGGGACTGGTCGCCCTGCTGTTGTGATTCCGGCTTCTGTTTTGATCCCGAGCCGCCACCCTGATCAGGGGACGGACTGGGAGAGGCCGGTTTCTGTCCTTGATTGCCTTGGTCTTTTTTCTGATCAGATTGACCCTGCTTGGAATCCTGGGGCTTGTTTTCTCCCTTATCCTGATTTTGATCCTTACCGTTTTTCCCTTGGGAGCGGTCGTTTTTTTGTTGATCTTTATCTTCTTCTTTGGAGTCTTTCTGCCCCCCTCCACCACCTTGGGATTGGTCACTCTTGTTCTTGTCCTGATCCTTGTTTTTGTCCTTCTGATCCTTGTCGTCCTTCTTGTCTTGTTTTTTCTGTTGATCTTGCTGCTTCTGAAGGTTCTCGATCAATTTTCGGACGATCTCGCAATTCTCCTTGGCCTGATGATTTTGGGGGTGATCCTTGAGGACCGTGTCGTAGTGTTGCAAAGCGTTTTTCCAGTCCGAGAGCTTGGCGTCCTTCTCCTGTGCCGACTCACCCGAGCGAACCAAGGAATTGGCAAGATTGTAGGTTGCGGCGTCCCTGATCTTGGGATTTTGGGAGGTCATCGCCCCGGAAAAGTAATCCACGGCCTTCTTGTAATCACCGGCCTTGTAGGCGGCGGCACCAGCATCAAATCTGATTTCAGCGGCATTTGCCCCCGACTGGATCCTTTGTTCAAAATCCTTGAGTGCCGACTGATAGTCTCCCGACTGATAATCCTTGATGCCTGATGTGGCCGCCTGAAGGGATGACCGGGAAGGGGTAAACAGGAATAAGAAAAAAATCGCCGAGATCAGGGAGAACCCGCCTTGGGAAACTTTACCAACCCCCCGAAACTTCCCCTCACCAAGAACGGACCAAAGAGCCAGAAAAAGCAGAGCCAAACCGAGAGGCCATGCATAGCGCTCGATCGGCTTGCGGGCACTCAGGACGCCCGTCTCCTCCTCCTCCATCGGGATGATCCCTTTTTCATAAATGACCGAGGCGTCATCCTGACCATAAGGGAGGTAGAAACCTCCCGTCTCCTTGGCGATCTGAGTCAGACGCGCGGCATCAAGCTTGGAATTCACGGGCCTGCCGGACTCATCTCTCACGAAGTCATTCCTGCCTTCCTCCGTCTTGATCGGCATGAGGGATCCTTCCGTAGATCCGAATCCCACCGTGTAGATTCGGACCCCTGCAGCCTCCGCCTCTTTGGCTGCTTCCACACTGTCTCCGTCAAGTTCCTCCCCGTCGGTCATGAGGACAAGAGCCCTGTTCATGGTCTCACCCTTCCCAAAAGCGGCGATGGCCAGTCTGATGGCCGAGGCGATATCGGTGCCGCCCTTGGGGATTGTATTGCTGTCGAGGTCGTTGATCGACGTCAGCACGGCTTCCTTGTCGAGGGTCAAAGGGGCTTGAAGGAAAGCTGTTCCGGCAAAGGCGATGAGGCCGACACGGTCTCCCTTGAGGAGATTCAGGAGATCTTGGGAGATGAGCTTTGCACGACCCAAACGTGTCGGGGCGGTATCGGTGGAGAGCATGCTGCGAGAGGTGTCGACAGCGATCATCACATCGCGCCCCTTTGACTTCACTTGAAGGTCGATGATTCCAAAACGAGGCTGAGCAAGGGCCAGAAAACTAAGGCCAATCGCCGCCAGAAGCAGTGCCGTCTTGAGATTTCTCATCAACCCACTGACCTGACCGGAAAGCTGCTGACGGAGCCGAGGAGCCAGGATTCGAGAAAGCAGCGCATCACGTCGCCGGACCGAATCCATAAAAAGCCAGAGGAGTGGCAACAGAAGCAACAAAGCCCAGAACCAGGAGGGATGAGCGAAGGAAATGCCGTCACCGAGGAAAATCATAAGGATCGGTTTCATGGACGGGATCACGGAAGACGACGCCAGAATGTCTGGGAAAGAATTGCCTCGGAGAGTAGAAAAATTGTTCCAACCAAGATGCTGAACGGAAAGAGGTCGCGATAATCAGCTTTCTTATCCACCTGGATCTTTGTCTTTTCCAACCTGTCAATCTCCTTGAAGGTATTATTCATTGAAGCCGTGTCAGCGGCCCTGAAGTATTTTCCATCCGCTAGTTTGGCCACTTGATCCAGGAGCTTTTCGTCGAAGTCGAAGACCATTTTTTCGTAGTGAGTTCGACCAAAAACATCTTTGCCCACAGGAACGGGAACCGGGCCATCGCTTCCAGCTCCGATGGTATAAATCTTGATGCCAAGTGCATGGGCCGCCTCAGCTGCAGTCAATGGAAGAACTTTCCCCGCGTTGTTCGCCCCGTCAGTCAGAAGAACGATGATCTTGGTCTTGGAATCACGGTCCTTGAGCCGGTTGGCCGCTGATGCAAGCGCTGAACCGATCGCCGTACTATCCTCGACCATTCCGATCTGCACGCGGTCCAGGTTGCTGATCAGCCAATCGTGATCCAGCGTCAGGGGGCTGACAAGATATGGCCTCCCAGCAAAGGCAATAATACCGATCCGGTCATTGGGTCGGGCTTCAATGAATAGCTGCGTCATCCTTTTCACCGTGTCGATACGATTCATCCGCTGATCTCCGACGACGTAATCCTCGGCACGCATCGAACCCGAGACATCCAGCACCAGCATGATATCGACCCCGCTCGCCGTGACATGCTCCATGGTCCTTCCCAATTGCGGCCTCGCCAAAGCGATGATGAAAAAGGCCATGGCTCCGTAAATCAGGGAAGTCAGCATGGCGCCCGCTCTGGCGCGGCGTTTTTTTCCCACCGCAACAACGAGCTGGGTGGAGGAGAAAAGAATACCGGGAGTTCCACCCATCTTCCCCTTGAGCAGGGCAAGAAGGGGAATACCTAGCAGGGCCAATAGCATCCAGGGATGAAGGAAGGAAAAAAATGTTCCGGAGGCGAGCATCGCAGGAAGTGGTAAGGTTCCGCTCATAGAACCTCCTTTTCAGCACACTCTTCTAAGTCCCTGGCTGGACTCTCCAATGACGGAACGGGCAGACTGGGATCAACGCGCAAGGATAAAGGTTGCTTGCCCGACTGCTCGGGGTCGTGAGCACTAGTTTTTTCTCCTCCGACTTGCACAAACGATTCGGCAGCCTCAATAAGAGCCAATCGCTGCTCCCGTGTGGCCTCTCCCCGTGCGTATTTCAAATAATCAGCGTGTTGAAGGAACTGTGAGAGGGCCTCCTGTTCTGCTGGAAGAAATCGGAGGGATCCTTTCAGGGAGAGGAGAAACTCTTCCGTCGTTTGTCTTGGTGCAGCCAGACCCCATGCCTCTCCCAAAAACTTTCTCAAGACATCGGAAACCACGACGCCGAACTCGTGATCCGTACCATCGGCAACCCTCTTTCTAAGGCTTTGAAGTGAAGCTAGCGCCGTCTCTCCGGGTGACTTGGGCTTGATTTTATTCCTTCCCAAGAACCACCAGAGAAGCCCTCCGGCAAGGGCTATCCCGAGAAATACCAAGACAAGGATCCATAGCGGCCCTGAGAAAAAAGGAAGAGGCCCGATGATATCATGGATCGGCGCCGGGGTAGGTGCCCCGATTGCCGTCGATGGGGCTCCTCCGGAAACAGGTGCGAACGAGACTCCGGGCTGTTGGCTCATGCTCCGATCCTCCTCCCCCGACGATCAAAAAAACTACGGAGAACCGGCAGATAATCCCGGTCGGTTCTCAGGGTTAGCGCGTCGATCCGCCGCGCCCCGAAAAGGCTTGAAAGATCCTTCGAGCGCTTCTCCGCTAACTCGGCATACCCTTTGGAAATCGCCTTGCGCGACGTGTCGACCTCGATCTGCTCACCGGTTTCGGGATCCTCCAGAAGGATAACGCCCACATCCGGAAGCAACTCCTCGGCGGGGTCGATGACGGAAATCGCCACCATGTCGTGGCGTTTCGCAGAGACGGTCAAAGGTCTCGAAAAATCACCCGTAAGAAAGTCCGAGATCAGGAAAACCAGGGCTCGGCGAGTCACCACCTTGTTCAGGTATTCCAGGGCTCCGGAGAGATCGGTCCCATTTCCTTTCGGCCTGAAGTAGAGCATCTCCCGGATGAGTCTCAGGATATGAAGGCGTCCTTTCTTGGGAGGGATAAAAAGCTCAACGCGATCGCTGAAAAGCAGGAGGCCGACCTTGTCATTATTGGTGATGGCGCTGAAGGCCAGGATCGCGGCAACCTCCGCTGACAACTCCCTCTTGCTCGCCTCGACGCTGCCGAAATTTCCCGAGGCGCTGACATCCAATACGATCATCACCGTCATCTCGCGCTCTTCCGTGAACTTCTTGATGTAGGGCTCCCCGGTCCGCGCCGTCACATTCCAGTCAATCGCCCGGATCTCGTCCCCCGGACTGTAGGGACGAACCTCCTCAAAATTCATCCCCCGTCCTTTGAAAACACTTTGATATTGTCCCGCAAACGACGAGGCGACAAGACGCCGGGTCCGCAACTCAAGGTGACGGATCTTTCGCAGGATCTCGCGGGTATCGTTCATCGGTGGGATGGGCGTCGAGTTGTTGCCCGGGATTGCTGGCCGTCGGCTGGCCCCTAGTTTTCCCGAGCCTGCGAAATCAGGGAACCTGAAGCCCCTCGAAGACACGCTTCACGATGTCTTCCGGGGAGATGGATTCCGCCTCGGCCTCATAGCTGACAGCGATGCGGTGGCGCATCACCTCAAGGCCTACCGATTTCACATCGTGCGGTGTGACATAGCCACGGCCATTAAGGAATGCGTGTGCTTTTGAGGCAAGAGTCAGATAAATCGTGGCTCGTGGTGAGGCTCCGTAACGGATCAGACCGTCGAGCTTGAGGTTGTAGCTGGCCGGTTCGCGGGTTGCCCAGACCAGATCAACGATATAGTCCTTCACCCTGTCGTCGACGTAGATGTCGTTGACGACCTTACGGGCTTCGAGGATCTGCTCCGTGGTGACGAGCGGATCGACAGATAGACGGGGAGATGAGGTGGCCATGGAATCCAGAATCGAACGCTCCTCCGTCCTGCTCGGATAGCCGACCACGACCTTCAGCATGAAACGATCCAGTTGCGCCTCTGGTAGCGGGTAGGTTCCCTCCTGCTCGAGGGGGTTTTGCGTCGCAAGGACCAGGAAGGGGTCTGGAAGCTTGAAGGTCTCGTCCCCGATCGTCACCTGTCTCTCCTGCATCGCCTCAAGCAGGGCGCTCTGAACTTTGGCAGGGGCGCGGTTGATCTCATCGGCAAGGATCAAGTTGGCGAAAATCGGTCCTTTCCGGGTCGTGAAGACCCCCTCTCTCGGATTGTAGATCAACGTGCCGACCACATCCGCGGGAAGGAGATCGGGGGTAAACTGAATGCGAGAAAAGGCAGCATGGATACAAGAGGAAAGGGTCCTCACTGTCAGAGTCTTGGCAAGGCCGGGAACCCCCTCCAGAAGGACGTGCCCGTTGCCGAGCAACCCTATGATCAGGCTGCGCACCAATCCCTGTTGGCCGATGACAACCCTACTCATTTCCTGAGAGAGCGGCTTGACCCAACTGCTGGTTTCTTGGACTCGTCGATCGAGTTCTTGGACGATTTGATTCATGAAGTGTGTGTCTGTGAGATAAGGTTTAAAAAGTATCGTTGTTGCTGATACGAGTCAGCGAAATTTCAGACAAGAAAGAATCCGGGATGTTCAAAAAAAAATTCGCTGAGCTCCTTGGAACTTTAGGTGTTCACTAGAGATCGAAGCCCAAGCGCCAACTTGCTGGCGCTCATCCCCTCCCCAAGCAGAGTGAAATGACCCATTTTCCGCCCCGATTTGGCACCCTTTTTGCCATAGAGATGAAGAAAAAGATCCGATTGCCTCAGGAGCGGCATCCAATCAGGCTCACCTTGATTCCAAAGATCACCGAGGAGGTTGACCATCACCCCGGGTGAACGGAGCGAGACGGCGCCCAGTGGGAGTCCGCAAACAGCACGAACATGCTGGGCAAACTGGGAGGTCATCACCGTTTCGAGGGTATGATGCCCGGAATTGTGGGGCCGCGGAGCAAGTTCGTTTACGACCACTCCACCGTCAGCCAAGACAAAGAACTCTACGGTGATCAGACCGATCACTCCGAGCTTTTCCGCGATTTCAGAGGCGATCTCGAGGACCCTGTCCTCCACTGGTTTAGGGAGCCTCGAGGGCACCGTTGTGACATCCAGAATTCCGTCGCGATGGATATTGCTCTGAACGGGGAAACAACGAGTCTCACCAACAACCGATCGCGCGCAGATCACGGAAGCCTCCGATTCGAAATCCATCCTCTGCTCCAGCACAGCAATCGGAGCGGAGAGTTCTTCCCAAGGAGAGGTGGTGTCATCGCCCGGATCCAGTCTGATCTGCCCCTTGCCATCGTAGCCGAGTGCAGCCGTCTTGAGGATCGAGGGTTGCCCCAGTTCCATGAGCGCCCGTCCAAGTTCCCCTGCCGAAGTGATGACTCGGAACGGGGCTACGGGGATCCCGATGGAGAGGAGAAACCTCTTTTCTTGGACCCTGTCCTGACAAATATGCACCACCGAGGAGGAGGGCCTTACGGGCTTCCTTTTCTCAAGGAACTCCAAGACGGAAAGCGGGATGTTTTCGAACTCCACGGTCACCACATCGACCTCGTTGGCAAAACGCTCCAGAGCAACCGGATCGTCAAAGCGAGCGATGATGGCAAGATCTGCGCAGGAAACCGCGGGACCATCCCGTGTCTCATCATAAACCACAACACGGTAACCAAGAGTCTTGGCCGCCATCGCCGACATTCGCCCTAATTGTCCGCTTCCGAGAATGCCCAGCGTTGCTCCCGGTAAAAAGACACCCTCCTTCCGGGGGGTTTTATCTTCCGAACATCCCCCCCTTGCGTTATGTGTATTGGCTTCGCTTTTTCTCATGGAACGTCTCCTTTATCTGCTGGCGCTGGCGCTTGTCACACTCATCCGGATTCTTCCCATAACGGTTTGCTTCGTGACAGGCCAGTTTATCGGATTGATGCTTTGGTTGATTCTGCCCGGGTATCGTCGACTCTCCAAACAGAATCTCCGCATCGCCTTCGGTTCCACGTTGAGCAACCGGGAGGCATCGTTTATCACCCTGAGGCATTTTGTGAATCTCGGGGCCAACATCGTGAGTTCCGTGAAAATTCCTGCCCTGAGTGAGAAAAAACTCCGATCACATCTCGATTTTGATCAGGAGCAGAACTGGAAGGACTGGGTTGTGGGGGAAAAAACCGGCTCGCGTGGCACCGTGGCGGCCCTCAGTCATTTCGGAAACTGGGAGATCAACGCACAGATCGCGGAATTCGTGAAGCCACGCCAGGCGGGGTGTGTCTATCAGGCTCTGCGCAGTCCTCTCATGGATGATCTTGTGAACCGTGACCGCCGCAGCAGGGGAGTCCACACCTTCGACCGTAAAAAAGAGATGCAAGCAGCCTCCAACCTTCTCAAATCGGGGGGGGTTGTCGGTGTTCTGACAGATCAGCATGCCGGAAATGCCGGGATCTGGATGCCCCTCTTTGGAAAACTCGCCTCGACCTCTCCCCTCGCAGCAAGTCTTGCCCAGCACACCGGTTCCCTGCTGGTCCAGGTCAGCGTTCGAACCGTAGGCCTTGCCCGATGGGTCATCCACACCAGTGACCCCGTGCCGACCGAAGGTCGGGGGATCGACGAAATCACCATGGATCTTAACCGCCTGCTCGAACGGGAGGTCCGGATTTCACCCTCCGATTGGTTCTGGGTTCACAACCGATGGAAAACCCCTCACCCCAATTTCCTCCTCAAAGGCTCAAAGCGTGGGGTCTATCTTCCTCCAGAGACTTCTCCCGCCGATCTCCAACCCTTCCGTCTCCTTGTCCGGTCGCCGAATTGGCTAGGTGATGCCTGCATGTCAGCCTCTTCCATCCGTGCCCTCAAGGAGGGGAGACCCGACTTGCATCTCACGATCCTGTCACCATCAAAATTGGCCCCCCTCTGGCGGGAGGTCCCAGAGGTCGATGCCGTTCTTGAAATCCCCGGCAAATCTTCTCTGTTGGGCGTCGCCCGGTTGATTAAGAATTCGGGCCGATACAATGCAGCCCTACTTCTTCCAAACTCACTCCGCAGCGCCTTGGAAGTCTGGCTTGCCGGGATTCCTCGCCGAGTCGGTCGCAAATCCCACCGCGGAGGG
>CAIKFI010000025.1 GCA_903826635.1 uncultured Spartobacteria bacterium | reverse complement strand
GTAGTCCTTGCCATAGCAACCCAGTTCCGGCCTCAAATCATCCACAATGATAAAAAGGACATTCGGCTTCTTCGCCTGATCTTCCGCTTGGGAGTTGTGAGCGGATACTGAAAACAGCAAAGCAGAAAGAAGGAATCGAGGGAGGGTATTTCTCATGATGTGATTGGGGACGAGAAAAATGGTGTCAGAGATCTTCTCCTATTCGCCTGGGGCGTTGGCGTTTTCTCTGCTCATCGCATTGGTCTCAGGTGTCGCCTGCTTGCCGGCAGCTTTCTCAGCTTTCTTTTTCTTCTTGGCATCCCTGTTAGCGTGGCGGCCCGATCCGTCTCCATCATCGACGATGCCGCCTGCGGGATTGAGTTGATCAAGGACTCCCTGCAGATACTTCCTCTCATTGATGGCCACCTCGTCCTTCGTGTCCGACGCGACCTTGGTCTCGGCGAAGGGGGCATTCCTCATGTCAAAGAGTTCGCTGGCCTCGTTGAGCTTCCAGTTCATGTCACGGTCATACCAGTGCTTGCCTAATTCGACAAAGATCCAGGAGCGGGGCCATCCATCTTCTTTCCCTTTGAGTTGGGGAGCAAAATCTTTTCCGTCAACCACGAGACCTTGTGGAAGTGTTGCCCCGGCCACATCGGCCAGCGTCGGTAAAAAGTCTGTGATGTTCAGGAGATTCTTCGAAATCTTGTCGGCTGGCACGACTCCAGGCCAACTGGCGATGCAGGGAACCAGGGCTCCGCACTCCAACATTGTTCCCTTTTGGCCTATGAGTGGCTTGCCATGGATCGTAGATCGGGCGGCATCGCCGGCGGCAGTCCCATTGTCTCCCGCAAAAACAATGAGGGTGTTGTCACGGAGATGGAGTCTGTCCAACTCCGCGACGAGTTGCCCCACGATTTTATCCATGTAAGCGATATTATCGGCATAGAGGTCCTTGCTATCGGGAGCACTGTCTGGAGTCGGGAGAATCTCTGCATGGACGTGCGAGATGGCATAATAGAGGTAAAATGGCTTGTCCTTATTGGTATTGATGAAGTTGAAAGCAAACTTCTGCATCGTGTCGGGGAGATACTCCTTGTCCTTGAGCGGCACTTCCTGACCATTGAGCGTGTAGGTTTTATTGCCGTCTTGGGTATTCCAGTATTTTCCACTGCCGTTGAAGCGGAGATATTCGTCGAATCCCCAGTCGCTCGGTTGGAGGGGGAGTTGACTCCATTTGCCGCACATGGCCGTGGCATAGCCGGAAGTTTTCAAGATCTTGGGCATCATGGTTTCATTGCCAGGCTTAAGAAGCTTGCCGCTGTCATTACCGGTCATACCAGTGTGGTAGGCATACCTACCCGTCATTAGGCAGGCCCTTGAGGGGCCGCACAATGGGGAGGCATAGCAGTGTTCAAAAAGGGTCCCGCTTTTTGCCAGGGCATCAATATTGGGCGTCTTGAACAGATCGGCCCCGTAGCAACTCAAGTTTCCGATTCCCAGATCATCTGCGAGGATGAATATGATGTTGGGCTTCTGCTTATTGGGCTCCTCCGCTGCAGTGAGTAGCGGGTTCGTGGAGAGGTGGATCGTCAACGAAAGAACGGCTACGGCGATCCCGCTGGTAATTTTATTAGTCATAGGGGGGAGGGGGTGGTTTGTAAAAGTGTCAAAAAATCGTGTTTAGAGAAACATTAAAACACCAACCTTTTCTTAAGGTTGCAGCATTTTTTATGAAATCATCGTTCTTCAATGAGGGGGAATCCGTTCCATCTTAACGCTGGAGCGTCAGCATCAATTCCCCCTGTGCCTCTGTAAGGGTAGCTCGGCAAGTCGGGGCGATGGCCAGGGCTTTTTCAAGTGCCGCATGATTTGCCTTCTGATCGTCGACTGATGACTGAACGGGCATGGTAATGGTGATCGTTTTACTGTCTACGGTTGCCTTGCAGTCAAGTTGTTTTCCAACGCTCCAGGGAGAAGTGCCTCCCCCTTCTTGCACTCCATTTTTTTGAGGGCGCTGGGTGGCGTAGGTGGCCATGAGTTGAAGGATCGATCGCAGGAGAACATAGTCATTCTTGATCATGACCGGATTGGGGGTGGTCTGGCCTGTTACTTGAAGCTCAAGGGGAACGCCCCACCCCAGTTCCTCTTTGCTCATCAGTCCCTGCACATCGGTGAACAGATCATTGATTGGAAAGTTTTCTTCAATGATGTTATTTGAGGAGGTGTCGGACGCAGTTGGGAAGGGAAGCTCCTGCTTTTTCAGGTTTTCCCACTCGACTTGAGTTGCCTTCACCCAACTCGGAAGTTTTCCGAGACGGAACTCCAGTTGGGCCTCGTAGAGCGATTCGGGTGAAACTTGGCTTCCCGGTGACTCATTCCCCAGTATGGAAGATTCATTCAGCGTGATGGTCTTGCCATGCAGACCAACAAAAAGTGGTTTCACGAACTTGGCTGTCCCCCCTTTTTTGAGATCCCAGAAATCGACGGGCATCTTGTCATTGCCCTGATACTGGAAGTTCCAGTAGACCATCCAGCGAAGATGGTTTGGAAAAGCAATAATCGGGCCTCCGCTATGAGTCATTGTTCCACCATCAACCCTGTCGATAAGGGTTGCATAAGGTCCATTGCCGTGGGAATCGATCGATTGATTGGGCAGTAAAGTCCAGCGCCAAACAGTGGTTGCAGAGGAGCGATTGCCCGTGGAGGCCTCATGGAGTTGTCCTTCCTGCTCATCGGTCAAACCCAAGAGGTTAAAGGAACTATCCGAGCGGGCGGCCACGTCATAATGGGCCGGATTGCCTGCAAAACGATTCTCCATGATCGAGCAGGTGGTGGATTTTCTAAGGTAGACCCCGGAATTCATATTGAAAAAGGAGCACCGACGCACCCATCCATCCGCCACTCCGTTGAAAAGAATGGCATCCCATCCCTCATCATCCAAAGCGCTGCGGTGATGAACAAAACTCTCTCTCCACGCCCCCTCAAAAGCCATGTCCTCTATTCCGTCATGATCGATCATGGATTCCTTCGAGAGTGTCGCCCCACTGTTTTTTCCCAAATTCACAAGGAGCGGTTCAGAAAGGGTGAGCGTCGTCCCTTGGATGCTGCGAACCTTGTGGATTTCATTGATGGTGAGCCCCTCTACCGCACGTTTCCACCGAGCGTCGGGCTGGAGTCCCGCCATAAGTTCCTCAGTCAGTTCCTTGGATGACGCCCTGATGGAAACCCTGTCACCGGGGTGAAGTTCCTCCGTGGACGTCAGGGGAACATCGCAGGATGAACGCCTGACCTCTCCGCTCAAAGCGATACCCTTGCGAGAGGCCTCGGGTGCCTCAAACGAAAAAACGTAATTGATGGCGGTGAACTCTTTTCCGTCCTTTGGAACCTTGTAAGGGCCGGTGCCATATCCTGAGTGAACAGCACGGATGAGCGTCCCTCCCTTGCCGGCACCGGCACCCCTGATCACGATCCCGGAGGAGTGAATTCTTATCGACTCAACTTTGCTCCTGTCCGTCCACACAAGGAACCTGCCGGGAGGGAAGAGCACGACGCCCCCGCCGGCTTTCTCAGCGGCACTCAAGGCTCTGCGAATGGCATCTTCTGAAGAGTGCGTATCGTTCGGGATGGCACCGAAATCGGTCACCTTGAAGATCGGTCCAGAGACATTGGGAATCCCTTGCTCACCATGATCGAATCCTGCGTAGGAGTAATCCGTCAGAATCCCCGGTGCAGAGCGGTCCTTGGAATCCTTGAACTGCTGCCAGCTCAAGGGAACCGTCGGAACGCTTGCCGTTGAGCTTCCGATCACAAGCATTCCCAGGCAAATGAGAAGGAGAGGCCGTCGGGGGATCCAAAGGAAAGAAAGCTTCAGGTCTGAGGGGGTTGATTCGGTCATGATTTAGAAATTGTAATGGTGCTGGTTGCTTCCATTTCAAGAAATGGAAAGGAGTTCTTAATCCAAGAACTTCTAATCCCTCTAATCTTTGAGTGAGGAATGTCGAGGTGAATTGGTTGAGAGGATCGCTGGATAGTAAAAAAATCGACAACAGGGACTTAATGCCGTTTTGATGAGTGCCATGAACCCCCCTCTTTTTTTACTCCCCTATGTTCTGTTGACACTTCTTCCGGCAGGAGCCCAGCAACAGGTGATGCCGAGCTCGGAACAGGGCTCCGGTTCCATGACCGTGGATTCGGGAGCCAAGTCCTCCATGGGAGACCAAGTGGTTGCATCTGCCTCATTCACGCCTGCGCCTCTAGCCACACCCACTCCTGTTGAAAAGACCCCGTTAAGCCTGCCTGGTAGCACCCCGTTCGTTTTTAGGAAAATCGGAGAGACGGAACTTTTGCTGCATGTGACCAAGCCTGCCGGATGGAAGGCATCGGAGAAGCTACCCTGCCTGATTTCCTTCTTCGGCGGAGGCTGGGTCAACGGAACCCCCTCCCATTCCATAGAATGGGCCCGTTGGGCGGCTGAACACGGGATTGTGGGAGTGGCTCCCGACTACAGGACGCGTTCCCGCTTCAACAGTCAGCCGGAAGATTCGGTTTCCGATGCAAGGGCGGCGGTTCGATGGGTTCAAGAGCATGCCAGCGAGCTCGGTGTGGATCCCTCCCGCATTATTTGTTCCGGCGGTTCAGCAGGAGGTCATGTTGCCGCTTGGACGGCGATTCCGGCAAAGGGTCCGGGTGTTGATGATCCGGGCGCACCATCCCCTCTTCCCGTCGCGCTGATCCTTTTCAATCCTGTTACGGATACGAAAGATTCCGGATACGGCGGCACAAAACGTTTTGGCGGATCATCGCACCGGGCGCTGGCCTGTTCCGTGCCGGACCAGATGCCCGCCAAGATGCCGCCGACAATCATTTTCCATGCAAAAGCTGACAAGACGGTTCCCTTTAAAAATTCCACCGATTTCCGAGACAAGCTTGTCGCTACCGGAAACCGGTGCGAATTGGTCTCCTTCGAGGGGTTGGGTCACAGCTATTACTCGACCAAGTATGGAGCGGAGGGTGCTGCTGCAAAAGTCACGACGAAGCAGGAGATGGAGAGGTTTCTGGTGATCTTGGGGCTTCTCCAGGCAACCAGTTCTTCCACAAACAGCACTCCTGTTCCGTCGGTCTCCCCTTCGTCCCCGACCAATAAATAATCGACCCATAAATAATCGGCCAATAAGGGGACCGGCTAATAAAGGATCTCGAAACCGTGGTCGGGCTAATTACCAGGTGGTGTCGATGATTGGGGTTTGGATGGACGCTCCTGGGGAATCCATGCATTCCCCGACATGACCAGAAGGCAGAGCATGCTGACCGTATCCTCGAAATACTCCTCCTTTTTTTCACGGCAGTAGTTGAAGACACCATTCAGCCACGCCTGATTGCCGAGAGCTGCAGCGGCAACACCCGTTGGAGCGATAAAGCAG
>CAIKFI010000024.1 GCA_903826635.1 uncultured Spartobacteria bacterium | reverse complement strand
ACAAAAGCAGGATCATGCGTGCGTCGCCGATTACCGACCTTCCCCCTTTTTCTTTCATCAGCGGGGAATGAAGCGCGCGTTCAAGTGCCTCATGAAGTCGATTTGCTCCCTCTGAACGGCCATGTCCAAAATGCAGTGTAGCAGCCTTGCCGAGCACCGTGGCAAGATCATGACGTGTGATTTTCACCGGTCCAGCTGTTGCAATCATACCCTGAATAGCTTTCATGGACGACAAAAGCAGTTCGTCGGAAATCTGAAAGGCCGAGCCAACGGTGGATTTGGTAGGGTCTGATCCGGTGAGACGATCATTCTCAATGACGGCCACCGCATCGCAGACACCCTGGAGTTTTTTCAAGGACGCATGCGCCAATTCCTTTTTCTGCTTTCCCTCAAAACCGAAAGGCAGACTCACACACCCGAGCGTCACAATCCCCATGGTCTTGGCTCTGGCAGCCAACAAGGGGATCAGCAATGAGGTTGTTCCCCCCCCCAACCCGCCGCAGAGAAGTATCGACAAAGATCCCTCGATGGATTTCGAAAACTCCTCCTCGATCATCAAAAAACCATCCCTTGGATCACCTTCAGGCAGACTGATTTTTTCCCTAACGATGGATGCCCCAAGCGACTCATGATCATTATTAATGATCATGAGTCCGGAAATTCCGGGGGTTTCTACAATGAGTCGGTCCAGAATGCCAACTCCGGCGTTACCGACCCCGATCACCTTGCGTTGACGACTTAATGTGGTCACCTGGACCTCCTGTGAAAGATTCCGCCGATTCCTTTTGTGACTTTAGCAAACACGCTCTCCTCGGGAATGTTATCACTCACGGCCATCGCATACTTTGTAAGGCCGATGGCTGTTGAGAATTGAGGGTTCTCAAAAGTCTGAGTGGCCCCCCCAACTTCTTTCGCCCTTGTTAGATGCGTCGGAAGTTCAAAAACATCCTCCGCCACCGTTGCAATTCCGCGGAGGCGAGAACTACCGCCAGTAATCATCACCCCCGCACGAAGCATTCCGAGCATTCCCTCATGCGACCCTTCAATGTCCTTTCTGACAAATTCAAAGATTTCGCGGACACGCTGATGGATGATGATTTGAAGAGACGCCCTGCTGATGTCACATCCGAGAAAACCAAGGTCATTTTTCAAGGTGATCATCCCGAGATCGTTCCCTTTGGGATCGATTGCAGAACCTTCCTGGATTTTAAGAATTTCAGAACGCTGCATGGGAAGCCTCAGACCGATTGAGATATCGTTCGTGATGTGATCGCCGCCCAAGGGCAGAACCCCCGAATGACGTACAGAACCGTTGTAATAGACCAAAAAATCCGTTGTCCCTCCGCCGATATCGATCACTAGGGCCCCTAGGTCTTTCTGGTGCTGTGTGACCACTACTTGCGCGCTGGCAAGGGAACTCAGCACCACATCCTCGATGCCGAGTTTTAATGATTCGATGCACCTGAGGGTATTGTGGATCCTAGTCTTGATGCCGTGCACAATATGGAAGTCCGCTTCAAGAGTCCGGCATTCCATCCTGATCGGGTCGATTACATCCCTCCTTCCATCCACATGATATCCCTGCAGAATCGTATGGAGGAAGATATGCTGCGCAGGCAGGGAGACCTCTTTCGCATTCGTTTCCACGGTTTGAAGATCCTCCTCAACAATGACATCGCGATCTTCCGGAAGCATAAAGGTGCCCCGGTTGTTGAAACTCTTGAGGTGTGATCCGGAGATCGCCACCCAGACGTTACGTATTTCCACATTCGTCTTCTCCTCGGCATCGATTAAGGCCTCGTGGATGCATTCGCTGACCGTGGAGAGATCCACGATCTCCCCCTTACGAACTCCCCGGGAAGGTGTTTCCCCGACTCCGAGGATGCTGATGGTCCCGTCAGATCGTCCTTCCGAAACAATGACGCAAATTTTCGTCGTTCCGATTTCGAGACCTACAAATATTTGATCGGAGGCCATGGGGTGAGTTTATTTTGAAATACCCTTTTTGCGGAGATTCACCGGCGTGATCTTAGCGCTCATTTTTTCAGGAGTTAAGACAAAGGTGACCGGTGTGTTGCGTTCAATCATCAGATTCACGGTTTCCAACTGCCTGCCAGTTTCCTGAAAATGATCCAGCAGTTTCTTTAATCGGGAAATTTGTAGCGTGAGATCCTTGTTTCCGAATGTAAATCTCGCATCGGATGCATCGGTTACCACGGTGGCGTATGATTTGGTGACATCAATCGAACGAATCTTAAAGATCTCTTCTGGAATTTCTGAAAGAGCTTTTTGGAGCTGCAGGGCAAAATCAATGCGATTATTGTCAGGATGGCTTCCCGAGGAGGCATTGGTAAGATCCACTCCCCTGAGAACGGGAAGATTCAAGAATTCCGGATTCAACCTGTTGGGCCTGAACAGAATTCCATTGTCATCGCAGAGAAAACTCTTTCCGGGAATATAGGAATCACCTCCCTCATCGGCGTTGTTTCCAGCGATCAAGAAGATTGGATGACGCCTGGTCATGTCTACCTTGATGGTATCGGGTAGAATCCTCTCGATATTTACCGAGAGGACTTCAGGATGCGCCGCCAGTTTCCTGTTTGCCTGATCCAGATCGAGCAAAAAGAGATTCTGTCCGTCAGTGAATCCGGAGGTCTGAACGAATTCTTCAAGACTCATGATGCCGTCCAGGTTGGCTTCAATATGTTTCAGCGAGTATTCGCTGTTCTTTAAAAAAAACTTTTGGACGGCCAGTCTCCCAACTACCAAGAGAAGACATAAAATGATGATCGTTGATAGGGACTTCCACAGGAGATTGCTTGCCTTCTGACGTCTTTGTCTTTTCAAGCTTGCCGTGCGGACGTTCAACTCCATCAAGTGTTGCCTACCTTGGGATTTCCCTCCTTTTCTTCTGTTGACTCCTGTATGTCGGGCATTCATGAGGTTTTGGCTAGGGATAATGCCGCGATCCTAGAGCAAAGAGGGGTAAAATCCAGACCCACCGCCGCAGCAGCCTTTGGCAGGAGACTTGTTTCCGTCATTCCTGGAATCGTGTTGATTTCAAGGACCGCAGGTCCAGATTCCGATAGCAGAATATCAACTCGGCAATAAACCTTTAATCCGAGCGCCTTCGTCGCCAAAAGGGCAACCTCCTTAACCAAAGAGGCTTCAGATGCCGTAAGAGGTGCCGGCACAAGATACTGAGTCGCCCCCTTGGTGTATTTATTGCTGTAATCATAAAATCCATCAATGGGTTTGATTTCGATTGCCGGCAAGGTCTCTGCTCCAAGGACACCAACAGTTAATTCCCTGCCGGTCACAAGCTCTTCAACCAAGATTTCCTCACCATAAAGAAGGCAGTCAAGCATCGCCGGTTCGACCTGATCCATTTTGTAAATCAGATGCACCCCGACACTTGAACCCTGCCGAGGCGCCTTGATGACAATTGGCAAAGGCAAGGTGGGGGTTTCCCCCGCTTTCAGGGTTTCCCATCGGGGGGTGGGAACCCCTCCTGTCTCAAATGCTTTTTTTGTAAGAATCTTATCGAAGGCAATACGGCTTTCGACGGCTCCCTCACCCGTGTAGGGGATGCCCATATCATCAAGAATGTCCTGTAAGGAACCATCCTCGCCAAATGTTCCGTGAATCAGGTTAAACACCAATTCCGTCTCTTTAGGGATCGAGAGATTGAATCCATCGATCCGAACCTCCGTCACGCTGGCGCCTGCTTCACGAAGTGCGCCCGCAACAGCGGCACCAGAACGCAGGGATACATCTGCCTCGGCTCCCGGTCCACCCATCAGGACGGTCAGGTTACGGCCACGTGGATCAAAGGGGGTGATTTCACTCATCGAAGTCGTTCGTTTTTGGCGTGGCATTCATTCCGTTTTGTCCATTCCGATGATACTCACTTCGGTTTCCAATTGAATGCCCCTTCTTTCAAGAGCTTCCGACTTAATCCATCGGATCAGTTCGAGAATATCCGAAGCCGTTGCACCGCCCTCGTTGACAATGAAGTTCGCATGGAGATCGGAGACGCGAGCTCCACCATGGACTGTGTTTTTCAAGCCAAGCTCATCAATGAGACGACCTGCTGAGATCCCCTCGGGATTCTTGAAGATGCATCCGGAGCTTGCAGCAATAGGCTGGCTTTCCTTGCGATGTTTCAGCGATGAGGAGAGTCGTTCGTCTATTGAATCAATGGTATCGGGTGATCCAAGAAGGGTGGCAGAGAGGGCGAAATGATCACGCAATAATGGGATCTCCCGGTATTGAATTTCCATTTCATCAACGGTTCGGGAGATAATGTTTCCGTCACGGTCGGAAAAACGGATACTTTCAACTTGTTCAAAAGTCTGAACTCCCATAGCGCCAGCATTCATCCGGAGAGCTCCTCCTAAATTTCCAGGAATCCCGTCCATCCATTCAAAACCCGTGAGACGGGCATGACGCGCAGTGGAAGCAAGTTGTTTTAGTTTTACACCAACACCGGCGGTGATCCTGTTTCCCTCGACACGGTATTCTGAAAAGCATCCCCTCACCAAGTGGGCCACCACACCCGGGAATCCACCGTCACGAACGATCAGATTGGAGCCTCTCCCCATGATCATGAAGGGAATATTTCCGTCGTGACAAAACCGAACAAGCTCTGAAAGACCTTCTTCGGTCTCAGGTTCAACCCAAAAACGCGCCGGGCCTCCAACTCTCATCGTCGTGTGTCGGGAGAGCGGTTCGGAATACTTGAGCACTCCGGATCCTAGGACCTCCATGATGCGTGATCCCAATTGAAGTTCCTCAGCCAGAAACGACGCCGCCTCGTGGACGTTCCCGGCACCAAGCGTCAATAATAGGTCGCCCTCTCTCAACGTCGAAACGGCCGCATTGGCCCCCTCTCTCAAAGATGCAACGCAGTTTATCGAGGGGTGTCCGTCTGCTTTGGCTGCCATCACGATTGATTCCGGGCCAACCCCCTCGATTGGGTTCTCACCGGCAGAATAGATGGGGGCCACAAAAACGACATCAGCATCCCTGAATGCCCTTCCGAATTGTTCCCGCAAGGCCGCTGTCCGAGTAAATCGATGGGGTTGAAAAAGAACAACCAACCTCCCTTTTCCCACAACTCCCTTTCGGGCGGTGGCAAGCGTCGCCTGAATCTCGGTCGGATGATGCCCATAATCATCAAAAATCCGATTAGCATGGTCACTATGCTTCAACTCAAACCGACGTTTAGCCCCTCGAAAAGATTCCAGAGCGGCGGCAATGGCTCCAAAAGGGATTCCCAGATCGCACGCTAAAGCAATCACAAGCATGGCATTGCTAGCGTTATGGATTCCAGAAATACCCAAGTTGACACTACCGAGGAGTTCCCGCCCTTTAAAGACTGCAAAGCGTGTTGCAAAACCGTTTTCTTCCAACCCGGAGATCCTGTATTGGGAATGCTCACCGGTACCCACAGGCACAGCCTGCCTGTGATCCGCGCATACCCGGGCAGCTCCCTCATCGTCAGCCCAATAGTAGATATTTCCCGACGTCTGGTTTAGGAGTTGCGTGAAGACCATGTCGATCTCCCGGATGTCCCGGTAATGATCGAGATGTTCGGGTTCGATATTCAGCACGAGCGCATGACGGGGATGGTAGTGAACGAGGGTCCCATCGCTTTCGTCTCCCTCCGCCACAAAATAAGCCCCTTCGGAAACCCACCTTGCATTCGTTCCTAGAATCGGGATCTCCGCTCCCACATAATGGGAGGGCTTTAATCCTCCCGCACGAAGGACATGTGCCGCCATGGCGGAGGTTGTTGTTTTTCCGTGCATTCCGCAGACCACAATCCCCTCTTTACCAGTCATGATTGCGGCCAAAACTTCCGCCCGACGGGCCAGTATTTTTCCGGTGGATAAGGCCATGTCCAGGGCGGGGTTTCCGGCATGAATTGCCGAGGAATAGATCACGAGGTCGGCCTCACCGACAAGCTGCGTTCCATGAGGGGTCTCGAATTGCAAACCTTTGCGCCGCAGGCGTTCCACCTCCTGCGTTTCTACTTTGTCAGATCCCGTGACATGATGCCCAAGGGCAAGGAGGAGTGCAGCAATGCCGCTCATTCCCGAACCGGCAACGCCGATAAGATGAATCCGCCTTGGTTCGTGGCCAAGTAATAGGGTGGATAGAGAGCATGTCCCTTTTGGGATGTCATCCCGAGCGCTCTGGGCGATCATTTTCCAGCCTCCTCGAGGACATCGGCGACGCGTTCGGAAGCACCGCGCGGAAGAACCATTGTCGCCGCCTCACCCATGCGCGCCCGGCGTCTTTCATCATTGAGAAGATTTTTGATCAGGAGCGCCACCGTTTCAGGCTCCGTGGACTTCTCTTCAAGTAATTCCGAAGCATGGAAACCGCGGAACACTTCTGCGTTTCGATGCTGATGCTGGTCTGCGGCGAAGGGAAACGGAATCAGTATGGAAGGGAGTGCGAATTGGGAGATTTCGCTAAGACTTGCGGCGCCCGCCCTTGAGACAACGAGATCCGCTGCGGAATAAGCCTCAGCCATCCGATGATGGAACGGCGAGACGTGGGCCTTGATTCCCTCGCGCTGGTAATTGATAGCGGCAAGATTGTCATCACGATCACCAGTGAGATGGATGATCTGGATCGGAGATCCCTTAAGAAAGACCGTGGCTCTGAAAAGCAGTTGATTGATGCCATCGGCTCCTTGACTTCCTCCCATCACGAGTAGAGTAGGACGATCCGGATCCAAGCCAAAACCAAGTCGTGCCTCGGATTTGGAAAGCGGGATTCCGAGGTCTTTCCGCACAGGAGTTCCGGTGACTAGGCACTCCCTTCCTGGAAAGGAAGCCTCACACGCCTGCAGTCCAAGCAGCACCTTATTGGTCCATCTGGCCGCAAGTTTGTTGGCCCTACCGGCAATCGCATTCGACTCGTGTAGGAAGCAGGGGATTTTTCTAAGCGATGCAGCCAACAAGGGGGCGGCGGAGGTAAAACCACCCATCCCCAGGACAGCGGATGGGTGGTAACGCGAGTAGAGACTACTGCAGGTCGTGAAACTCTCCCATCCTCTCTTGAGAAATCTTGGAAATGCAGGCGAGAGAATCGAAGGCATTCCGATGGATGGCAGTTTTTCCCTCCTGAACTCAGGATGATCCCTAAGAGCAGTGGCATCGATCTCCTTCTCCGAGACAAGTAAGGTCACTCCATGACCGCGTCCATGAAGTGTCTCAGCAACAGCTAGACCGGGGAAAAGATGCCCCCCGGTCCCCCCGCAGGCGATGATGAATTGTTTGGGAACCGCCATTCTGAAAAATTAGATTCGGGGAACCGAACGGGCTGCAAGCACTACATGCCGCTCCGGAAGGGGGGCGATCGGGATACCGATACGATGAATATTGACAAGGATTCCTATCATGAAAAGGCAAACAGCAAGATTGCTTCCACCGTAACTGATAAACGGAAGGGGCATCCCTTTATTTGGAAGCAACGATGTAGTCATCCCGATATTGACTGCTGCCTGCAGGGAGATCAACAGGATGATTCCCAACGCCAGCAACTTTCCAAACCGATCCTTGGCATTTGCAGCAATGAGTCCTCCGCAGAGGATGATCATAATAAAGCAAAAGACCACTAACCAAGTGAATCGAAGTCCAAGTTCCTCGCCGATCATGGGGAATATAAAATCAGTGTGTGCATAAGGCAGATAGAGCATTTTTTGCCTTCCCTCACCAAGCCCCAATCCTTCGAATCCTCCGGAACCAAAGGCAATCAATGCATTCCATTGCTGCAACCCTTTTCCCAATTTGTCCCCCTCAGGATTTAAAAATGAAGTCATTCTGGCGGCCCTTTCAGGAATGAGATGCGCAACTCCCAAAAGACCCGCAAGGCCGGCAATGATTACCCCTCCTATGATCCACCCATTGGCTCCCCCCGCAAAACAGATCGTGATGGCGGTAAGTCCGATCAGTGCACTGGTCCCGAGATCAACCTCACCTGCGATGAGCAGAACCAAGATGAAGACAACGCCCAATGGCACGACAAAACCATGAAGGAAAGTTCTTGGTCGTGTTTCCTCCTTTGAAAACCACCATGCCAGAAAAAAAACTGCGGCAATCTTGGCAACCTCGCTTGGTTGGAAAGCGGCAAAGTGTAAATTTAACCATCGTAGAGATCCATTGATCCTCATGCCAATATGAGGCACATAGCAGAGAGCGAGCAGAAATGCGGACGTTGCAAAAAACACGGCCCAATGCTTGCGCCAGAAGTGATAATCTGTAAGCGCCCCTGCGATGCATGCACTCATTCCGATGAAGAGCCACATGATCTGACGTTTTACGAAATAATAGATATCGCCATGACTGTCCTGGGCAAAAGCACTTGTGCTGAAAAGCATGACCACCCCAAGTGTCACCAGTCCCACCACCGTTATCAGGAGTAGATAGATGTTACTTCGTTGCATGACTCTTCCGGGACTTTTTTTATTTTACCATTTTCTTGTGTGATGATGGTATTTTCAACTTCTGACCTATCTGGATTTTTTTCGGGTCGGTGATTGCATTCTCTTTCATGAGTTCCTCTGGGGTGATTTTGAACTTTTTAGCGATCCTGTAAGGACTATCCCCTTTCACAACTGTATATTCTTGATCCGGTGTTTTGTTGTCGTTTTTCATCGATTCGGCTTCCGTAGAAACAACAGCGGATCTATTGGTGCTGACTGGATTCAAGCTAGGATTTAATGGGGGTTGAATCGTAGCGGGAGCGCTTAGCTGTCCAGGCATCTTGAGCGGCTGACCCACTCTTAAAACCGAGTTTTTGTTGAGTTCATTTGCTTTCTCAAGATCCGAAATTTCCAGCCCCAGCGAAGCGGCAATTCTGGTGATTGTATCCCCTGATTTCACCACATACGGCTTTGTTGGATGGATTGTTGGGGAGTTGCCTGCAGATGCGCTTTGTTGGACCTCGTTATTGGTCCCGCCTGTTCCTTCGGAGATTGTACCTGCCCCTGTACCCATTATCTCCGGAGTGCCATTGGATGGAGTTGTAGAGGCATTCACACTTCCAACAGCTGCAGCACTTCCCATCATTTTTTGAATGAGATTCTTTGCCTTGGAGAAGAGCCCTTGATTTTTAACCTCAGGAGCTTTCGACTCTTGACGGAAGTTTGTTTTAGGTGCCTCCGTCGTTTTTACATCGACGGGAGTTTTTTGACTTGCGGAGGGTTGATTTCCCGAGCTCTCTCCATTGGATTCGTTGTGACCCAAAGTGGAGGACGATGTGTTGATGACCGCCTCCCTTTTGGCGAGTTTTACCGATGATGGCTTTCCAACCTTCATTGAGTTGAAAGCATACAGTCCTCCCACCACGATCACGTGAAGTAAAAGCACGACCATGAATGCATGGGAGAGCTTCATGTTTGGCTCGGGACCATAATCTTCGGAGTCCGTTTCATGTTGATTCATGGCGGCGGCGCGAGCGCGCAGACGACGTGTGCGTTTCGGGGTTTTTGGAATCATGGTGTCGTTTCTATTTGTTTGATGCTGATTTTGTTTCGGGGAGAGATCCTTGGCCGTTCATGCCGGCTTCCTTTAAATGTTTTTGTACAAGTTTGCGGAATCTTTCTCCGCGCTCGATATAATCGCTGAACATGTCGAATGAGGATGTTCCGGGTGACAGAAGCACCGTGCACTGGGGTTTTGAAACCGTATGTTGTGATGCCAGCATCACTGCTTCTTCCAAGGATTCAACGGTCGATATCGGTATTCCACTCCACTCCGAGGCGATCCGGTGACGCATTTCACCGATCAGGATAGCAAAATCAACCCGCTCCCGGACTAGCGCCGCAACCGGAGAGAATCCAAACCCCTTGTCCTTGCCCCCTGCGATGAGAACGAGAGGCCCCTTTACTGATCGGATTGCCTGCACCATGGCATCCAGATTGGTTGCCTTTGAATCATTAATCCAACGCACTCCCGAAAACTCTGCTATAAGTTCACACCGGTGAGCTGGAGGATGGTAGTTTTTAATGTCCGGGCCGGTTACGGGGATTCTCCCAGCAACAGCAAAGACACTTCCGAATGCAGCCATCAGGTTGGCGGCATTATGCGTGCCGTTTAATTTCGTCTCACCCAGGTCCAGGATGGCCTCCCCTTGATGTAGAATCGAGTTTCCCAGCATCGTCAGATCCGCTGATAGATCCGTGGTACTGAAAGTAATCCTCCTTGCTTTTAACCCGGGGAATTCCTCCCCATGTGGAAGAATGGCGGTGTCCTTCTCGCTTTGGTTTTCAAAGATTCTTAATTTGGCGTACCGATACTCCTTGAGGGAACGATACCGGTCGAGGTGATTTGGACTCAGGTTCAGCCACGCCGCCACCTTCGGTCTAAAGGTTTTTATCGTCTCAAGTTGGAAGGAACTGACCTCAACAACCAGAGCATCCCGGAATTCATCACTCAGCAACACCTCGGACATAGGAATCCCGATATTTCCGCATGAGGAGACAATGAGTCCCGCCTGCCTCATCATCAGCGTGGTCAACTCCGTTGTTGTCGTCTTTCCGTTGCTTCCAGTGATCGCAATCACGGGGCATTTGCAGAGTGAGTAGGCAAGTTCCAGTTCTCCGATCAAGGGAACCCCTTTTAAGATGATGTTTCTAACAAGAGCCGTGCTCTCCTCGATTCCCGGACTAAGAATTGCCAATTCATAGCCTGAAGGATCTTTATCCGCGGCAGGACCAGTCAGCACCCGAAGGCCTTCCTCGCAAAGTTTTCCGGCACGTTGTGTCAGCACTGCCGAATTCATACTGTCGCAAACCGTAACGTCCGCACCGTATTTTTTAAGCAATCGAGCTGCTGCCAGGCCGCTTCTGCCCATTCCCAGGACGGCCACTCTTTTTCCAAAATAAGGATTCTTGGAAAGCCCGTTCATCTTATCGAAGTTTCAGAGTGGCAAGTCCGATAAAACCAAGAACAATCCCTAAAATCCAGAAACGGACTGTCACCGTGCTCTCTTTCCAACCCGAGAGTTCAAAATGGTGATGAAGTGGTGACATTTTGAAAATTCTTTTTCCGGTCAGTTTGAAACTAGCAACCTGAAGGATCACGGAAAGGGCTTCGGCGACGAAAACCCCGCCCACCACAGTCAGGATAAGTTCCTGTTTGCAGCAGATTGCCAAGACTCCAAGAAGACCTCCGATCGCCAGCGAACCTGTATCTCCCATGAAGACTCTTGCAGGATGGCAGTTCCACCACAGGAATCCGAGTGAGGCTCCGGCCAATGCTAGACTCACCACGGCAAGTTCTCCCGAGAAGTTATAGAATGGAATCTGCAGGTAGGTCGCCGCTTTGTAATTCCCGGCCAGGTAGGTGAACACGCCGAAACAAATTCCCGTCATAACTGTGCAACCCGCAGCCAAGCCATCAAGGCCGTCCGTGAGATTTACGGCATTCGAGGATCCCACAATAATGAGAAGGTAAAAAAGATACGTCCAGAGGCCAAGGTTCAACACGGGGCCCTTGATGAAGGGCAGATAGAGTTCCTGAGCCTGCTTCGCAAGCGAAGGGGTCAGTAAAAAATAAGCGGTGATGCCTGCAGCAAGGATGCATTGTATCAGAAACTTCAACCGACTGCTGATCCCTGCGGAATTTTTTTTCCGAACTTTTAACCAATCGTCATAAAATCCTAACCCTCCCAAAATCATCATTGTCACAAGCGCCACCCAGACAAATGGATTGTCAGGCCTTGCCCACAATAATACAGAGACAAGGATAGCCCCGATCAGAAGAATACCACCCATCGTGGGGGTTCCCTTTTTTCCCCCGTGAAGTTCGTTCAATTGATGAACCTCCTCTGCACCTCTTATCGGTTGGCCTAGTCTAAGTCTTACAAGGATTCTGATAACGGCCTCGCCAAAAAACACACAGAGCAAAAAGGCAGTGAGGCCGGCACCCAGGGCGCGGAAGGAAATATACTGAAAAACGTTCAAACCCCTGACACCGGGCACCCAATGGAGGCACTCCACAATATGTGTAAGATAATAAAGCATTAGATGAAATTTTGGATGACATCCTCCAGTTCTGCACTCCTGCTACCTTTAAAGAGCACCACGTCCCCGGAAACGGCCAGCGAAGAGATCAATCGTGCGGCTTCTCTATTGTCTGGAACCTCGTGCACCTCGACCATTCCTTGGTTAATGGCGGATTTTGCCATGGCAACGCTCTCTTCACCTATGCAAACAAGCACGTCGGCCATTGACGCACAGGCGTTTCCGACTCTCACATATCCTTCTGAAGCATGGACGCCAAGTTCACCCATCCTTCCTAAAACAGCGATTTTTCGCCCCGTTACAGGCAGGGAACTCAAAGTTTCTAGAGCAGCGACCATAGAATCCGGGTTGGCATTGTAGGTATCGTCGATCAGACAAACCCCCCTTCTTAAAACCCGGGAGAGACGTCCTTTCCCGGGCTTCATTTCTGCGAGCGCACCCGAGCATTCTTCCAAGGAAATCCCGCTGAGAAGACCCGCCGCCGTAGCTAAGAGAGCATTCAGCACCATGTGCTTTCCCAGAATCGGAAGATAGGCCTCGCTGCGACCATACGCTCCATCGAGAAGGAATCGGCTTCCCTCACCCTCACTGACAATATTCTCGGCACGGAGATCACCACACCCAATTCCAACCTCAAAGATCCTTGCAGTCGTCCGTGACCTTAACTCCGATCGATAATCATCTCCCGAGGGAATGATTCCAACACCCCCAGAGGGTAATTTTTCCAGAAGATCCCCTTTCTCCCTGGAAATCTCGTCACGACTACCGAGGAATTCGATGTGCGCTGTTCCAATACCCGTGATGATCGCCAGATGAGGACGGGCCAGACCTGCCAAAGGTGAGATTTCCCCGCGGTGATTCATTCCAATTTCCCAGACACCGATCTCATCTTCACGATCTGCCGCAAGAATGGATAGAGGTAGACCTATGTGGTTATTCAGATTCCCCTCAGTTGCGGTAACGCGAAATTTTCTTCTGAAGATTCCTGCTGTGAAATCTTTAGTCGTTGTCTTGCCACTACTGCCTGTCACGACAATGCTTTTTAAATCCAAATTCGAACGCCAGGAGGATGCCATGATTGTTAAACCTGCGAGTGAGTCTGCGGTCAGAAGGACACCGAAATTTTCTGGCAGGCCGGAGGATGCTTCAGCATCGCAAAGAGCTCCCATAGCGCCCTTTGCAGCCGCCTCCGCAAGGTGAGCGTTTCCGTCATGACGGGCTCCTTTTAAAGCCACAAAGAGGTCTCCCGGGATCAATTTTCTCGTATCAGTGCAGATTCTTAGGGCCAATGCCTCGGGGTCACCGCATAATAGAACGGATCCGCTCATTTCTGCCAATGCTGAGAGTTTCAGGGGATTCATTTACTGAAATCCCTCCACTGGTTTTGCAGCAATCGCCCTCGCAGCAACCATCACGTCGCTAAATGGTTGCCGACCGGATTGTGTTTCCTGATAGGTTTCATGACCTTTACCGGCAATAAGAACAATATCCCGGGGGGCGGCAATTTCGATTGCACGCCTGATGGCACTCTCCCTGTCCAGAAATACCTCATGATAATTACCCCTGAATCCTTTGGTGATGTCATGCAGGATTCCCATCGGATCCTCTTGCCGAGGATTGTCTGATGTCACGATGACCTTGTCGGAAAGTTTCTCCGCAATCGAGGCCATCTGAGGACGCTTTGATCTTTCACGATTCCCACCACATCCAAAAACAGTGATCAGATGCGCTGGTTGCAATTGCCGGATTGTCTTAAGGACGTTTTCGAGTGCGTCAGGTGTGTGCGCGTAATCCACATACACCTGGAAGTTTCTTTTTCCGGGAACACTTTCGAGACGTCCGGGCACTTGGGGTATGGAGGCTGCGGCTGCCACCAACCTTCTAAGTTCTAATCCCATGGACGAACATGCTGCAATCGCTGCAAGTGTGTTATACACATTGAAAAGACCGATCAGGGGAGTTCTGACTAAATAGCTTCTCCCCTTGGCATCCAGGCAAAACGTACTGCCGTCGGCTGTGTATTTGATGTTGCTTGCCCTGAAATGGCAACTGCTTCCCTGCCCATAGGAGATCACCGGCACGCGCGAGATTCGATCAATCAGACGGTGTCCATATCTGTCGTCAGAATTGATAATAGCTTTGGCTTTCTTGTTTTTTTGTTCCACTAAACCGGTGAAGAGCATGGCCTTCGCCTCAAAATACTCCTCCATGGTGTGATGATAATCCAAATGATCCAAAGTCAGGTTTGTGAAGATCGCGACGTCAAATTCAAGATTGCGGATTCGATGCTGAACCATTGCATGACTGGAGACTTCCATGGCAACAGCCCGGAATCCACCGTCGCGCATTAGCGCAAGCAATCGCTGAAGTTCCAGGGACTCGGGCGTGGTGCGAGGAGCATCCATTACTATCCCTGGAAGGATATATTCCAAGGTGCCGATGAGGCCGCAGGATCTCCCCACGGTGTTACAAAGATGTCGGATGATCCAAGCCGTTGTGGTTTTGCCATTGGTGCCCGTTACCCCGGCCACCGAAAGGGCGAGAGAGGGATCATCATAAAAAGCGCTCGCTACGTCAGCCATAGCTTTACGGACCGAGTCAACTCTCGCTTGTGGAATTTTTAAATCAGGCAAGGCAACATCGGAGATGACGGCCCCTGCCCCGCGTGATTCCGCCTCCTTTGCATGGAAGGCGGCTTTTTCAGGATCTTTAGTGAGCGTAACAAAGAGATCCCCGGGTTCCGTTGTTCGGGAATCGCTACTGATCGACCTGATAACCCCGGATGGTTCTCCCGTCACGGAAATGACCTCCGTCCTGGAAATCAGTTGCTCGAACTTCCAGGGATCCTTGGGAAAAGTTTCCTTCATCGTGATCATCGCAGGCTGGCCGATTTTGCACCTGAATTTTCGGACTGCAACATGGGGTTGTCATTTTCAGGCTTCAGATCTAGGTGGCGCGCCGCTTGTCCTGCAATTTGGGAAAAAACGGGGCCAGCCACTGAACCTCCGTAATTCATGGATTCACTGAGTGGAGCGTCGTCCACGATCACCAATCCCATCAACTTGGGTTTATCAGCAGGCAAATAACCCGCAAAGGAGACGATATAATGATTTTCAAGATAGCCTCCATGGGGACTTATCTTTTGGGCCGTTCCTGTTTTACCGGCCGCAGTGAATCCATCAACCCGAGCAAGCGCCGCCGTTCCCTGATTGCTCAATACAGAGACAAGAGCTTGAGAAATGAAGGCCGAGGTTTTAGGAGAAAGAACACTCCTGAGAACCACCGGTGCATCAACCATGTCTCCCTCACCTTTGTTCAATACGATCTTTGGCTTCATGAGATTACCACCGTTTGCAATCGTCGACATCGCCATGACCATCTGGATCGGGGTCACGCTGACTGACTGTCCAAATGCCATCCTCGATTTTGTGAGTTTGTCCCATCGGTTTGGTGGATTTACTAGCCCGGAAATTTCGCCGGGCAATGGAAGCCCTGTCTTCACCCCGAACCCAAATTTTCTGACGTAGTCGTAATATTTCTCGTCGCTCATGCGCAGGGCAATTTTGGCTGCTCCGATATTTGAGGATTTCATCAGGATTTCCGGAACAGTCAGGTCTCCACTTCCATGGTGGTCCTTGATTGTTTTTCCACAGAATGAGAACCTTCCGTTTTCACAGAAAATACGTGTGTCCTGATTCACGATTCCTTCGTTAAAAGCTGCGGAAGTGACCACAATTTTGAACGTGGAACCAGGTTCATACATGTCACTGATGGCCCTGTTGCGAAGATTTTCTGTTTTCGCCTCGCTGTAGTGATTTGGGTCGTAGTTCGGACGACTAGCCATTGCCAAGATCTCTCCCGTCACGGGATCAGCCAGGATCGCGGATGCAGCAACCGGATGGAGTTTTTTGTAGGTTGCATCAACTTCTTTTTCCACGATCGCCTGCAACCCCATATCTATCGTCAGGCGAATATCGGATCCGTTCTCTGGGAGTTCTTCCTGTCCGCGGTAGACCAGGATTTCACGTCCTTTGCGATCATGCTCAATCCTCCTGAATCCATCTTTTCCAGTAAGTTCGTGATCGAACATCTTCTCGATGCCATCCGTTCCGTGTCCTGAATGATCAACATACCCCAACACATGACAAAGCATTTCACCATTCGGATAACTTCTTTTCGACTCTTCCTGGAGATAGAGCCCGTGCAACTTGTGGGAATCCATAGCCCTGATCAATTCCTGGGCTTTATCCTCACTCACACCCTTGCGGATCACGACATAGGGGCGTTGTGTCGTCAGTTTTTTTGTCAGTTCAGAAACCGGCACCTCGAGAAAAGGGGCCGCCACTGTCGCAACCTCTCCCGGATTCTGGATATGTGTCCCGTCGGCATAGATCGTCTTCACCGGAATGCTAACGGCTAACTCCTCGCCATTCCTGTCCAGAATCCTTCCGCGTCGGGCGGGAATGGGAACGCGAATCAAATGCTTTTCAGCCGCTATCTCCGAAAAATAATCATGCTGCGAAACCTGGAGATAGATCAGGCGCCATGCAAATAACGTGAAAACAATGACCAAAAAGCCGCAGACTGAACCAATCCTCCCACCGACCCTATTCACCTGTTAATGGTGCGCGGGGACGCTTCGGGATCGAACCGGCTGTCCGGATCGTGCAAAGCGGTGCGCAAAACCCCGTCAGATTCCGCCGGTTGTGCGGGAGTGATGCGGGCAATGGCCGTATCCCGGATCCCCTCAAGCTTCAGATAACCATCATCCAGTCGTCGTTGAAGCGCACCCCGTGAGGTCAGTCCAGTAATTTTAGCGTCAAGGGCCGCATTTAAAGATTCCACCTCCCGGAGCATCGCCTCCACCCCTCTTGTCTGGTCACCGATCGAATGTTGTTGATTCTTGAGGTAAACGAAAAAAAGTCCCCCTAACCCGATCATGAGGACCAAAACCAGCCAGCGGGCAAGGAAGTTGACTTCGATAACATTGTTCGGACGGCGGCGGTTCTGGTTCATAGTGAAAACTCCCGTTGAGTTGACTTGAGACGCTCCACCACACGCAACCTGGCACTTCGGGAGCGGGGGTTACGTTCAATCTCCTCGGGTGATGCAGTAACCGATCTCGGCGTTAAGGCATTAAAGAGGAGGTCCGGATTGGGCCGAGCGGAAGGCCATGTCGGGTCGTCAATCTCCACCAGCGAGTGCCTGCGGAAGAAATGCTTCACAATGCGATCCTCCAAGGAATGGAAAGTAATGGCCGCCAGGCGTCCTCCAGGAGCCAGAAGGTTAGTGAAAGCTGGCAGGGCCCTCTCCAGGGATCCGAGCTCATCGTTTACGGCAATGCGAAGCGCTTGAAACACCCGTGTCGCGGGATGTCTAGGGCCCGATCTCCCGGCGGCTATAAGTTCTGCAAGTTCCCTCGTTGAGGTGATGGGAGCCTTCTGACGCGCGCGAATAATCCTGGCTGCAAACTGGATGGCTCTGGGTTCATCACCATATTCGCGAAAGATCCGCGCAAGTTCGGATGCCTCTGCAGTATTCACCAGATCTGAGGCCGTGATCCCGATGGTGCTCATACGCATATCCAGAGGACCTTCGCGCTGGAATGAGAACCCTCTATCCGCAGTGTCCAACTGGTGCGATGAAACGCCGAGATCAAGAAGAACTCCATCGACTTGCCCTATTCCCAGTCCGGAAAGAATCGTCGGGGCATCGGCATAATTTCCCTCCACGCCGGTGAACTGTTTCCCATAGGGCTCAAGTTTCTTTCTACTGTGAGTCAGGGCCTCCGGATCACGATCAAACCCAATGACCCGTGCCCCCGCCTTCAGCAGGAGGGCGCTGTGCCCTCCTCCGCCGAGCGTTCCATCAAGAAATGTTCGTCCGGGTGCGGGACGTAGAAAATCCACCACCTCCATTGCCAGAACAGACTCGTGATGAAAGGAACCATTCATGGATTGGGAAGACTTTGGGAGTGTTGAGAAGGCCAGATCATGATGAGCTCTGTGAAATCTGTTCCTAAGGAGTTCGAAAGGGAGGCGTGTCATTTGGTCTGCATCGTTAGAGCCCGATCAACTCCGCCACCTGTCGGAAAGAATTGTTTTCCTCAGCCCGCACAACCGCCCAACGTTCCGTATTCCAGATCTCGAACCGACTACGTGCCCCGACCAGCACGACGTCACCCTCAAGCTTGAGCAATTCGCACTGCTCTTCGGGGAGCAAGATGCGACCGTTGCTGTCAGCGGATACCGCGCGAGCCTGGCTATAAAAGGCCCTGATGGCTTTGCGCTGGAGATCCTTTGGAAGTTCACTTGCCCTGATGCGTTCCTCCCAAGCATCAAACTCAACAGGTGGCATGATCATGAGATACTCCCCGGTGGGGGATGGAATCGCATGAAATTCTTGGACGCCGGCATTCAGCCAATCCGCAGGCACCGTAACCCTTTTCTTTGAGTCCATAGAGCGCTCAAAGGCACCCGCATAGCTGATCGATTTTGGAAGGGGTGAGGGCATTAGTTCAAAGCAGGGAGAAGGATCCATTTCTCTCCACTACGCCCCACTTTTACCCACTTTATGAATAGTCCGTCAATTTCATTTAGTCGCTTTTCATCTTTTTCTAGAAAAATTATCGCATAAAGCACACCGGTTACGATTTCGCCCCAGGCAGGGATAATTTCCTGGATGTTTCAAGGAGTTCCAGAACTTCTGATAAGTTTTTTCCTAGTCCAAAAAACAATCCCACCAAAACTTATCAAACTCTAAGGATCCCTGCTTCACCACTGGCACTGACAACGTGAGTTAGTTGATTCAAATCCTTAGAATCAACACGTTGACGGAAAAACTTCTCCCGCATCTCCTGCAGGAGATGCTTGAAAGATCCAGACCGCGGGTCTGCAAGAATTGTAACTTTGATTCGTTGCAGAACGGAAACGGCTCAATCGTTAATTAACAGGCCTTTGCCCTACCCAGGGGGTCGGGGAAGTGACACATTTCCGGATCAGGATTCTGTCTCCAAAACCAACTGCCGCTAAGAGGCGGAGGTATCGGAAACTTCGTCCTCTTTTTGTGAGACCACCGGCGCAATTCCCTGCAACTTTTCTCCAGCAGGCAGATTGATCAGAATGACCCCCATTGTGTTTCGTCCCGCCTCGCGAATCTTATTGACGGGAGTGCGGACCATCTGACCACCCGAAGTGATAAGCATGATTTCGTCCAAATCCGTAACGGAGAGGGCTCCGACCACGGATCCGGTCTTATCTCCAGCCTTCATGGTGATGATGCCTTTTCCACCTCGTGATTGCTTTCGATACTCCTCAAAGGACGTGCGCTTACCAATGCCTCTTTCACCCGCAACGAGCAGGGTTGCATCGTTTCGAACTAGGCTCAGTGAAACGACCTCGTCACCTTTGTCGGGACGGATACCCCAGACGCCGACCGTCTTGCGTCCTTGGTCACGGAGTTCTTCCTCGCTGAAGCGAATGCTCATCCCCTCCTTGGTAACGAGGACGACTTCATCGTGACCATCCGTAATTGCGGCGGAGATAAGAACATCTCCCTCTTCGATCTCAATGGCAATGATGCCCCCCTTGCGGATATTGGAGAACTCACCGAGATTAGACTTCTTTACGATGCCGCTGCGGGTGGCAAACAAGATGTGTTTCTCGGGATTCCAAGTGGTCTCGACACCACCGGCTCCGCCACTTGTGGTTGACTCGATGCGTAGTGTTGCGGCGATCTGCTCTCCGGACTGCAAATTCAGGATATTTGCGATCGATTTCCCTTTGGCCGTTCGGCTCATTTCCGGGATCTCATAGACTCTTTCGACATAACAGCGTCCCGTCTTGGTAAAAAAGACCAGATAGTCGTGAGTGCTCGCTGTAAAAAGATGTTCGACGAAGTCATCGTCCTCCGTGTCATTCTGGGCTTCCTTGGTCGTCATGCCGATAACTCCCTTGCCGCCGCGTTTCTGCGAGCGGTAGGCACTGACAGCAGTCCGCTTGATCAAGCCCTTGTGGGTCACGGTGATGATACAGCCCTCATTGGCAATGAGATCCTCAATGGAAATTTCTCCCTCCTCCGGAACCAACTCAGTTAAGCGCGGGCCGGCGTGTTTCTCTCTGATGGCACGGAGCTCTGTCTTGATGATCGAAAGAACCCTCTCTTCGCTTCCCAGAATGTCAACGAGGTTGGCAATGGTCTTGAGAAGCTCCTGGTATTCATGATTGAGTTTCTCGCGCTCCAGTCCCGTGAGTTGATAGAGGCGCAATTCGAGAATGGCATCTGCCTGCGTCTCACTGAAGCAATACTGTCCCTTGTCATTAAGGCGCGATTCCCGTCGGAGCAGGATGCCGAACTTTTCTATTTCCTTCCTTGAGAACTCAAGTGCCAGAAGTCGGGTGCGGGCCTCTTCCCTGTTCGATGAATCCCGGATGACCTTGATAAAATGATCAAGGTTAGAGAGAGCAATGAGATACCCCTCAAGTTTCTCGGCGCGTGTTTCAGCCTCGCGGAGAAGGAAGCGGGTGCGTCGCAGAACAACTTCCCGACGATGCTCAATGAAACAGGTGATGGCCTCTTTCAGAGAAAGAAGTTTTGGACGGCCCCTGTCGATCGCAAGCATCGAGACTGAGAAGGAGGACTCCAAGGCTGTGTGCTTGTAGAGGTTGTTGATCACAACCTTGGGAATGGCGTCACGCTTCAGTTCGATGACGACCCGGGTGTTTTCATCAGATTCGTCACGGATCGCACTGATATCAGTGATGATCTTCTCGTTCACCAATCCCGCAATCCTCTCCACCAATGTGGCACGGTTCACATTGTAAGGGATTTCCGTGATAACAATCTGTTCACGCCCCCCCTTGATTTCCTCAAGTCCCGCACGTCCACGAACCTTCACGGAACCGCGGCCTGTCTCAAAGTATTGTCGGATTCCTCCGATGCCGCAAAGTTGGCAACCTGTTGGGAAATCAGGGCCTTTGATATGTTTCATCAACTCATCAAGCGTGATGTCGGGATTGTCCACTTGTGCACAGACGGCATCAATGGTCTCCCCCAGATTGTGTGGGGGAATATTGGTTGCCATCCCGACGGCAATACCGGTGCCACCGTTCACAAGAAGATTCGGAATGGCGGCCGGGAAGACAGTCGGTTCCTCGCGCGTGTCATCGTAGTTCGGCACAAAGTTGACTGTATCGTGGTCCATGTCCTCCATGAGGACAGCACCGAGCGGACGCAACCTGGCCTCGGTATAACGCATGGAGGCCGGCGGATCCCCCTCGACAGACCCGAAGTTTCCCTGCCCCTCGATTAGCGTCTCCCTCATCGCCCATTTTTGAGCCATGTGGACAAGAGTCGGGTAGATGGCCTGATCTCCGTGCGGATGGTAATTACCCATCGTCTCACCGACAATCTTCGCACACTTCAAGTGCTTGCGTGTCGGCATGACGCCAAGTTCACTCATAGCGAAGAGAATGCGTCGCTGCGAGGGTTTCAGGCCGTCGCGAGCATCTGGCAGGGCCCTGGAAATGATAACCGACATGGAGTAATCGAGGAATGATCTCGAAATTTCCTCGGCGACATCGATCGGTTCTACTTTTTCGTTCTGATTATACAAGGGATTGGGCCGTTTTGGGGTTTCGTAGTTTGCTACATACAATATAGTGTGCCCTCTGACCTCGTGAAAAGTAAGAAAGTGGGAATTTTAGCGCGGCTCCTGACTTTGGAACCCTAAGCAAACGCCAACAACAATCCGCTTTAGTCTTTCTGCAACTGTTTTTCCAATTCCTTGACCCTATTGAAAAGCTTGTGAAGTTGAGAGAGATAGAAGTTCATTTCTTTCCATTCCTTAATCGGTTTGGCAGGAGCTCCTATCAATAAACTGCCGGCAGGGACATTTTTAGAGACCCCCGCTTTGGCTCCCAGAATGGCATTATCACCGATCTCCAGATGTCCGGCCAACCCAACCTGACCCGCTAGCGTCACATGGGATCCCGTCCTGGTGCTGCCGGAAATGCCTACCTGAGAGCAGATAATCGAGTGGGGACCGATCTGAACATTGTGGGCGATCTGGACAAGGTTATCGATTTTACTCCCCTCCCCGATCGCCGTTCTGCCAAACCTTGCCCTGTCAATGGTCGTATTGGCGCCGATTTCGACATCATTTCCAATTTCCACAATCCCCATCTGTGGGATTTTACGTTGCCTTCCCTCGATCAGTTCATAACCGAAACCGCAGGAACCGATGACAGCTCCCGGTTGCAAAATCACCTTGTCCCCAAGGATGCAACGCTCCCTGATAATCGCCCCTGGGTAGAGCCTGCAACCCGAGCCCAAGCGTGTTTCAGAACCAATCACACAGCCTTCACCAATAACCGAACCCTCCCCGATATGAACGTTTTCACCGATAAACGATAAGGCTCCAATACTCACACCAGTTCCCAATTTGGCTGAAGCGGCAACAATCGCTGAGGGATGAACTCCCGCCTTGGGGATAATTTCATCCGGTTGAAACAAGGTGAGCACCTTGGCAAAAGCCTCCGATGGGTTGGCAACACGCAGAAGTTGTGCCGGCACTTCCTCCTTGAGATCCAGGGAAACAATAACAACAGAGGCCTTTGTGATACGGAGTTGGGAGAGATAGCGTGGGTTTCCGTAGAAGCTCAACTCCCCGGGGCGGGCCTCTAAAAGGGAGGCCACTCCGGAGATCTCGGGATCCCCCGCCTCACAAGGCACCTCAACTCCGATAAGAAGAGCCAATTCATGCAACCTCATCGGATTTGTTCAGGACCTTTCAGACAGGGTGGAAGATCTTCTTTAAAACAAAACCCTGACCGACCGCCGTTTTACTTGGCGACAGGAGCGTTTTTGTTCAGCGCCGTGATGACATCCTGACTGAAGTCAAGATCGTCACGGGAGAAAAGAACAACCGGCACAGCACCGGCACTGAGTCCGGATTTATCAAAGACAATGTCATACCCCTTGGCCTTCACGAGATCATTCACGGTCTTCATGATGTCATCGACGATATCCTTGCGCATCCGTAGAAACTGATCCTGAAGAGTCTTTTGCTTTGCACTGCGGAAGTCGGCAATCTCCCGATCCATCGCACGGGCGGCTGCAACCTTGGTCTGCTGATCCTTGAGCTTGGCATCACGGGCATCCTTCGTGAGGTCTGTCTTTTCAAGATCGGAGTTGATCGCACTGATCTCCTGCATGCTCTTCTTGAGGGTCTCGACACGGCCGTTGAGGTCATCATTAGCCGTCTTCTCAGCCTCAGCATACTTGGTCTGGGCATTCTTTGTCTTGTAATAGTCACTAAAAACCCTGTTCATATCGACTGTTCCGAATTTGACCTGGGCATTGGCAAGAGAGGCCCCCCCCATCACGAGAAGAGATGCCAGTAGCGCTGTGCGGATAAAGTTTTTCATATTTGGATTTGAAGAAGATTTGATGCCTAATTAAGCGGTTTTAAAACGTGTAGCCAACATTAAAGTTGAACTGCCCGCTGGTCTTGTTCCACTGGTCATACATCACGGGATAGCCCCAGTCGATACGGATGGGTCCGATCGGGAGCTCGATGCGAGCACCGATCCCGACGTCACCGTTAAGACCTCCGGAGGTATAACTCAATCCATTGCCACCACTCGTGACCTGAGATGGGTTAAAGTCAAAGGTTCCGGCATTCACAAATCCCCAATCACTGAAAAACGCTCCTCTTAAACGGGGGATAATGGGGAACGTGATTTCTCCAGTTCCATAGACGGATGTATTGCCACCAACAGGATTACCATAGAAGTCTTTAGGGCCGACCTCTCGGAAGGCAAATCCCCTCATGTCATTGGCTCCACCAAGATAGAGTTCATCAAAGATTGGCGGAGCATTGTTTACCGTTCCCTTGGTGCCGCTTCCCCACGGATTCATGACTCCGACGGAACCCTTGGTCAGAAGGATCATATCCCACGGAAGCGGGAAGTATTTTTTGGCTTCCAAATTGATCCCGTAGTCTTGCACGCTTCCACCAAGACCTCCGCCCGCCACAACCCCGCTCAAACTAATCGACTGCCCTTTATGGGTCAGGAAGAGACTGTCACGGTTGTCATAATCAAGCCCAAGTAGGATTGCGCTTTTCGTATAGGGTGAGTTAGCGCCTGCTTTGGAGATAGCTTCACCATAATTGCCGGTCAGGTTGTAGATTCTAATGTCCTCCAGTCGGTATTCCCCGCGAAGCGCGGTGAAAGGAGTGATCGCCTTGCGGGCCTGAAGCGCCCCTCCAAGGTTCGACTGGCTGTAGACCGGACTCAGGAAGGTTGCCGCATGATAGTAAAGTTCCTCGCCCACGGAGATCTTGTATCCCATGAACCATGGCTCGGTCAGAGACATCGTGAAATCCTGACGTTGGAGACCATACTGGAGGCGGATCCTAAATCGCTGCCCGGCGCCGGTGAAGTAAGGCCAGTTGAAGAGATCAAAGTTTGACTGCTGGAGTTCGGCAAATCCAACAAGACTGTCAATCGAGCTGAAGCCCGCTCCGAAATTAAAGGATCCGGTCTTCTTTTCGTCCACGATGACATCGAGATTCTTACGACCGGGGACAAGGGTGTCCTGAGGGGCCATGTCGACCTTGGAGAAATAGTTCAGATTCATCAGGCGTGTCTTACTGAGATCCACAAGCGTGGTATCGAATACTCCTCCGGGTTGCACTGCCAACTCCCGGCGAATCACGTTATCCTTTGTCTTGGTATTGCCCTGCACGTTGATGAGGTTGACATAGGATTGAACCCCCTCGTCGATGCGATAGGACAAGTCGATCTGACCATCCCCGGAAGGAGTGATCTGGGGTTGCGCCACCATGTCCACATATCCGCGGGAGCCGTAAAAATCGCGAAGCTTTTTCATGTCCGCCCCCATGCCGTCCGGAGTATAGAGCGATCCCGAGTGCATCTTGAGTTGACGCTCCAGTTCCGCGGGCGGGACGATTGAGGCCCCCTCGACCGAGAGTTTCTTGACGCGATACTGGGTTCCTTCCGAGATAGATATCACCAGGTCGATCCCTTTTCCGTTGGGCAAGGGAGTCGTCTGAACATCGGTCACGCGCATGTCCGCAAACCCGCGGTTCATGTAGAGCGTCCTGATTGCCTCCTTGTCCTCGTCCATCTGCGAGGGAAGCAGCCTGCCAGCTTTAGTCAGAAAGGAGAGCAGATTGGCCGTCTTGGTCTTCATCACCTTGAGGAGATCCTTTGGGAAGACAGAGTCGTTTCCGGTGAAACTGATGCGGCGAATCACAAGTTTGGGTCCCTCATTGACCGAGAAAACCACCCTGATTCTTTTGTCTGTAAGTTCCGAGGTCTTGGCCTCCACCTTCACGTCGGTGTAATTCTTGTCCTCGTAAAGTTTGATGATTTTCTGACGATCATCATTGAGACGGTCATCGCTCATCGGTTCGCCTGGCTTCGTCGCAATTTCCTTGCGGATTTTTGCAGGCTTCACCGCTTCGGCTCCCTCGATCTGCACCTCTCCCACGGTCAATCTACCCTGCAATAAAACGGTGACCTTGAGGCCGCCGGTAACAGGTTCCGCAAACATACGGGCGTTGGAAACATTGCCGGTGGCGTAAAGCGCCTTGATATCCTCTTCGACCAACCTGTCGTTGTAGGGGGCGCCGGGTTTGGTCGCCAAATTGTCCAGAACCCTCTGCTTGCTGAGCGTTGTCGGCCCGAGGAAACGCACGTCGATCTCCTGCACAATGGGAGCCTGCTGAGGCACCTGCGCCCCCGCACTCGGCATAAGAACCCCGGAAAGGCCTGTTATCAGGGCGAGGAAAAAAGCGTTCGGATTGAGAAAGCGGATCATTTTACGAAAAGTGTCGGTTTTGCCTGTCAAAACTGGTGTCATTTCATGAGTTGATCGATGACTTGGGTCAAGACGCTATTTCCCAGCTTGAAGATCGTATTGTCCAAGGATCCGGGGTATCTCATCCAAACAGGTGATTGTATGGTCGGGAGCGACATCAGCATGTTCCTCCGATCCAGGCACCTTGATCCAAATGGAGCAAACCCCTGCATTGCGGGCGCCGGTTATGTCACGTTCAAGGCTGTTGCCCACCATCAGGGCCTCCAAGGGAGCCACCCCGAGTTCACCCAGCAGGTGGTGAAAAATCTCAGGTTTGGGCTTTCCAATACCGTGTTCACCTGAGATCGCGATTGCATGAAACACGGAACCCAGCCCCGAAGCCTCGATTTTTTCCCTCTGAAGATCGGGAGCACCGTTTGTGAGCAGGCCTAGTCGGTGGGTTGTGGCAAGGCCTGTGATGATCTCCCGGGCCTTCGGCATGAGCCGTTGACGGGCACGACGTGAGGCGGAAAACTCGGCGGAGAGCATCTCCGGGGCCTCCGTGGAAAACTCCACACATTGCCTCTTGAGCGTCGCCTGAAACACCTCCTTGCGATAGGCTTGTGCCCAACCCCTGAGGGCGGATAACTCCGGTGATTCTCCGCTAAACCCACCCCAGAGGCATTCGAAGGCACTGATTCCTATCTCGCGACAGTAGGGACGGCACTCGCCCGAGGCCCATAAATCACGGGCTATGGCCATGGCATCACGCGCAAAAACATCCTCATCGACTCCAAAGTTCTTCGATGCGATCGTAGCAACATGTGCGAAGGATTCGTGGGAAACCGCTTCGTCAACGGCAAGAGTATCATCAAGATCAAAGAGAATGGCGCGGATCGACATGTCAGGAAATCCTGCCCAAAGGAGCCCACCTCAACGAGACAAAACTCAAAAAATCCGCAACCTTGTCACAGACCTCCGACAGGGCGCGAGTTGCATCCAAAAATCATCACTTTTTTGCGCTTGATAAGCTGCCGACTCTGGATGAGATTTCAGTTCTTATGAAGTTTATCACATCCACCCTCCTTGCATTTGCCATCACCGCCACTGCGGTCGGCACATCACGTGCCGCCGACGATACTGCAACAGCAGGCACATTCCAGTGTATCGCCACCAAACTAACGATCGCCGACAAGCAGGTTGATTCCGTGGTTCAATGGAACACAAAGACTGGGGAGGCACGCCTCCTGAATGCTGCATCCTTTGCAGATAAATCAACAGGCCAGCAGGGTAACCTGATCGGTTGGGTGCCGCTCACAGATCTACAACAGGCAGTCCAGAACCTTGCTTCGCAGATCCAGGCTCAGCAAGCCGCTAAAGGAACCAACGCTGTTCCCGCCTCCACGCCAATCAAGCCAAAGAAAACTTCCAATTAATCGGTAAGTCTCTTTCTTAAAAAGAGCCGGAGTCAGCCTCTATATGGAGGTGGCTTCGGCTTTTTTGTGACCGTCTCAGGAAAAAGCATTTCCAGACAAAGGTATCATGATTGACATGGTGGCCAGAAAGAGGCCGCAGGATCCATCCGATCTTCTGGAGCGTTTAAAGTAAAGATGTAGCCGATCCTTTGGGAGTGCCATGAGGTGCCCGGAGAGGCGTAAGCGAGCGGTTGTGGTCGTGCGCTAATGCCCAAGTGATGCAACACTGCAAAGTCTTCCATCCCGCCCCAAAGAACAGCTCTGGAATTTTTGAAAACGCTTAAACTTCAGACGGGACAACAGGAACCGTCTAATCTCTATGCGATGCAACAGGCACCGTCGTGATAACCAGGTTGCAAATGCATTGCATAATCTGCTCCGCCGCGCGCCTGGATCGATACAATGAATTTCTGTCGCTCTTCAGGGGTCATGGGATTGGCAACTCGAGCCGCTGCAACAGCCTGCTCGGCAAAGGTCATGGAATCGATCCCCAGGCACTGCGTTGTCACATCGGGATAACTCAGCGCATAGTTGATGACCTGATTAATGGAGACCATCCCGTGCAGGTTGGCCCGCTTGCTTCCTCCGAACCCTTTCATTCCGATGCAGGCGATCCCCTTCTCCTTGAGGAGGGGCATCACCACTGTGTCAAATCCCTTGGCGTGCAGCGTGTTTCCAAGAACGGAAACCGGCATGAGTGATGCATCGAACGGGAATCCGCCCTCGATCATTTTCACATGGGCCTCAGGGCTGTCATGTCCGGTAAAACCGGTGTAACGCACAAGTCCTTTCTGTTTGGCCTCTACAAGGGCCTCGATGACCCCTCCCTTGGCGTAAGCCGGAGCCACATCGGCATCCTTAACCTCATGGATCATCCAGAGGTCGAGATGATCTGTTTTAAGCCTCCTTAACTGTTCCTGAAGCATCTGGAGAGCAATCTCCTTCTCACTGCCCGTGTAAGGATGCTTGAAATCCTTGCCGTGATGGATGCAGACCTTGGACATGATGTTGACCTTGTCGCGCCAACCACCGGCGAGTGCCTGCCCCATCCAGACCTCACCGCGCCCGTCATGATATTCGTAGCAGTTGTCAAAAAAATTGACGCCTTGGTCGATTGCGTAATGGGCGATACTCGTGGCGTCCTCTACTGTGGGGGCCAAAGCCAAGGTGTGCCCCCCAAACCCTATGATGCTGAACATCTCATCGTGACGACCGAACTTCCGACGCGGAATCGTTCCGGTGGAAGTATCAGAATTGGTGTTTGGAACGCCCATCGCCTGTGCAGCGGGAATTAGGCCAAGCATACCCAAGAAAGAGCGTCGTGTCAGGGACATGAGTTTATGATGTGGCCCAAAGTCAGGAATTTCAAAGCCGAAAATCAACCTGACTACAAATAAATGAACACATCACTGGAAACTTGAAACATTCAAGTTTCAGTCCTGCCTGTCCCCTGATGATCAAAACTCCTGCTGTATCGGATAAAGACGGAGAAAGCGGTGGCGTAGGCGATCCAGAATCCGGGAAAACCATCTAAAAATCCCAACCTTAGGAAATAGGCGCGAAAAAAACGCCATAGAGGACGTGACAGATTGGCTGCAAGGGACCAACTCCTACCTTCCTGAACCTGCCTGGCTAGGAATTCATCAGAGAACGGCCCGATCTTGTCGAGATAGCTTTGGATGGTCGGATAGGAATCGTGCAGGAGATCTCCCTTGAGAAACTTAACGGATCCCTGAACCATCACCGTGTCATGGGTTGCATTACCCTCCATGCGTGCCTTCTCACGACGCACAAGGCGGAGTTTGGTATCCGGATACCAGTCCCCATGCGTGATCCAGCGTCCTAGGAATCGAACCTTTCGATTGAATCGGCAACCATGGAACCAATCCGCATCTCCTGAGTCAAAAAACCGAACAATCGAGCCTTTAAGTTCCTCGGAAATCTCCTCATCACAGTCAAGGATCAACACCCAGGGCTGGGAACAATGGTCGATTGCTACCTGTTTCTGGGCACTATGCCCTAGCCATTTCTGTGAAATAATGCGAGCACCCGACTCTTCGGCAAAGCGAATCGTTCCATCGGTCGATCCGCTATCGACCAAGATGATTTCCCTGACCAGCCCCGCCGTGCTGGCAAGACACTTCCCCAACCGGTTGACCTCATTGAGCGAGGTGATCGCAAGCGAGATCGGAGGCGGTTCCTTGCCATCCTTCATGACTTATTCTCCAATGATTTGGCTCTTTCCCAAAGCTCATTCATTCCAACCAAGGAGAGCTTTGAAAATTCGGCCACTGGAGACGATTCAAGGTGCAGTTGCTCCATCGTCTCAAACCTGCGGCAGAATTTCTCCGTGGCCGCATGCAGTCCAGACTCCGCATCAAGAGAGAGGGAACGTGATAGGTTGACCACGGCAAAGAGCAGATCCCCAACCTCCTCGGCCAGTCGATCATCATCATTCTTCGCGTTGAGTTCAACCTCAACCTCGGCAACCTCCTCCCGGATCTTCTCCAGCACATCCTCGGGACGTTCCCAGTCAAATCCTGCCTTGGCCGCTTTTTTCTGAATTTTCTGAGCTCTAACAAGTGCTGGAAAGGCACGCGCCACCCCGGCAAGCAAGGATTCCTTTCCGTCCGGATCGATCCCTTTTGATTTTCGTTCGGCACGTTTGATCTCCTCCCATTGGGTCAGGACAGCCTCGCTTGTCCCGGCCAGGGAATCACTGAAAACATGGGGATGACGGCGGACCAGTTTCTCGGCGGCCTTCGCTGCGATCGAGTCAAGCGAGAAGGATTGCCTTTCGGAGGCGATTTCAGCCTGCATGAGAATATTGATCAGGAGATCGCCCAACTCTTCTTCGAGGTCCCCAGGGTGCCCCCGCTCAATGGCATCAGCAACCTCGTAAGCCTCCTCAAGGAGAGAGGGACTCAGTGAGGCGGGAGTCTGTTCACGATCCCATGGGCAACCTTCCGGCGCACGAAGGCGTGTCACGATCCCCCGGAGTTGTTCCATGGAGTTGGACATGCTCTGAAAAGAAGGCCTTCCGCTTTGTTATCGGGTCGATCCGCCAGTCCCGCGAGCAAGCATTGCCTGACGGGCCTGCTCCAGCGAGTTGCGTTCCTCCTCACTCAGGCTCGTGATCCCCTTGCTACTGATCTTATCCAAAAGAGTGTCCATGACCATTTCGGGGTCAATAGAGTTT
>CAIKFI010000023.1 GCA_903826635.1 uncultured Spartobacteria bacterium | reverse complement strand
TTCTGCCCCTCCACTCAACCCTTCAACCCACTCGCTTCAGCGAGGTGCCAATTAAATCCACACCAAACACTTTTTCACTTGATGGTAAGATCTAAAAAAATCCCTCCGAGAGTTCTCTCAGGGAGCTCAGAGGCCCAACCTGTCAACCAATTAAAACTTCACACCAATCTGCGCACCAAGGACTGCCGCATTGACGCAAGATCCGTTACCGGCAGGATTAATAATATATTCGGCGTAAGGGGAGCAGGCCATCCACTTGTTAATCTGAATATTGTAGAAAGCCTCCCAGACACAGGTGGTGGAAAAGTACTGGCTTGCATAACTGTTGGCAGCACCCCCCTGATTCTTGGGAAGTGAGTCATTCATATTCTGGCTGTAGAATCCTTCACCCACGGCGAACCCGCACACATCGCTTGGACGTGCATTGAAGAGTCCATGATAGTTCAGGCCGATTTGGTAGTAGAAGGGGATCGCGCACGCATCGGCAGGAGTATAGCTAAGTTCCGAGAAAAGATAGAGACCTCGAGTCTTGGAATAGGTCGGAGCGGCAGCAACCGGGTTCTTGCTGAGCGAGGGAGTTGCCGGTGCGCTCTCCTGCACCGAGGTCAGGCGCTGATCACCTTGAAGATAGAGTCCCCAGATCGTTGCATTCCCGGAGTGACTTCCCCAGTCACCATTATTCTGACCCCATATGTAGCTGCCGATGGAATAATGACCACCCAACTTGGCATCTCCAAGCTTTGGGGTCCATCCAAGCTCATTCATCTGATAGACACCTGTCTGCCCATAGTTGCTGCTATTCGGATCGAATTTAGCAGTTCCTTGGAAATTCATGCCGTGGTTGTTGTATCCAGAAGCATTCTGCGGGGTGGAGGCAACGCCACCTTCACCAGCAATGGAAAGTCCGGCGAATGTCCGGAGATAGGTTTCGGAGGAGGGCTTCACACGGAACTCACCACCCCAAGTATCGTAGGTGGAGGTCCAAGGCACCCCTTGACCACTATAAGTTTTCCCATTCTGATAATACTTGATACCGCCTCCGATGCCTTTGGCTGCAGCAATGGCATTATTCTGGTAGAACTTCGATTCGGGCTGACTGAGAAAATCCTCATACGGGTTCATCCACCCTCCCTTGATCATGAACTGAGGATCTGCAGACATGTCCGTCTGCCATTGGAGATACTGACCCATGAGACGAGGCCCCATTCCACTATTATCCTTTTGAGGATCAAACATGGAGGAGTTGCCCATCGTTCCAGCGGTGTTCCTTGTATAATAATCTGTCTGGCTGCCATCCATCGTCCTGTAACGCCAATCCGACTCTGCAGTAAGCCCCATGAGTCCGAAGATCTTGCCGAAATCATACGTGAAGTTGAGCTTTTCCTCATTCAGCCAGTTAGAGAGGGGGCCAGCAGAGTATCCCGATTTGCTATATTTTTGAGGAAGGGCGCTAGGCGTAAGTTGTCCCACAAAAGTCTCCTTAGCCGTCCCAGAGATCGTCAGTCCGTAATCCTTCATTGTTTTCCCGATCCTAAACCAATTTCCAGTTGCACCGCTTCCAGACCAGTAGTTTTGGAGTCGTCCACTCCAATCATCAATCGTGCTGATGGAGCTGTTTAATTCGTTAAAATAAGCCTTTGAATTCTTATAGGCTTCATCAAGTAAATCTCCACGCCACCATCGGACGAGTAGAGAGTCTTTCCAAGAAGGCTTTGGTACTGCACAAGGGGTGGCGCTTGGCAAGGGAATCGCAGATGTTGTTGGCTTTGAGTTTGAGTTGTCTTGGGCTCGTGCGGCCCCTAGGAGAATTGAAAGAGCAGCTATAATTGCAGCAGCGTAACGGTAGGTCATGAAATTTATGCGGTGAGACACCAATCCGTATATGGCCACGTATCGTTGGGTAGCAAGATGCGTTATGTCACGATTTTGACGCAAAAAAAGCCCCGGGAAATCCCGGGGCTTTTCATTGATTGATAGGACCTCTAAAAGAGGTTCCCTGACAGTTTAGGCGTTAGGAGCAGCAGCCTCATCGCGTTCTTTCATCGCTGCTTTACGGCTGAGCTTAACGCGTCCCTTGTCATCGACGCCGATGCACTTCACCCAGATGACATCGCCGGTCTTGACGACATCCTCGACCTTGTTGACACGCATGTCTGCAAGCTCCGAGATGTGGACGAGGCCATCCTTGCCAGGCAGGACCTCGACGAAGGCACCGAACTCCTTGATGGAGACAACGGTTCCCTGATAGATCTCACCAACGGAGATCTCCTTGATCATGCCGAGGATGATCTCCTTCGCACGCTTCAGGCTCTCGCCGTTGCTGGAGTAGATGTTCACGGAGCCGTCATCCTCGATGTTAATCTCAGCACCTGTCTCAGCGACGATGCTCTTGATGGTCTTGCCGCCGGGGCCAATGATGAGACCGATCTTGTCCTGAGGAACCTTCACGGTCTCAATGCGGGGAGCATACTTGCTCATCTCGCTGCGGTGAGCCGGGAGAGTCTGCTTCATATGATCGAGGATGAGTCCACGGTTCTTGCGAGCGTCATCAATGGCGGATGCCATGAGCTCATGGCTGATGCCCTTGAGCTTGAGATCGAGTTGGAATCCAGTGACTCCTGCCTCGGTACCGCAAAGCTTGAAGTCCATGTCACCGAAGTGATCCTCACTGCCGATGATATCGGTCAGGAGGGTGTGGCGGGTGAGCCTGCCGTTGCCGTCATCTTCGGAAACCAGTCCGACGGAGATACCCGCAACCGGACGCTTGAGAGGGACGCCTGCATCAAGCAGGGCGAGAACGCCCGCACAGACCGAGGCCATAGAGGTGGAACCGTTCGACTCCATGACCTCGCTGGTCACGCGTAGCGCATAGGGGAACTCCTGCTGGCTAGGGATGACTGGGAAGATGGAACGCTCGGCAAGTGCTCCGTGGCCGATTTCGCGACGGTTCTGACCACCGAAACGGCCCGTCTCACCGACGCTGAATGGAGGGAAGTTGTAGTGGAGGAGGAAACGCTTGGTCGTCTCGCCCCCGCCATAGCCATCGATCATCTGGGCCTCATCGGAGGTTGCGAGTGTGGCGAGTGCCATGGCCTGGGTCTCGCCACGGGCGAAGAGTGCCGAACCATGGGCGCGAGGCAGGACGGTGGTCTCGCTCGAAAGTTGGCGGAGTTCAAGGAGGCCGCGACCGTCACAGCGCTTCTGCTTGTCAAGGATGCTAACACGGAAAGCCTTCTTTTGAAGGTAATCGAACGCCTGGGAAATCTCGAATTTGGTGGCGGCAGGGAACTTCTCAAGGATCTTGGCACTTACCTCCTCACGGAGGGCTCCGACGGCCTTGCCGCGGGCAACCTTGCTGGGGGTGTAGAGGGCTGACTCAATGCGGTCACCTGCGACTGCGTAGGCGATCTCAAGCATCCCTTGGTCAACATTGAGAAGTGTGAACTCACGCTTCGGCTTGCCGGCCTTGGCGATCAACTCATTCTGAGCGGCGATCAGTGGACGGGTCTGCTCACGGGCAAAATCGAGGGCCTTCTTGAAGTCCTCCTCGGGAAGCTCATTTGCGGCACCCTCGATCATGATGACGTTCTCGCCATCGCCGACATAAACGAGGTCGAGGTCGCTGTATTCACGCTCGGAGTGGGTCGGATTTACGACGAACTCACCATTCACGCGTCCAACACGGACCGCGGCGATCGGCTTCTCGAATGGGATGTCGGAAACGCAGAGGGCGGCCGAGGCACCGTTGATGGAAAGGATGTCGGGATCAATCTGGCCGTCTGCGGAGAGCAGGATACTGATGATCTGGGTATCGTAGAAGTAGTTCTTCGGGAAGAGGGGGCGCAGAGGGCGGTCGGTCATGCGGGCGGTCAGGATCTCCTTTTCGCTAGGACGACCTTCACGCTTAAAGTAGCCACCGGGGAACTTGCCAACGGCTGCAGCCTTCTCCTTGTAATCGACGGTGAGCGGGAAAAAGTCCTGCCCTTCCTTGACGGAGGTAGCGGAGACAGCACTGACGAGGACGATGGTCTCGCCTGAGCGGACCATGACGGCTCCGTCTGCGAGTTTGGCGATCTTGCCGGTTTCAAAGCTGATGGGATTCTGGCCGACAAGGGCCGTGACGATGGTGTGTGACATGGGAATTTAAGGTTTGGGTGTGGGATGCTTGAGTCCGATGGGCGCGCGTTAATGTTGGACGCCCGTGATGCGGACGGCACCCGGAATGGGTGCCTGCATGGTTCTTGTGGGTTGGATACGATCCCTAACGCTGAAAAATACGCAGGGAGAATGTGTGTCTTGAGACGAATCCTTCACTTCTCCGGAACTCACCAATCGTATTTGATCGGCATCTGGGGAAAAAAGGGCCGTGATGCGTTATTTACGCAGGTTCAGCTTCTCAATGACCGCTTGATAACGCTCGGAGGCGCGATCCTTTAGGTAATCAAGAAGACGGCGGCGTGTTGCAACCATCTTTAGGAGGCCGCGGCGGGATGAATGATCCTTTGCGTTGCCCTTCAGGTGCTCCGTAAGAACGGTGATCCTCTGGGTAAGGTTAGCTACCTGCACATCAGCACTTCCTGTGTCTTTTTCGTGCAGCCGGAGTGCTGCGATTTCTGCTGTTTCTGTAGTCGTCATGTTTTTGAAGACGTGGAGCATGTCCACTTGCCAATCATTTGACAAGGAGAATCAAGGAGCCATCACTGGTTGAAAGCGCAAAACTTGATTGGATAGGGCGCCTCTTCAAATATCAGGGGGAAACTCCTTCATCTTGAACTAGAGTTCTCCCTATTCATCCCCTAAGATTCAAATCCTAAGCTCGGTCATTTTTTAAATCCTGTGAAATCATTATCTCCAAAAAAAACAGAAGACCTGAAAAACCATAATCTCCCGTATCAATTCCTTCAAAGGCTTCTGAACACACCATCCCCCTCTGGCTTTGAGACCCGGGGCCAGAAGATCTGGGTCGACTACGTGAGTCAGTTTGCCGATTCCGTCGAGATCGATTCGTATGGAAATGCCTACGCCACCCTCAATCCCGAAGGGGATCCAACCATTTTTATCAGCGGTCACATGGATGAATTGGGACTGATGGTCTCTCATATCTCGGAGGAGGGGTTTCTTTACTTCAAGGGCATCGGTGGGGTGGACAGGACTCTCATTAGGGGCCAGCGGATGACGATTCACGGGGCAGAGGGACCGGTACCCGGTGTCACGGGTCTGCTTGCCATCCACATGCAGGAGCCCGACGACCGCAATAAGGTGCCCGAGCTGCACACCATGCATATTGACATCGGCGTCTCCTCTCGGAAGGAAGCCGATAAGTTGGTGCGTGTCGGGGATGCCGTGACTTACTCCGCTGAATTTCAAGAACTTGCCGGGGGTCGCTTTGCCGCGAGGGGTTGTGACAACCGAATCGGCGCCTGGGCTGCCGCAGAGGGTTTGCGCCTCGCCTCGCTGAAAAAGGAGAAGCTCAAGGCCAAGCTGGTTGCCGTCTCCACAATCCAGGAGGAGAACGGACTCTATGGGGCCTCAATGGCCGGCTACCGAGTCCACCCCGATGTCGCCCTTGTTGTCGACGTCACCCATGCCACCGATATCCCTAACTGCTCCAAGGCCAAGCACGGCGAGGTTGGCATGGGCAAGGGGCCTGTCCTTAGCCTCGGAAGCGTGAATCACCCGGTCGTGAACGAACGGCTTAAAAAGGTAGGCAAGAAAGCCGGAATCGACCTCCAGGTGGAAGTCAATCCGCGGGCAACGGGAACGGATGCCGACGCGATCTTCAAGCAGAAAGGCGGCATCCCGACCGTCTCCATAGGAGTCCCCAACCGCTACATGCACTCGCCCGTGGAGATGATCCAGTATTCCGATCTCGAGCAGACCGCGGAACTTTTGGCCACCTTCGCCCTCAGCGTCAGCAAGGGAGAGATGTTTGGCGTCACGCTCGGGTAACGCCCCAAGGGTGATCCAGGGATTGGAGTTTATGCCTCCACTTCTTAGGAAACTCCACTCATTCACGGGCCTTCATCCGATTAAGTGAGATCTCTACAAGGGAGCGGCGAACGTTCCCAAGGAGGTCCCCGGTTCCCTAAGAGGGGCGTATATTCCCTGATCTGATTCGAAGGGTTTACCGGGGGGCTCCTTTTTTCTTCCCTGCCACCGTGGCGCCCTGTAGGAGAGCCCTTGTGACTTCCCCCACCTCCCTTCACCCCCATCATGGCTGGCGCGTTGTGCTTGCCGGCCTGGGCATCAACCTTGCCCTCGGAGTTCTCTACACCTGGAGCCTTTTCAAGGGGTCGATTGAGAAGGACTTCGGATGGAAGGGTGCCCAGCTCAATGATCCCTACGCTCTCTGCTGCTTGGTCTTCTCCTTTTCGATGATCCTTGCCGGACGCTGTCAGGATCACTTCGGCCCCCGCATCACGGCCTCGGTCGGAGGGCTTCTTGTGGCGGCAGGATTGATCATGATCTCCACGACCAGCAGCTACGCTGTCTGGGTAATCGGCTTCGGCGTGTTGGTTGGAGCTGGGATCGGCTTCGGGTACTCCTCGGCGACACCACCCGCACTGAAATGGTTCCCTCCTTCCAAAACAGGCCTGATCGCCGGAATCGTTGTTGCGGGGTTCGGCCTCGCACCCGTTTACCTTGCGCCGGCCTCCGATTTTATGTTGAGAAATTTTGGACTGCTCAGGTCGATGCTCTTTTTCGGGATCGCTTTTGCCGCGATTGTCTGCGGATTGGCTCAGCTTCTGATTAATCCTCCCGCAAGTTATTCAGCAGTCGTTACGGGGCCGTCCGCCGGAACAAAGTTAGTCATCCCTCCGGAGCTTTCCCCCTCCCAGATCCTGAGGACATCGTCTTTCTGGCACCTCTGGGCACTCTATTTCATCGGCGCTGGTGCCGGCCTTATGGTGATCAGCAGCATCAGCGGCATGGCCAGGAGAACAATGGGCGAGTCGGCCTTCGTGGCTGTCGCGGTGATGGCTCTTGGCAACGCGGTCGGTCGAATCGTGGCGGGAATCCTTTCGGACAAAATCGGGAGGCGCCGGACACTCGTCATTGTCTTGTCGATCCAGGCCCTTCTGATGTTTGCGGCCGTACCCATTACCTCATCAGAAGGGGAAGCTGAATTCCTAATCGTCCTTTTGGCAACATTCATAGGCTTCAACTACGGAGCCAACCTTTCGATTTTTCCCTCAATGACCAAGGACCTCTGGGGCCTGAAAAACTTTGGGATAAATTACGGATGCCTCTTCACGGCCTGGGGAGTCGGGGGCTTCGCCTTGAGCCGAATCCAGCAGATGCTGAAGGCCGGTAGCGGTACCTTCAACTCCAGTTTCCTTACGGCGGGTGCCCTACTCGTGATCGGCGCCCTCCTCGCGCTCCTGATAAAAGAAAAAACTCCCAAGACTAAGACTATGCTCCCACCCCCACCGATTTCCTGACAGGCCCACAGATAAGCAATGAACCAACCTCCCTCCCAACGGCCAAACTGGGCTGATCAGGCGCCCTGGATAGCCATGGGTTGGTGCCGCGGGGCAGGTCAGCTTTTTTTCTTCTCGCTCTTAACCTTGGCCGGCGCGCCCGCTGTGGTGACCTTGAAGGATAGTTTCTCTCCGTCTCGGGTCGCCTGAACCTGATCCCCTGCCTTGTAGAAGCCGCGTAGGATCTCCTCCGCAATCGGATCCTCCAGATACTTCTCCACGGCACGACGCATCGGCCTGGCTCCGTAGGTTGGATCGTATCCCTTTTCGATAAGAAATTCTATAGAGGCTGCGTCAAGGGTGACATTGATATCCTTGTCCTTGATACGCTTGAGGACTTTGGAGACCTCCAATTCAACGATCCTCGTGAGCATCTCCTTGGAGAGTGTCCTGAAAACGATGATGTCATCGATACGGTTCAGGAATTCAGGTTTGAAGACCCTCTTGGTCTCTTCCATGACCTTATCTCTCATCGTGTCATGATTATCGTCAAGTTTTGGGGCGCCAAATCCGAGTGATGTCTGCTTCTTGATGAGTTCGGCACCCACATTCGATGTCAGGATAATGATCGTGTTACGGAAATCGATCTTGCGTCCTAGGCTGTCCGTCACGGTTCCATCTTCTAGGATTTGAAGAAGCAAGTGCATCACATCCGGATGGGCCTTCTCAATTTCATCGAAGAGAACGACGGAGTATGGACGCCGCCGTACCGCCTCGGAGAGTTGACCACCCTCCTCATGCCCGATGTAACCAGGGGGTGATCCGATGAGGCGCGAGGAGGTGAACTTTTCCATGTATTCGGACATGTCGATCTGGATGATCGCATCAGGATCACCGAACATGAATTCCGCGAGCGATCTTGCAAGGAAGGTCTTGCCGACTCCCGTTGGCCCCAAAAAGATGAAGGAACCAATTGGGCGACGGGGATCCTTGAGGTCGGCCCGCGAACGGCGCAACGCCTTGCTGATGGCCGTGACGGCTTCATCCTGACCGATCACGCGCTTTTTCAGATCCTCCTCCATGGCAAGCAACTTCTGGGTCTCCTTCTGCTCCATGCGTTGAAGAGGCACACCCGTCCACTTGGAGAGCACATGCATGATCTCATCCTCACCCACGATGACCTCGTTCTCGTCTCGGGTCTGACGCCAAACAGCCAGCGCGGCCTCAAGATCTTCCTTGGCCTTTTTCTCGGTGTCCCGGAGAGCTGCGGCCTTTTCAAAATCCTGTGCCTTGATCGCAGCCTCCTTCTCCCCGCGTATGCGGTCGATCTCAAGTTCCATTTCCTTGGTAACAGGCGGCCTGGTCATGGCACCGATCCTTGCACGGGAACCGGCCTCATCCATGATATCAATTGCCTTGTCAGGGAGAAACCGTCCGGTGAGATAACGATCGGAAAGTTTCGCTGCAGACTCAAGGGCCGCATCGGTGATGACGGCTTTGTGATGAGCCTCGTATTTCGGACGCAGCCCCTTGAGGATAAGGATCGTGTCCTCAACGGAAGGAGCCTCCACCTTGACCGACTGGAATCGACGCTCCAAGGCCGAGTCCTTCTCGATGTATTTGCGGTATTCGTTGAGCGTCGTCGCTCCGATGCACTGGAGTTCTCCACGACTCAGTGCCGGCTTGATAATGTTGGAGGCATCCATTGCACCCTCAGCCGAGCCGGCTCCGACAATCGTATGAAGCTCATCAATAAAGAGAATGATGTTCTTGTTCTTCCTGATCTCATCCATGACCGCCTTGATCCTCTCCTCGAACTGGCCACGGTATTTGGTGCCGGCCACCATGAGTGCCAGATCCAACGTGATGAGATGCTTGTCGGCAAGAATCTCCGGCACGCTGCCGTTGACAATTTCCTGGGCAAGCCCCTCGGCAATGGCGGTCTTGCCTACACCGGCCTCTCCAATGAGAACAGGGTTGTTCTTGCTGCGACGGCAGAGAATCTGAATGACGCGCTCGATCTCCTCGGATCTGCCGATCACGGGATCCAGTTCACCCTTTCGGGCAAGTTCGGTGAGGTCGCGCCCGAAAGCCTTAAGCGCGGGCGTCTTCGACTCCTTTCTGGCACCTCCTCCGGAACTCACCTCCTCTCCCTCCCCTGATTCCATACCGATCTCACCCTCCTCGGAAGGGGTGAAATTCGGGTCAAGTTCCTTAAGAACCTCATTCCTTGTGCGGTCGAGATCAACTTCGAGGTTCTTTAGGACGAAGGCCGCCACCCCCTCACCCTCGCGGAGAAGTCCCAACAAAATATGTTCGGTACCAACATACGAGTGCTGCAAGGCTTTCGCCTCTTTGCCGGCAAGAGCCAAAACCTTTTTTACACGGGGCGTGTAGGGAATATTACCGGGCATTTTGGTCTCCGGACCGGTGCCAACCTGTTTTTCAACCTCTTGGCGTACGGTCTCAAGATCGAGACCCATTTTTTGAAGAACGTTCACCGCCACCCCTTGCCCCAACTTGATAAGGCCAAGGAGAAGATGTTCGGTTCCTACGTAATTATGATTGAAGCGGTCTGCCTCCTTTCTGGATAAGGCCAATACCTGCTGGGCTCGCGGCGTGAAGTTGTTCATCATGATTCCTCGCTTGTTGGTGATTGTGCGGTGGTTGACGTGGTTGGAATTTTTCCGATTTCAGGCTCCGGCATCTTCTTTAACTTTGTGCGGATAAGCGCAGCGCGCAAGGAATCACGTTCCTCGGATCCCAATTTTGCAGCCTGAAGTCCTTTTTGAAGATGGGCAGGTTGAGTCTCGATAAAGAGCTCGTCGACCTGAAGTCGGTTTCCACAAGGAAACAACCCCAGATCGACACCCATCTTGATGAATGAAAGGAGATTCAGAGCCTCCTTCGAGGTGATGGAGTGTGCATGACAGAGGATTCCGTAAGCCCTTCCGATCTGGTCGAGAAGTGTCTCAGCCCTCTGTTGAAGGAGAATCTGTCGGGCATTCTGCTCATGCTCCAGAATTTGATAAATCACCTTGTTCAAGCGGCTGATAATCTCCTCCTCAGCTTCCCCGAGGGTGGTCTGGTTCGAGACTTGAAAAAGATTGCCCATCGCCTCGCTTCCCTCTCCATGGAGACCCCTGACGGCCAATCCTATCTTGTTGACCGAGTTGATGATCTTATTGACCTGCTCGGACATTACCAATCCCGGCAGATGAAGCATGGCGCTTGCGCGCATACCGGTCCCCACATTGGTGGGGCAGGCGGTAAGGTAACCCAATTCGCTATGAAAGGCAAAATCGAGGGACTCCTCCAACTCACTGTCAGCCTGATTGATCATGGCAAAGACCTCATCAAGTTGAAGACCCGCACGGATGGCCTGCATACGGAGGTGATCCTCCTCATTGATCATAAAGCTGAGTGTCTGGGCCGTGTTCATGACCACGGCGCTCCCGACCCCCTTGGCGGCATGTTCCCTGCTGATGAGATGACGCTCCACAAGAACCTGCTTCTCCAGAGGTGAGAGGTCTTCAAGTTTTTCGGAGAAGGCCTCCTGCATTTCAGGGAGCATGATCACGGCTCCCCTGATCTCCTCGAGAACGGCAACCCGCTCGGCTTTTTTGGCCCATCCTGGAAAAGGTTTCCCCTTGAGATTGCGTGCCAGCCTAACACGACTGCTGACAACAATCTGGTCGTGGGGCCCGGACCCACTGAGCCACTCGCCGGTATTGGCGATAATGTTGGATAGTTTCATGGCTTTTTCTTCGACTTCGGGGAGGGAGAGGCCTCTATCTTGGGGATCAAGGAGAGCCGATTTTGCTCGGATAAAGGATCGGCTTCAGAAACCGCCTGCGTCCCCTCCTCCACCCTATTACCCTCGCTTTCGAGAGATCGGATCTTGTCTCGGAAGTTTGCGGCCTCCTCAAATTTCTCCTCGAGGATCGCTTTTTCAAGCCCTTGTTGGAGCGATACCAACTCACGGTCCTTGATCAGGGTCAAGGCAAGTCTTGAGGGGATCTTACCGGTGTGAATGAGCCCTCGATGCATGTTTTTAAGCATGCCTGACAATCCTTCGGAAAAGGCATCGTAGCATGCGCTGCATCCCAATCGACCGGTTTTCTTGAAATCAGTTTGAGAGAAACCGCAAACCGGACAGCGGATTCCGAGCGGATTTTTCTCAATCTCCTGGGCGGCACCCAGTCCAAGCAACAAATCAGCCAAGGCAAATCCCGTCGGATCATTCACTCCCTTCTCTTTGGAACATGCCTCGCAGAGATTTACCTTCTGCATCTTTCCCTCCACGATCTGGGTCAGAAAAACTGTGGCATCCTTGGATTTGCAGACATCGCAGAACATCAATGAGAAGGGTCTTGTATTAAAAGATCGGAGTGCCCTCCGACTGTGTCAACTCGCGGAAGCGGGCGATCAGGCGGCGGGTGACCGGACCGGGGCTACCATCCCCTATCGGACGCTTGTCGAGTTCCACCGCCGGGATAATTTCGGCGGCCGTTCCGGTCAGGAAACACTCGTCGGCCGTGTAGATGTCATAACGGGTCATCTGCGGTTCGGAAACCTCGATTCCAAATTCATCTGCTATTTGAATCGCCACAGCGCGCGTGACGCCGGCAAGCGCCCCGGAGGAAATGGGCGGGGTCGTGATGCAACCATCTCTGACAATGAAGATATTGTCCCCTGTGCACTCGGCCACAAGCCCCTGCTCGTTCAGCATGAGTCCCTCGCCTGCTCCGGCGTGGGTGGCCTCGATTTTGGCCATGATATTGTTAAGATAGTTGAGTGACTTCACCATGGGGCTGAGCGCGCCATGGGCGATGCGTCGAGTGGCGCACGTCACAACCTTTAGGCCCTTCTCATAACTCTCTTCGGGATAAAGGGTAATCTTCGCCGCGATGATGATCACCGTCGGTTTGGGGCAATGCTCGGGACTGAGGCCAAGATTCCCCTTTCCCCTGGTCACGACAAGGCGCACATATCCGTCACGAAGATCATTCCTGCGAATAGTCGTTAGGAGAGCATCTGTCATTGCGTTTCGATCAAGGGGAACGATCATGCAGATTGCGGCCGCAGACTTGTAGAGACGTTCGATATGCTCTTCTAGATGAAAGACCTTACCGTTGTAAAAACGGATTCCCTCGAAGACCCCGTCCCCGTAGAGAAGGCCGTGATCAAAAACCGAGATCTTTGCCTCGGACTCCGGATAAAAAATGCCGTCGATATAAATCTGCATATCTTTCCTAGACTATGCTACGGATCATTTGGCCTGACAAGTTACTAGGACTAGGAATCAAACATTGCCTCGATCGCGTCGGCATGGCGTTCTGCAATGACATGCCGCTTGAGCTTGAAAGTCATGGTCAACTCATCTCCGACTTCAAAGGGATGTTCCAGGATCTCCATGGCCGACACCCTCTCGAAGGCCTTGAATCCGTTGGCTGCAGAAATGCGCTGACTGATTTCACGACGAAGCATTCGAGGCACCTCTTCCATGCATTTCAGCGCTGTGAGATCAGGGGCCGAAACACCAGCCACCTTGAACCCTGCAAGCGAAGGAACGACAAGAACGCCGAGATGCTTTTTATCCTGACCCACCAACATGCACTGATCAATGAGTTCGGATTCGAGAAGACGGGACTCGATCGGAAGGGGCTCCACGTTTTCACCCCCCAGAAGCACGATGGTTTCCTTGCAGCGGCCGACGATTTTTAGACAGTCATTGAAAGTCACCACCCCCAAGTCACCCGTTGCCAACCAGCCGTCGCGAAGAACACGGGCCGTGCCCTCGGGATCCTTGTAATATCCTTTCATGATCTGTGGCCCTTTGGCATGAATCTCTCCGCGCCGTCCCCTCCCACCATCCTTTCTAGAGGGATCAGGGAAGAGAACGGTGCCGGAGAGCGGGTCGACAAGACGCAGTTCCGTCTCTGGAAAAAAAGGTCCCACCGTTCCAATGACAAGACGGTTCCAAGTTCTCACGGCAAGAACGGGGCAACTCTCCGTCAAGCCGTATCCCTCGAGAACGGGAATTCCGATATCATTGAAAAAATTGTCCACGTGGGGAGGCAGAGCTCCTCCTCCTGAGATCGTACCACGGAGTCGACCGCCCACCACTGATCGTAATTTTTTCAGAACCAATCGATCCAGAACCAACCAAGGAAAAAAACAGAGGATCCAACCGATACCATGGCGAATTGCCAAAAGGAACGATCCAATCCCCCCCCGACCAGTCAGGTCGATTTCTTGTCCCGAGAAAAAGGCATGTGCCCTGCGAACTTTATGAGCGGAAAATCGGGCGGCGTGGAAAAGCAGTCGGTTGATCTTGGGTAGGCCTTCCACACGCGTCATCATCCTTCGGTGAAGCCCTTCCCAAAGTCTAGGGGCTGAGACCATGATTGTAGGACGGACGGTCTGAAGGTCTTCTCCCAAATGACGGAGATTTGTATAACAAGTCTCCATGCCGCTTGCGATCGATATAATCTCAAAGACCCTCTCATAACTGTGCCAAATCGGCAGAATGGAAAGGGATCTGTCTCCGGGGCCCAAGGTGAAGGGTAGATTGTTGATCTGCGAAGCGATCGCGCCGTGCGTTAGTTGAACCCCTTTCGGTGTTCCGGTTGTTCCCGAGGTATAAATGATGGTGAAAAGATCTTCCGGTTTCACCGAATGAATCCGCCGCTCCGCCTCCTGGTTTCCCTGTTCCCTTAAATCCCTCCCCCGGATTTCCAGATCCTGCAGAAGGTGAACTTTAAAGAAGGCATGATTTTCTGAAAGATTATGCTCTCCGATGGAACCCGACGCCTCCATTAGGATGACATCCCTTAATTTGGGCAGCAGGTTCCTGACCGATAAGAGCTTGGCAAGAACCTCTTCGTTTTCCAAAAAGGCCACCTCCACATCGGAGTGATCGAGAATATAGGCTATCTCCGGGGGAGTGACATCGGAGGCTCGGGGCACGTCTGCGGCACCGCAAAACTGGATGGCGGCATCGGCCAGGATCCACTCGAAACGATTGTCAGCGAGGATTGCAAGGTGGTCCCTTGCCTCCACACCCAACTCCATGAGTGACGTTGCTAGGGCGAGTGATCTGTCGACCCACTCCCTGTAGGTTACGGATCGGAACAACCCCTCCCTCCCTCGGGAGGAAAAGGCGGGTAAATTTCCCCACCTCTGCCCCGCCTCCCTAAAAAGGGAGGCAAGGTTAGGTAGGATAATGCGACCGGTCACGCCAACGACCGTGACTGCCGCTTAATAGGATGAGGGTTCCGACTGGGGCGCGGGCGCCTCAATCGTTACCGGAGCCATCTCTGAAACGGCACTCATCGGGGCCGCATCGGCATAGGACGCTGCGGCATAAAGCCCTTCGGCGGCCTTGACGACTCCCGCGAGTTTTCCGATGCGGACATACAGGGTCTGTCGTGGATTTTTTGCCGTCCAGACATAGTTGTCATGCTCCAATCCAATGAGGATCTCGGTCACCTTCATGGGACGACCATAGCGATTCAGAACATTGACAACCGCCGGAGCCAAGGGGCCTGAGGGAGATGCAGGGCGCTTACGCCCAGCAAGCGGCGAAGGGGTTCGAGTGCCGTCAGCCGTCAGTTTTTTCCCGGAACCGGGAGGACGACCGCGGCGACGCGGCGTTTTTGCGGCCTCAAGCAGTTGATTGTTCATGATCACGGATGCAACGGGAAGTTCCAGCGTTGCTCCGAAGAGATCGTGTAACTTTTGCTGAAGTCGCTCAATTTTTGACGCGATCTTCATACCCTTCTTAAGGGTGTTGGAGTCTGGTATGGTCATTTTACGGGTTGTTATGTTGTTTGTTATGCTGTGCGGAAGGTAATGCGGGCCTTTGTTAAATCATATGGTGACATTTCCACAGTCACTTTGTCCCCGGGGACGATTCGGATAAAATGTTTTCTCATTTTACCTGAAATATGAGCCAACAGCACATGGCCGTTGGCAAGTTTCACCCGGAACATTGTACCGGGTAAGACTTCGACCACAACACCTTCCGTAGTAATTGCCTCTTCTTTTGCCATAAAGTTCGATTGTTTTACAAATATTTTATCATGTTGACAATTAAATTCTTCACACTCTCATCTGTTTTTTACTTTTTAATCTTCTATTGATTTTTGGTTGCCAAGTGAGGCGGAGTTTTGGGTGATCGACTTTTTTCAACTCAGCAGCTAAGTTTAGCCCTCGTGGAAAATCCAAAAAACATTGTCTATTTTGATTTGGAAACGCAAAAAACCGCCAATGATGTGGGAGGCTGGGATAAGAAAAGCGCCATGGGTGTCTCAGTTGGCGTAACCTACAGCACAGCGACTGCTGCTTATGAGATCTTTCCGGAAAACCGCATGTCGGATCTCATTCACCTTCTCTGCCATGCCGATCTGGTGGTCGGTTATAATATACGACGCTTCGATTATGAGGTGCTGATGGCCTATACCATTTTGGATCTTCCCCATCATCTTCCAACTCTCGACTTATTGGATGTCGTGGAGAAGGCAGCCGGTCATAAACTCCCTCTTGATTCTGTGGCACTTGCCACACTGGGAGTTGGAAAAACCGCTGAGGGACTGGATGCAATCAAATGGTGGCGCGAGGGCAAGATGATGGAAATTGCGGAATACTGCTGTTTTGACGTGAAGGTAACAAAACTTGTCCACGAACACGCCCAGAAACATGGTGAACTCCACTACATGGATCGTTTTTCAAGGAAACAGGTGCTCAAGGTTGATCTCAACCTTGTCTCATGATTCGCCCCCTCGACAGTTCAAGAAACAACTGGAGACTTCTCTGGCTGGATTTGGAGGAACCGCTCCCCAATCCCAACTCGACGGAAGCTGGTGGTGAAAAGGAGTATTATCTTCCCACCTGCCTCCTCGTGACAACATTCTCGGGAAAGCCGATCAGCCCCCCCGAAATCATCGAGGAGATCGACCAGGCCAAGGCCGAATTATTCCTGGGCCGCCTCTTTGAGGAACACGGCACTCCCGACCATCTAATGGTTGCGGAAAGCGAGGATTGGGACACTGAAGGGTGGAGAAGTTTTGCCATGGACTGTCGTCTCGAAATTGCTTTCGGCGCATTTCCCTCAGGAAACCCCTCGCAGCTGAAACAATTGACCCGAAAAATCATGCAAAATCTTCAAGGAGAGTTATTTTGCTCTCGTGAAGCAGTGGCTCGTGGCCTCGTCTCAACGGCAAGGCGACTACGCTCTCTCTCGAAAAAGGTAGCCCATTTACGCAAGGCCATCGAGCAGGATGCCGACTGCTCCTTGGCGCGCATCGAATTGGCCGACACCGATTATCAGGCTGGGCGATGGAAGGATTGCAGCACCGGATACCGAGAAATCATTTCTCGGGAAGAGCGCCGGTGGCAGTCGGAAAAACCAAAATGGTGGATTGATTCCGAGACACGTCCCTATCTGCGGGCACTTTATGGTCACGCAATGACAGAATGGCAGCAGGGACGATTCGATCGAACCTCTGATGACCTCCAAAGACTTTTATCCCTGAACCCTACCGACAATCAGGGAGTGAGATTCCTTCTGCCTCTTGTTTATCTTCTGGCTGAGGATGATACCAAGGCCCTGAAAGCTTTGACGGAATACGAGATTAACTATCCCGGGGACTACTCGGAGCCTGCGCTTCTTTTTGGAAAGGGGATCGCCTGTTGGAGGTCCGGGGAGGAAGAACTGGCGAGAGAGGCCTACGGCTCCGGGATGATGAAAAATCCCTATATTGCACCTCTGATCTTGGATCTTCCCTCTCCGCCATCAGACATCTGGTATCCCAACGACCGTGCCGAGCCAGGTTATGCCCAGGATTTTATTCAGTCTTACGGCATCCTCTGGGAGAGAGATCCCGCAGCAGTACGTTTTATGCGTGAGATGCATTCGGAGTTGATCCCGAAATTGGAAAATCTCATCGCTCTGCGCAAAAAAATGATCGAGTGGCAGGATCAGCGCTACGATCGGAACTTCAAGGTGCGTTGGAAGGAAATGACGGATTCGGATGAACTCATGACAGGTAGCTCCGAGCGTTAGAACGTAAACATGGTTTGCCTCCCGGGGAGTTTCATCAAGGAGAGCCTTTCAATACCGGAATCCAGGTATCTCTGCCGGTGGATTGAACGTTTCCGGAGACTCCTGCTTCCCTTTGGGTTGAGTGGGTGAAATTGGCTCGGGAGGAGCTTTCACCAGCGACTCATTGTCCACGTATCCTTTGCCCCCATCACTAGTCCGCACAACACTGTATCCGAATTCCCTTCTCATCACGCTGACTTCATCACCTTTGGAGAGAAAGAGATCCGGGCCGTTTCCCTGGGCCGGACCGTTTTGAAAAAGCGGGGTGTGATCCTCAGAAACCAGCATTCTTGGATATTCCCCCTCCTTGTAATCAATGGAACTGCATCCAGACAAAAAGAAGCAGCCAACCATGCATGAAAAAACCAACCGGAGGAAATATGTTGCCATAAAAGGATCTTTGATAATGAATTTTGAGTTGGCCACCAGGGGGAGAAAAACAAAGGGTTTTATGTAGTTGATGGAGAAATGAAGCCCATGATGCCCCCTTTTCCTAAACTCATACGACTTACCGATCACTCAGCTCATCATATACGGACTCAATCCGTCTCGCGAGCAAGTTGATTTCATAACGATCAAGAATCGTTCTGCGGGCATTCCCTCCAAGATTTCGTCTCAAGACAGGATTCGTGATGATCCTCTCCAAGGAAGAACAAAAACCCTTCAAATCCCTCGGTGGAACAATCAGTCCATCCCTCTCATCGGAGCAGACCTCGGCAATTCCATCCACCGCCGAGGCGACAACGGGAAGTCCCGAGGCCATGGCTTCCAGCAAAGCCATCGGGGTTCCCTCAAAATCAGAGGTCATCATCAATGCATCAAGTCCTCTATAGAGGTTTTTTCGATCGGCGACGTGACCAAGAAAACGGATGGATTCACCATGGCCCGAGAGTTCAACCATTTCAAGAAGGGCGCGTTCCTGCGGACCGGTTCCCGCAATCACGAAGAAAGTTTCCGGGTGGATACTCAGGATCCGAAAGGCGACATTCAGGAAGAGTTTGAAATTTTTCTGCTCCACAAGACGTCCCACACCACCGATCACGAAAGCCGAGTGAGGGATCCCCAAAGCTTCACGAGCTTCCTCACGCTGACCATGTGAAGCTGGAGAGAATGCCCGGGTATCGATCCCGTTCGGAATCATTCCCAGCTTGGAATCAGGGATATCCTCCCGTTCCAACAAATACCGATGCACGCTCTCCGAGACCGCAATGATCCGCGATGCCCCACGGTTTGCCAGTGCATCAGCCGTCAGCAGTATGGGATTCCTCTCCCTAGAGGCATCGTTGCACTGATCATGTGCAATAATCGCGCGATGCCCCATCGCTATTGCGAGGGGCTTGGCGCACAGGTTCGCGCCGAAAAGATGAAAATGAAGGATGTCGTAACGCTCCCTCCAGAGTAGATTCCAAAAATTGAGCAGATAGAAAGGAGGCCATTTTTTCGGCGAAAGGGAATGGATTTTGATTCCCGCAGCCTCAAAACTTGCGGCATAGACACCCCTGCCGTGCATCGAGGCCACCTCGGGCTCATATCGGGAACGATCCAGATGGGTCACCAAATCGAGCAGGAAAGTCTGCGCCCCTCCGAGGTCGAGACTGTCAATGACATGAAGAACCTTTTTGGGATCGCTCATGCTGCAAACCTCCGCAGCAGTTCCCCGGGCGCCAATTGTATGAGAGTCGGCCTTCCCTTCGGGGTCACATACGGAAGTTCCGAAGCCAGGAGTTGCCGAAGGAGCATCATCGCACCTTCCGGTCCATCCGGCAATGAGGCACCGGCCGCAGCGATCCGACTGACAGTCGCCGCAAGGACCTCGCGACCTCGGCGGTCTAGCGTAGGAGCCTCGCCAATGTTGCGTAATTCATCCACCAGACACACCACGATTTCCATGATGGGAAGAGTTGCCGCATCCGCAGGGATCGCATCCACCTTCAGGCTTCCAACCCCGTGTTTTCCTACTCCGAATGACTCCGCGAAAAGCCCCGCAGCATTGAGCAGATCTCGATGCGCTTCAATCCATGCAAGATCAGCCGAGGATACTTCCAGGAGCTCCGGCATCAGCAGGTGCTGGCTTTCCAAAGAGCCTTGGCTCAGACGAGAAAGAAAACGTTCATAAAGCAATCGCTCCCTGGCCGCTCGGATCTCGAGCAAGAGTAGGCTCTCCTTCTCCTCAAAGAGCAGGTAGCGACCGCCGAGCATGCCAATATAGCGCGCTGAAAGAGAGGATTGGTGCAGGGCGCATCCCGAGGAATTCGGATCGTCGGAGACGGGTGTTTCCTGAATACGGGATGATCCCGACATCTGTTCTGAAAGTTCGCACTGTATGGAGTGATCGGACGGCATCCAAGTCGGGTGAACCGCCGATTTTCCGGAGTAAATCGGCGGGAAGAGAGGATCAGTCCCTACTCCCGGGGAAAACTCATGATCGGTCAAAGGCTTGAGCGACTTCCAAGCGGAACGCGCCGCTTGAAGGGCCACCGTTCGGATCAACCCGGGGTCGCGAAAACGAACCTCTCTCTTTGCGGGGTGAACATTGCAATCGACCGCAGAGGGGTCCATCTCAAAAAAAAGGACTGCCGGAGGGTGAAGTCCCTTGGCCAACGTCCCTTCACAGGCCTCGCGAAGGGGTTGTGAAAGGAGGGGGCTTCTGATCATGCGCCCGTTGACAAAAAGCAACTGGTGGGAGCGGTCACTCCTGCCTTCACCCGGACGGGCCATCCACCCATAAACACGCACTCCCTGGGTTTCCTGTGGGGTCAATACAACAAGTCTTTTGAGAAACTTCTCTCCATAAAGATCCCGAAGACGGACCGCCAGATCCTCAGTTGCAGCAAGTCGAAAAATTTCCTCCTGATCGCGGCGACAGATGAAACTGATCTCCGGATGCGCAACTGCAAGCGTCTCGATCTGTTGGAGGAGATGAGCCGTCTCCGTTTGCTCACCCCTGAGAAATTTTCTCCGTGCCGGAACATTGAAGAAAAGGTCGGCGACTTCAATCCTTGTGCCGGCAGCATCTCCGGAGTCCTCCACCTCATGAATTTTACCTCCAGAAACCGATATCAAGGTTCCGCAAGCGTCTTCCCGGCGTCTCGTTGAGAGACGAAAACGGGAAACGCTGGCTATGCTGGGCAGCGCCTCTCCTCGGAATCCAAGCGTGGTGATGGCGACCAGATCAGCGCTCTCCCTGATTTTACTGGTGGCATGCCTCTCCAGGCAAAGAAGCGCATCCGCCCGGTCCATACCCGAACCGTCGTCGGTGACGCGAATCAAGCGTGTGCCTCCCTTCTGAAATTCGACCACAATTCGCTTTGCTCCGGCATCAATGGAATTCTCCACCAACTCCTTGACGACTGAGGCGGGACGCTCGACGACCTCGCCTGCGGCCACTTGGCTAGCAAGGATATCGGGGAGAACGTTTATGCGGCCCATGAGGATGGAGAATGAGGGATGAACGATGAATTATGAAGGAATAATCGTTCAAATACCATGCATTCACCCCGACTCCCCCTAGAGCACGATTTGACTTAACTGGAGGGCTTCTTTATTTATACGGGCATGATCCATATCACCGAGCAGGCGGCGACTCATCTTAGAGGACTAGCCGCAGAGAACGGAACGCGGGGACTACGTCTTGCTGTTGAAAAAGGTGGATGTGCCGGCTTGCAGTATGCCATGAGCCTCGAGGGTGCTCGTGAGGGTGACGCAATCACCGAGCGTGACGGTGCTCTCGTAGCCATTGATCCCGAAAGCACCGCACGACTCGACGGGTGCACGATCGACTATGTCGACGGGTTGACCGGAACGGGGTTTCGCATTCTCAACCCGCATGCTTCAAGAAGCTGTGGTTGCGGCACTTCTTTTGAACCACTTCCGGAGACAAAATCAGCATCAACGGGTCAGGTTCATCCCTGAATCGAAGTCCTGAAATCGTTGGGCTAAACTCTCTTTTTTGATCATCTCTCGTTCCTAAACTCATGTCAGGAAAACGATATTACGGATTCAACGGCTATTCCGGACAACGTCGTAATTCCTATGCTTCCGATGGTCTTTTTGGATGGACCATCTTCATCTTTCTGCTGATTGGCCTTGTCTTTCTATGCTGGATGGGAAGCTACTACATCTTTGCTCACCCCGAATCTGTCGGAAATTACAATCTGCTTAAACGCCTCCATAAAATCGATCCTCCTCAACGTTTTGAACTCACGGAAGCGCCTCGTGGAGAGTTTCTAAAACCGGGGCAACTTCTGCAGCGCTTCGGTGCCATGCCTGCATCCGAGCTTCATCGGACGAATGAGAATCTTCTCCGTGCCTTTATCCTGAACTATCATCAGATACGAACCCTTGTCCCCTACGCTGTCGGAACCTATAGAGTCATTGGAACAGCCTCCCTTTCAGATGATGATTTCTGTGGTTCTGGCCTTGTCGCCCTGCTTCAGGCAGTGGAGCAACCTGAAGTCCTGCTTGAGCAACTTTTCACTGCGGATACAAAAAACATGCCGTATCTTCAGTTGGCTTTGGGCAAAGGAATGGAAATCAAGTTGGAAAAACCGCTTGATCTATCCGCCGTCATTCATATC